>NZ_NKIS01000013.1:0-125650 GCF_002278815.1 Novosphingobium sp. PASSN1 | reverse complement strand
TCAAAAACCCAACTTAAGGCCCGCCTAAACCAAATATCCCCTACTTGCCAACGCCACTCTCTTCAAACACTCAACACATAAAACAAAACCCCGCCAAAATGACGGGGTTTGTCAGCAGTCTGAGGCCCGGCCAATTGATTGGCCGGGCCCTTTTCATGGTAAGCCCTGCGTTCGTTAGCAGACTAGCGCGGGCTATTGATGATCACTTGCGCAATCAACCCGCCGACAATGGCTGCCAGTAGATAATCACCGCGATCATCCTCGACCCAGCGATAACCACGGGGCGGGGCGCGCAGATTGTGGCCGCGATAGTCAAGTTCGACGAAGCGCTGGTTATAGCCGCCTAGGCTTTGACCACGCGTCCACGGGCGATAGCCCATGGAGAAGCCGCGTTGACGCATTTGCCATTGCGAAGGCTGGCCGTAACGCCACTGGTTGCGGTTATTGTAATAGCCATTGTGGACGCCCTGGTCCCAAGTCGCGCCACGGCGCGTATCGCGCCATGATTTGCGGTCTTGGTTCAGCTCACGGCGGTCTTGACGGACGGCAGCTTCGCGCTGGTCCAACCGATTGTCGCGCCGTTCCATATTGCGGTCTTGCGCGTCGGTGCGTTCACGGCGGGTCGGTTGGCCATTTTGATCGACCCAACCACCGCCCGCCCGACCGAACTCAATGCGAGCGGGCTGCGCCATCGCGGCAGGGACAAAGAAGGCAGGTGACAGCACGGACGCTGCCAAGAGATAGGCACTTATTTGACGTTTCATAGGATTTGTCCTTTTGGACGCGAGCACGTGGCTCTAGTTTGAGTAAGGCTTGGCGCGCGCAGCTGCCTTGCGGTCGGCTTCGTCTTTCGCGTCTTGCTTAGCTTTAGAAGTGGCTAGGTCGGATTGAACTTTGCCAGCCGCGTCGCTGACCACTTCGCCACCAGCGCTCACGTCCCGGCCAGCACCACGAATGGTATTGCAAGCTGCAAAAGAAGTGACGCTCAGCATCGTCAAACACAAGATCAGGATTTTCGGTTTCATCGTTTTAGTCCTTAGGCCGCTGGCAAGATTGCTCAGCCTATGGAAGAGAAACGTATCAACGCGGCCTTGGTTCCAGACATGGCCCGATTAGCTGGCGATAAATGGTTCAATCCCACCCAAGGCTTTCGCGATTGAATCCTTGGTATAGGGTTTGGTGATAAAGGGCCGCGCATTTTGATCTGAGGGATAATTGATACCGCTGCCATAGCCGGTGGCGAAGATGAACGGCACCTCCATCTCAAACAAGCGATCGGCAATTGGGAAGCTATTTTGATTGCCCAAATTGACGTCCAACAAAGCAAAGCTTGGCTTTTCACGGTCAAGAATGGCCAGCGCATCTTTTACATTACTGGCGACCAAGACGCGCTCGGCGCCAAGGCTCAGCAACATGGCTTCTGCGTCGAGGGCGATGATGAGATTGTCTTCAACCAGCAAAACATGGCCCTGCAAGCTGCCAACTTGGGGCGTATCGGCTGTCTTTGTTGCGGCGTTAATCGGCTGTTCCTCCAAGACGACGAATTGGGAAGGGACGGAGAAGCTGACCTTCACACCAGTGGCCAGAAAGGTAATCGCGGACTCTCCACCCAGCTCGTGGGGAATAGACGCTTCGATGATGGTAGAGCCAAAGCCACGATGAGATGGTGCTGTCACCGGTGGGCCACCAATTTCTGTCCAATTGCCGATTAGCTCGCCTTGAGGGCCGATCCGCCAAGTAATATCGACATGGCCACCCTCGCCACAGAATGCGCCGTATTTAGCGGCATTGGTTATGAGTTCGTGGATGACGAGGGCAAGCGTAGAAAATGCTTGTGGAATCAACAATACAGGTGGGCCAGACATATGAATGGTGTTGCAGGCTGGCCCCAGATAGGCCTCAGCTTCGGTAGCAATGAGGGTTTGAAACGACCCGGGCCCCCAATTCTTCGCGGTGATTTGATCATGCGCACGGGCGAGTGCATGAACCCGGTCGCCCAGCACGCTGGCGAATGTATCCATGTCTTTGGCATTGATCCGAGTTTGCGAAATCAAGCCTCGGATGAGGCCCAAGATGTTTCGGACCCGATGATTGAGCTCAGCAATCAAAAGGTCTTGCGTTTGGCTGGCTGCCTTGCGCTCTGCCTCTGTGGCACTGATCAAGCGCAAAACCACCTCCAGCACCGTGATTTGCAAAGCTCCCGCGGCACGCAGTTCAGCATCTGTCCATTGCGTACTTTTGCCGTGCAAAGTTTCCTGCCACGCCTTGAAGCTCTTGCGCGGGCTGATACGGACTTCACCTGGGCCAAGCACCTCCGCCGTTTTGGTGGGATCGCCCGCCCATTTCACCGTCGACGCGGTCTCTTTACGGAAGAAGACAAGATAATCTCGGGGAATGGTTGAGATGGGGATCGCCAACATGCCTGCGGCGCGATCCTTAAAGCTATTTGCCGACGGGCAGACACTTTCGATTTCATTGCTACTATAGACGCGGCTCGCCGAAACACCGTCAAGAAAACTACGCAACACCTCAAATTCTTCCAAAGAGGGTGTGGAGCCCTTCAGGGTCACGCTGCCGTCGATGCAAAAGGCTGTTCCATCGCAGGGGACAATATTGACCAATTGATTGGCCAATTGCGCGACGTCCTTAGTTGCGACGCCAGCGAGAGCGACGGATGCCAAAAGATCAGCGGTAATCTGACGGGTCGAAGCTTCAAACGTGATCAGCTCTTCCCGCTCACACCGATCAATCAGCAGGGCCAGGACTTGGCCAAATACTTCGGCCGTCGTGCGCCGCTCATAGCCTATGGTGCGAGCGGTCATGTGGTGACACGCAATCAAGCCCCACAGCGCGCCATTCTTGAGAAGCGAAATCGTCATGGTCGCCGCCACACCCATATTGCGCAGATATTCGAGGTGGATGGGCGAGTGCGAGCGGAGGCTGCTCATGGATAGGTCTGTCAATGCATCAGCGAAAGTCTTGGTGCTCACGATAGGTGAAGGTGGACTATCGATATCTAGCAAGGTGCGGATTGGGTTGCGGATCAAAAGCGCCCGAGCTTGCTGGGGAATGTCGGTCGCTGGATAGCGCAGGCCCAGAAAGGGTTCCATCGATGGGCGGCACCGTTCGGCAATCACCTCGCCCGAGCCATCGGGATGGAACTTATAGATCATCACACGATCATAGCCGGTCAAAGCTTGTACCAGTCGGACGGCTTCATGTGTTAGGTCGCTCACATGATGCTGATGCTGCACGTGGTCGATCATCGACCGTACCATAGAGCCCGCGTTTAGCTCACCCGATTCCTCGCTTAGCTCCGCCTCCAGCAGGATCAAATCGCCACTGGTATGGACCGCGAGGTCAAAGCCTGGACCGCCTTCCTGCAGAACAATGGCAAATATTCGCTCGATGACATCCTGCCGATAAAGGGAGGACAGGCGATTGCGGATCGCATGCACCGCTTCGGGCATGATCAAGGCCGTTAGATTTGCCCCCAATATCTCTTCAAGCTTCTGATTCAGAAACTCCCCGCAATTGGCCGAGGCCCGCTCAATTATCCAGTCTGGCGTTAGCGCGAGCAGAAAGCCGCCGCTTTGGATCGAGTTGATCTCGTGGATCCGCTCCTTGTCGCAATTGGTCAGGGTTGGCGGTTCAGGGGGAAGGGTTGATGAGGCAAGGGTCTGGGGCATAGCCATTAAACGCCTCCGGGGTTGATTGGTTCCCTAGAGCGCTGGGCACTCTAAACCAGAAATGGAGTAACAACGGCTTTCGGCATCATCCATGTGTCAAAAAGCTGAAAACTGGCCAGAGCCGCTTGAAGCGCTTGGTCTTGGGCTTCCGGTTCATTGAGGCCATCCAATGCACGACAGAGCCTTTGCCAAGATGCCCCATCGCCACTGCCGCCTTGAAAAAAGCTGCGCCCGCTCGCTTGGTCGCCGCACAAATGATCAAGCTTGGCAGCTAAAGCCCGTCCACCCATCATCGAGCCTTCGCGCACATAGAGGACACCCAGCCAAGCGCCGTAGGACTTAATCTCGGTATGCGCGACGGCTTGCACATAGCCGGTATGATCAGGGCTGCTTGGCCGTAATTCTTCCATGTCTTGCAAGAGACGTTGGCTACGATGATCGACTGTGGGTGCCTGTGACCGTTCTGGAAAAATGGCGGAGTCCAGAGCATGCTCTAGCCCTTGATGATAAGAGTATAAGCTTTCAAGCAGCGCCAAATAGCCCGGCAGAGCAATCGTTTCGTCCATCAATTCCGCAAAGCTTGAATGATGGTGAAGGCGCTCGTGGATGGTCCGAGTGCCCTGACGGAGGAGGTCGCGCGTCGTACCCAAAGTCCATCTCCATCTAGAACAACTTGGATGACGCGCGCATCGGGCGGCAAAGTCAATCTAAAATTGATCGGTCACCGCCTTGTTACAACCACAACCCCGCCAATTGGGCCTTTGGGAAGACGTACATGCGGCGCAAGCGTCGGTTCCGCGTCAAAACTGCCCTCTGATAGGCCGCGCTCCAACAAGGTTGAACGGACACGATACAGCCTTTGCTCGGCCACGTTGGTAAAGGCGGGTGCACCATCATCGCCTGATACTGCCAACAATAGGATCTTGCGGCGTGGGCAGCGCAAGAGGCTGGTGCTCAAGACCGACAGCACCTGAACCGCGCTGGGGCTTAGGACGTCATCTTGGTTAGCAAAGTAGATTTGAGTTGCCTCGCCTCTGCAAATTCGATCCCCCATGACCAAATCCTTGTCCGCAGTCGTTATAGGCAATGGGGACGCGCACGCCCCCAAGCCCAAAGCGACCAGCGCCAAGCCCCAATAGTGAGGCTTGGCTGACCAGCCAGTTGATTTCTGATGCTTAAGCAGACGGTGCGACATGGGACTCAACGAACCAGAGTTGCTGATCAATTCCGCGCGACATCTCGGTGAACAGGTCAGAGGTGTCGGCGTCGCCAAACTTGGCGGCTGTTGCGCTCGCTTCGCGCACCGATTGGCCAAAAGCCGCCAAACTGCCAGCGACGGCAAATACATGCTGGTTTTCATCGGCCAAGCCTAAATCATAGGGGACCAGAAATGAGTTTTTGGTGGCGACTTGGACAGTGCCTTGCGCCACACCGCCCAGACCACCGGCGCGTTCGGCCAACATATCGGAATAGGTCTCGACTTGTTCGGACACACGATCAAACAACTCATGAATGGCGATAAAGTTTGGGCCGCGCACATTCCAATGGGCTTGCTTGGTTTGGGCATGGAGATCGATAGCCGCAGCCAAATGCTTGTTGAGCAATTCAACCGATTGGGCGCGAATGGTTTCGTGCAAGGTATTGCGTGTCTTGTTCATGTGATAACTCCTGAGCCTATCCAATTGGGACGACGGCATTCCAAACCTTCACCTAGGCGCGAAAGGCGGGGCCACGATTGACGGGCGTCAAGTCGGCAAATCGGGTGCAGCCCTACCAGTCAGATCCATCAGCCAATCTGGCTTTTGGAGACACATCATGAAATTGGTTCCTATTCTGGCCCTGTGCGCCATCTCTGCCCTTGGCATCACCTCCACGGCTCAAGCGCGCCCGGCTGTCCCCGTCACCAGCCCTGCTCCCACCCCGTTGAGCGCAACAGCTACGTTTAAAGCCACAAACATCGCGATTGGGGTTGGCTATAGCTGGGGCCACGGGGTTTTGAGCTACAAAGGCCGCACCTATCCCTTCACCGTCAAAGGCTTGAGCGCCCTTGGTATCGGTGCATCGACCATCGACGGTACCGCCGAAGTCTACAAGCTGAAAAGCCTCGCCGATTTTGAAGGCGTTTATGGTGCCGCAGGCGTCGGGGCGACGGTTGGCCCGATTGGTGCCGGCACCGGCGGCCTTACAAATCGCAAGGGCGTGGAACTTCGTCTCAACACCCAAAGCGAAGGCCTCGAACTCACCTTGGCAATCAGCGGCGTCACGATTGAATTCGACAAATAGCGCCAATCCATCCTCCCCTCCCCCCTTTTAGAAATGAAGAAACCTATGGATCAAGCAAACACAATCATCGCCGTTTATCCTCGTCACGAAGACGCGGATAAAGCGGTGCAAGCACTGGCAGCAGCCGGTATCGGCGTGAAGAACATCAGTGTCGTAGGCAAAGGCTATCACACCGAAGAAAAGGTTATGGGCTTTTACAACATGGGCGACCGCATCCAAATGTGGGGCTCACGCGGTGCGCTTTGGGGCGGACTGTGGGGCCTCTTGTTTGGCGGTGTCTTCATGGTCGTTCCCGTGTTCGGCCAAGTCGTCGTGCTCGGCTATCTCGCAACTGCCGTTATCTCAGCGCTCGAAGGCGCGCTGGTGATCGGAAGCCTAAGTGCCTTGGGTGGCGCCATCTCCAGCATCGGCGTCCCTGAAGACAGTGTTGTCCGTTATGAGACCGACGTGAAGGCCGACAGCTTCTTGGTAATGGCGCATGGCAGTGCCGAAGAGATTGAGAAAGCCCGTGGCGTGCTCAGTCAGTCTGACCCGAGCCGTTTGGATGTTTATGACGGCGTCGCTGCGTAACGCCAGCGGTCCATGATCACAGATTTGCCCTCGGCTGCCTGACGACGGCCGAGGGCATTTCTCCAATTGATCATGAGCGCGCAACTTTGATCCCAACGGATCAAAACGCGCTTTTACTCGTGACGAAGCGCTTCAATCGGGTCCATGCGCGCTGCCCCTCTGGCGGGGAAATAGCCAAAAATGACCCCAATCAACCCTGAGAAGAAGAGCGCGAAAATGTTGATCGCCGGATCAAACCGATAGGGCAGATTCATGAGCGAGGAGAGGCCAATCGAAGCTGCTGTTGCCAAGAGAATGCCAATCAGTCCGCCCAACGCCGACAGCACGACCGCCTCAATCAGAAACTGCAGCAGGACTTCTCCCTCCAGCGCACCAACGGCAAGACGAAGCCCAATCTCGCGGGTACGTTCGGTGACGCTGACAAGCATGATATTCATGATGCCGATACCACCCACCAACAGGCTGACAGCTGCCACGGCGCCTAAAAGAGACGTCAATAGACCCATCGTGCCCGACAAGGTATCGGCCAATTGTTGGGTATCGAATATATTGAAGTTATCATCCGCGCCACCAGTCTTCAGGTCGCCCAACTTGCGACGCTCGCGCATTAATTGCGTGAGGCTGGATTTCAGCGATGCGCTATCGGCCCCTTCCGTCATATTGATGACAATCAAGCCAATCTGGCTATTGCCCGAGACACGTCGCAAAAAGGTCTTGAGTGGGGTCACAATGCTATTGTCCTGATCCCCCATGCCGATCTGGCCCTTGGGCTTTGTGATTCCAATCACCTGACAGGAGAATTGCTTGATCCGAAGAGCAGAGCCAAGGCCCGTTTGACCAATCGTGCCGCCAAAGACTTCCCGGCGCACGGTTTCGCCAATCACGCACACCGCCGCGCCTGCTTCTTCTTCTGCTGGTTCAAACGTGCGACCGCTGGCTAGTTCCCAGTTTCCGGCGGCAAAATAGTCATTGGCGGCACCGGCAATTATGGTCGACCAATTATGCCCATTGGCAATGGCAACGACGGGACGCTGCGACGTTGCAATGGCGAATTTAATCCCACCAATTTGGTCGCGGATCGCGTCGGCGTCCGCCTCTGTAAATTGTGGAACGCCCCCACCCCCACCGGCCCCGCCGCCAATGCGCTGACCGGGGCTGAGCAATAAGATATTGGTCCCAAGGCTGGAGATCTGATCCTTGATGGCCTGGGTCGCCCCATTGCCGATGGTGACCATCGTGATGACGGCGCTGACGCCAATCACAATGCCCAGAATAGTGAGAAAGGAGCGCAAGAGATTGCGATAAACCGACTTCACCGCCAGCATGAACACTGAAAACAACATCACACCGTCTCCTGCGCAGGGTCCGCCTGAAATGGCGGGCTGGAAGTCGGGTTAGGATTGGTCGCATCCTTGGCGACCTTTCCATCTTTAAAATGCACCATACGATGGGCATAGGCGGCCATGTCCGGCTCGTGCGTTACCATCAGGACGGTAATGCCATGATCTCGGTTTAGGCCGACCAAGAGGCTCATGATCTCGTGGCTGCGTTGGGTGTCTAGATTGCCGGTCGGCTCATCCGCCAGAACCACCGCGGGCTCTGTCACGATTGCGCGCGCAATGGCGACACGTTGTTGCTGACCGCCAGACAATTGCGACGGTGTGTGATGCTCCCAGCCAGCCAGACCGACTGCGCCCAAGGCCTCGCGCGCGGCCTTCTTTCGATCCGCTTGGGAGTCGCCACGATAGAGCAAGGGCAGTTCAACATTTTCCTGCGCCGACGTCCGCGCCAAGAGATTGAAGCCTTGAAAGACAAAGCCCAGATAACGTCGACGGATGCGCGCACGTTGATCGCGGCTCAACGCCTCAACATGGACGCCTTTGAACAAATAAGTGCCGGCGGTTGGCGTATCCAAACAGCCCAGAATATTCATAGCTGTCGATTTGCCGGAACCACTTGCCCCCATTATGGCAATAAACTCGCCTTCTTGAATCTCAAGGCTGATCTGGTTGAGCGCCATCAATTCACTGGCCCCTTCGCCATAGCGCTTGGACACCCCTTGGAGCGAGATCAGCGAACTCATGGACTTTGCGCTGCAAGTTGATCCGTGATGACGGGCATGCCCGCCTTTAGGTCGCCACCGACAATCTCAGTCATTTGCCCGTCACTGAGCCCAGTCTTGATGGTGATGGCGACAGGGGCACCGTCTCGCAGGATATAGACTACTTTTGCACCGGCGACCGACGAGGCCTGATCCTGTTTTCGGACACCTCGCCCGCCCGGCACCCGCGGCGTTAAGGCGCTCAACAGACTGTTTTGCTTTGGCGCGGCGCTAGTAGCGGCTTGGTTTGGCGTAAAGCGCAATGCCATATTGGGCACGAGCAGGACATTCTGGTGACGCTTAGCAATGATGGTAGCCGTAGCCGTCATGCCGGGCTTCAGCATCAAGTCATCATTGGCAACGTCAAGATAGGTCAGATAGGTCACGACATTGTCGGTGATGGTGGAGCCTGAGCCAACGCGGGTCACTTGCGCTGGAAAGGTGCGATTTAGGAATGCGCTAACAGTAAAGGTCGCCTCTTGGCCAACCATGACAGAGCCAACGTCTGCCTCATCGACATAGCCCCACACGCGCAGGCGGGCGAGATCGGAGGCGAGTGTGAGGAGTGTGACAGATTGGAACGAAGCGGCCACAGCGCTTCCGGGCTCTACTGTCCGGGTCAAGACGACGCCATCTGCTGGGGCGCGGATGGAGGCTTTCGACAGATTGATCTCGTCGGTGGAGAGCGCGGCTTGCGCATCCCGGACGCCAGCGGCTGCGATATTGCCTGCCGCAATCGCACGATCGACATCGGCCCTCGCCATATCCAGTTCGGCCTGAGCCGGGACTTGGCCATTGGAAAGTTGCCACACGCGTTGCAGGCGGGCGAGGCTGACTTGGGCTTGCCTTCGAGTTGCAGCCGCTTGGGCTACATTGGCGCGCGCGGAAAATAGCGTGGCCTTGGTCCGTGCGATCTGATCCCGCAGTTTGGAGGTATCCAGTTCCACCAGGATTTGTCCTTGTGTCACGCGGTCATTCACGTCCACATTGACCCGCGACACGGTGCCAGACAATTCGCTGCCGATTGCATAGGTTCGAATGGGTTGCAGCGTGCCATTGGCTATAACGCTCAAAGTCACGTCACCCATGCGGGCAGCTTGAGTATGAAACATTGGCTTTGCCCGAGCGGCCTTTTGAACCTGCCACCACCAAAAGCCGAGAGCTGCGGCTATCAGAAGCGCGACTCCAATCCAAACCACTGGTCGTTTAAACCAAGGCTTGGCCTGATCCTCCCCCAACAGCCTATCGAGTTTTTCTTTGACCCCGGTGTTGAGCTCAGGCGGATTTGGTGGATTTGTTTTGCTGGTATCGGTCATGGCTGTTCCCGCAGGTCAGCATCCCAGCCACCCCCTAGCGCCTTATATAAAGTGATGGAATCGAGGCTGAGATTGGCGCGCGCGGTCACCAAACCATCGCGGCTGGAAAACGCGGCCCGCTCGGTGTCGAGCACGGTCTGGAAGTCGATCAGGCCGCTGCGATAGCGGATTTGCGCCAGTCCATAGGCGCGTGATGCGGCAGCATTAGCTTTCGTGAGTGACGCTAAGAAGGCTTGATTGTCTCGCAAGCGCTCCAGCGCATCTTCGACATCGCGCAAGGCGGAAAGCACAGTGCCGCGATAGGCGTGCTTGGCCAGCTCAACCCCCGCCTGATCGGCGCGCACTTGCGCTGCCGGGCCAGGCCCAATGGGAACCAGAACCGATGCCGATAGGGCCGTGAGCAGCGAGGAGCCGTTGAGCAACGTGCCGAGACCTGCTGCCGAAAGGCCGATAGAGCCGCCTAAAGTGAAACTTGGCTTAGTCGCCGCTTCGGCCTGCCCCAATCGCCCTAAGGCTTCCAGCACCGCAAACTCGCCAGCCCGAACATCCGCGCGCCGACGCAGGGTCTCTGCGGGAAGGTTTAGGACAAGGCTGGTCTCAACCACGGGCACTGCGCGCACCTCTTCCAACAGACCTACCAACTCCAGTGGCGGCCTGCCGGTTAGGACGCTGAGGGCATGACTTGACTGGGTGATCGCGTTTTGAAGAGCGGGCAGGCTTGCTTGAGTGGACGCAAAGGCAAAGTCGGCCTGATCGCTATCGAGCGCGCTAACCAAGCCTGCCTGACGACGCCATCCTACCAATTGCCGGGTGTGCGACTGGCTGGACAGGGTTTGCTGCGCCAAGGCCAAACGTGCCTGCGCGGCCCGCAGATTGATATAGGTCGTCGCAAGCTCTGCGGAGATTTGGACGCGGTAATCGCCTAGATTAGCCATGCGCGACCAGACGGCCGCTTGCTGGGCTGCGAGCGCGCTGCGCTTGCCCCCGAACACATCCAAGGTCCAACTCTCTTCAATGCCCAGCGAAACCAAGGTGGAAGCGGCGCGATTACTGGCGGCAGTGCCTTGCGTTGACCTGCGCGCGGACCCCGTGCCTTGGCCCTGGGGCCAAAGTCCAGCTTCGGCAACGTCGCGCAGCGCACGGGCTTGTTGCAGGCTTGCTGCGGCCCCCTCCAAAGTGGGATTTGCGACCAAGGCGTCGTCGATCAGTCGGCTTAGAATCGGGTCGTGAAATTTCTCCCACCACTGGGTTAAATCCGTCGCTGGCACCGTGGGCTGCGGGGCGGACCAGACGGCAGGCACATCGGTACGGCTGTTTGAAGGCTCATAGGGTTGCGGCGTAGCGCATGCTGCCAAAGTAAACGCGGTCAACACAAATAGAGCGCCGACCCTTGGTCTGTTCCATTGTGTGGGCGCGTACCGTCTCATCATACGCCCACTAAGCCGATGATTGCTGCTGGCGGTTTGACCGGCATCAAGCCTGTCACGGCGTTTGCCCGTACGCTCCCCACTTACCCACAAAACCGAGGAGCAGACCATGAGCCATCATAAAGACGACGAAGCCCATGCGGAGCATGATAAAGACGAGAAGAAAACGACCTGGACTGAGAATGTCGAACTGGTTGGTGATGAGTTGATTGCCTCGGTCAAGAAATTGGCCGCGGAAGGCAAAGTGCGCCGTATCCGGATCGTTGAGCCCGATGGTGACATTGTGGTCGATATGCCGCTGACGCTCGGAGCTATTGCCGGCGGTGCGGTCGTACTGGCAGCACCGATGTTGGCGATTTTGGGGGCTTTGGCTTCCTATGTCACCAAAGTGCGGGTCGAAATTGTCCGCAGCGGTCCTGGCCCTGCCAGCCCATCGCCCAAAAAGGACTCTATGCCTGCTTGATCAGCGCGCCCGGGCACCAAGGTCTCGCATCTTTGCCAGCCATTTTGTCCGGGTACGTTGACTGCCCTCCACATTGCCATACAGGGTTTCGCGGATTGGGCCGATGCCGGCAATCCCCAATATCCCACTCTCAAACCCCTTCACGCCATGGCTGCCCATCAATAAGCGATAGGCAGCTGCTGGCATGCCCATGGTAACCACAAGGCGCGCGCTGCGTCCCTTCAGCTTGCCAACTGGCCAAGCCTTTTCTGTCTTTTCGAGAAAGAAATCTCCGCACGCGGCTTGCTCAAAAAAGGCCTTCACCAAGGCCGGCATGGTGCCAAGCCATAACGGATAGATGATCATCAAATGCTCTGCCTCTAGAATCGTCTGCTGCGCTTCTTGGATCGTCTCATTCGGCGGCAGGGCCATTGCATCCGCATTACGAATAAAATCAACGGTAAGGCCACCAATGTCGATATCAGAAACGCGATGTCCGGCGTCTACCGCACCCTGACGATAGGCAGCCGCTAGGCCGTGGCATAAGTGCCCGCCTCGTGAATCTGGATGGCCTTGAATGATGCAAATATGGGTCATGCGCTTACCTCGATATAGGAATTTAGCGTCATTCTTTTCCTGATAGCCCATCCTTCGAATTGATCGCCATCAAATCGCCACGGCGAAAAAGCGTGAAGCGCCGCGTTTTCTATGCTCCAGCTTGGGCCCAACACACAAGAAACGTCATGTACGGACGGAACCGCTTGCAGCCAGAAAGGTTGAACCAAAACTGTGGCAGCCGCGCGTCTCTCCGGGGCACTCAACAGATTTGATGGAGGCTCACTGCATGGCCAAACCCCTACTCCAAACAAGCGATCTTGATCTCTTCATGAGCCGACCGCGAAACCGCCCCTTCTTTTCGGAGGGCGACCCCAGCGGCGCAATCTATCAAGTTGAGAGCGGCTGTATCCGCCTGCAAAAGATGACGGAGGGTGGCAGGCGGTGTGTGTTGTCCTTTTGTTATCCGGGCGACGTGTTCGGCTTAGGGACGCATGGGCCAGAACAGGTTGATGCGGAAGCAGCCTGTGCGTCGCGCGTGTCGCGGCTGGGGCATTTGGGCCTTCAGCGCATGCTGCAATCAGAGCCTACACGGGCCATGAAGGTGATTGACGCCGCCTATGGCGGACAAGAGCCTGGCAGCGAGCATGTCGTCATGATCAGCTTTGCCCCCGCCGAACAAAAGCTTGCGTGGTTTTTGGCCAGCTTAGGTCAACGCTTGGGCCAATCGGTCGGCGGAGAGCTCCTCGTCGATTTACCGATGATGCGGGCCGACATTGCCGACCACCTTGGCATGACCTTTGAAACGGTCAGCCGCGAAATGACGAAGTTGCGGGACCTGAAGATCATTGATCTTTTGGGCTTGCGCAAGTTCAAAATCCAACGCGCTGCAGTCTTACAATCTCTCGCGCTGACGGGCAGTTTGGCGACTAGCCGGCACGTACCTAGCCCATCAAGTCTTGCATTCTCCCCTAGGATGCCAGCCCGCCGGACATTTGATCTTGCAGCTGCGTCTGCTGGCTAGCCAAGACCATGTCAGCGCAAGCCAAGGATAATGTTTTCTTCTTCGATGTCCTGCCGTTTGCAGCATCCTTGGCTCTGTTGGGTGCGAGTGCGCTGGCGCTTGATGCTGCACTCCACTTTGGAAATCTTGTTTGGATCGGGAAGCTATTGGGCATCCCAGGCGTCTTGCTGATCATCTTTTCCTTTGGCTATTCTTTACGTAAGCGAAAGCTGATCTCGGTTGGCCAGCCCGTGGAACTGCTCCACGTGCACGAAATCATGGCTTGGGCTGGTTCCCTTTTCATCTTGGTGCATGCGGGCATCCATTTTAATGCTTGGCTGGCTTGGCTTGCCGTTTGGGCCATGCTGATCAATGTTTGCAGCGGCCTGACCGGCAAATATCTGCTGCAGCGGGTTCGCAAGCGCTTCTCAGCCACCCAAGCACGACTGCGGGAAGAGCTGGTCCCTGAAGCCAGCATTGAAACACAAACCCATGCCGCCAGTTTGGCCCTAAACGTCATCCGGAAATGGCATCAGGTCCATATCCCCATCGCCAGCGCTTTCGCCTTACTCGCCCTGACCCACATTGCCGTCGAAGCTTGGTATTGGGGCTTTCAGTGACCCGGATCTGGCTGATGATTGCAGGACTGTTGGCCTTTTCAGTTGTCTTAACGCTGATTTATTTCCAGCCAGATGCGATGATCAGTCCAGGAAAGCTGACCCAAGCGCACGCCAAATTGGATAATCAATGCGTCTCCTGCCATGCACCGTTCCAAGGTGCCGTCGCAGAGCGATGTGTGACCTGCCACGCCGTCGCCAACATTGGCCGGACTAAAGGCCAAACTGGGGCCAACCCGCTGTCCTTTCACAAGCGCCTCACAACACAAGACTGCCTCACCTGTCATACCGAACATAAGGGCAGGATCATACCGGTTAGCGTGCAGCCGCATTTTTCACACGCCTTAATCGGCCAGCCCGCTCAGGCCAATTGCGTCAGTTGCCACACGCCACCAAGGGCTGCTTTTCATCAAGCCATGAAGAGCAATTGCAGCTCATGCCATACCCAAGAAAGCTGGAAGCCTGCCCATTTTGACCATGGCCGCTTCTTTGCCTTAACCGGCCCACATGATGTCGCCTGCGCCACGTGCCACGTGGTTGCGCAAGACTATCGCCAATACAATTGCACCACCTGCCACGCGCATGAGCCCGCGCGCCTTAAGCAGAAACATGCCGAAGAAGGCATCGTCATGACGGCAAAATGCACGTCGTGCCATCGTGGCGGCCATGCCGGTGAAAAAGGCGAAGGGCGAGACGATGACTAAAGGCCTAACCCAAGCAGAAGCCGACCAGAAGCTAGAGGAATTCGGGCCCAATAGTCTGGCTGTCGTCAAGGATCGCTCTGTCCTGCGGATTATTTTTGGCACCCTTAAAGAACCGATGTTTCTGTTCATGCTGTCGGCTGCAGCACTCTATCTCATGGTTGGCGACCTAGCCGAAGGGGCGTTTCTGGTCCTTGCGGCGAGCGTCTCTATGGGCCTTGTCGTCTTTCAAGATGCGCGGTCCGAGCGCGCGCTACATGCCTTGCGCGACTTGGCGGCACCCCATGCGCATGTGATCCGCGACGGTCAAACACGCCTGCTGCCAGCCGATCAATTGGTGCCCGGTGATTTGATCATCCCCAATGCCGGAGAACGCTTCCCAGCCGATGCGGACCTCGTCTCAGACCATTTGCTGATGATGGATGAAGCCGTCCTGACCGGAGAATCAGCGCCTGCCAGCAAAACCTTGGGGCAGGATGTCTCGCTTTTTGCCGGTTCCTTGGTCGTCAGCGGCGAAGGGTTAGCCGTTGTAACCCAGACCGGCGGCAACACCCAGATCGGCATGATCGGGACAGCACTTTCAGGCGAGATTGAGCAAACACCCCTTCAAGTCAGCACAGGCCGTTTGGTGATTTGGCTGAGCTTAGGCGCGCTCGTCGTTTGCCTCGCCATTGTCGCAGCTTACGGACTTTTGCGTGGCGACTGGTTGGCTGGCGGACTGGCGGGCCTCACCGCGGCCATCGCCCTCTTGCCCGAAGAGTTTCCGCTCGTGCTCGCAGTGTTTTTGGCGATGGGCTCGCAACGTCTGGCGCAACACCACGTGCTCGTACGTCGCGCAGCGGTGGTCGAGACTTTGGGTGCCATTACGCTGTTGTGCGTCGACAAGACCGGAACGCTGACCCAGAACCAAATGCGAGTTGATCGTGTCTGGTCCCTTGATGAAACCAATCATGCTGAGGTCCTGCAGGTTGGCACCTTGGCCAGTGCGGTTCACCCGATCGATCCGATGGATAAAGCCATCCACGCAGCAGCCAATGCCCAAACGTCTGGGGCAGTAGAGCTCAATGATTTTGCGCTCAAGAGTGTCAGCCCACTCGCCCCGCAAAGATTAGCAGTCATCCAAAACTGGCAGCATGAAGGGCAGCGCATCTGGGCAACGAAAGGCGCTCCAGAGGCCGTGCTGCATCTGTGCCCCGATCTACCACCAGAGGCCCGGGCACGCATCGAAGCTGAATTGGAGGCCATGGCCTCTTCTGGCCTGCGGGTTTTGGCCTGCGCTCAGGCCCGGACAGACATGAAGACCGATCTGAAGATTGAAGATGTTGCGTTTGAATTCGTCGGTCTGCTGGGCTTCATCGACCCCTTGCGAGAGGATGTGCCAGCGGCCTTAGCTGAAGCCCGCCAAGCGGGCATTCAGATCGCCATGATCACAGGCGACTTAACCGCCACCGCCTTGGCCATTGCGAAGGCAGCCGGACTCGATGCTGGCGCGGGCGTCCTGACCGGCCAAGAGATTGAGGATTTATCGCCTGAAGCGCTTCAAGCCCGCCTAGCCCATGTACGGATCTTCGCGCGGGTCCGGCCCGAGGCAAAGCTTAAGCTGATCTTGGCCTTTCAAGCCTTGGGTCATGTCGTTGCCATGACGGGCGATGGGGTCAATGACGCACCAGCCCTAGAAGCCGCTCATGTCGGGATCGCGATGGGCCAGCGCGGCACCGATGTGGCGCGCGAGGCGGCTGACTTGGTTTTGCTCGACGACAGCTTCGCCTCCATCATCTCTGGCGTGCGACTTGGGCGGCGCATTTTTGCCAATTTGCGAAAGGCCCTTGGTTATGTGCTGGCGATCCATATCCCCATCGCAGGCCTCGCTTTGCTACCCATCCTATTGGGACTGCCCCCGATGTTGTTCCCCATGCATATTGTGGTGATGGAGTTGATGATTGATCCCATTTCCTCGCTCGTTTTCGAAGCCGAGCCGAGCGAAGCTTCGGCCATGGTTCAGCCACCGCGCGCCTTGAGTGAACCTCTGTTTGGATTGTCCCAAATGGCGTGGGCTGGGTTTCAAGGCCTAATCCTCCTGGGCGGCGTTTTGGGCCTCTATTTCTGGGCGATTGAGACGGGAATCCCAGAAACGACCGCACGCTCGATGGGCTATGTCTGCTTGGTGACAGGCAATGTGACCTTGGCACTCGTGGATGGCTATGAGCCTTCAATCAGTCCGTTTGACCGTCGTCACAGATTATTATGGATCGTGGCCGGGCTTGTTTCCGCGACGTTGGCAGCCATCCTTTATGTGCCGTGGTTGGCCAAAATCTTTAAGATGGCCCCATTGGGCGGCGCAGACCTGGCACTGGCACTTGGCGTCGCCTTTTTGGCGGGGGGCTGGTCCGTAGTCGTTCGCTTCTTTGCTAAAGGCCCTGTCCGACAATCAACAACTTGATTGACCCCTCGGTTGAAATATGACACGTTAAGTGTCAATAATTGAGAGGGGCCAGGGGAGAGTGAGCTTGAAGGTTTTACGTACGCCAGATGCGGCATTTGAGGCGGTTGAGGGGTTTGACTTCTTGCCCCGCTATTTGACCATCAAGGACCCAGAAACCCAGACGCCCATGCGCGTCCATTATGTCGATGAAGGTCCGCGCGACGCCCCGGTCGTTCTGATGCTGCATGGCGAGCCAACATGGAGCTATTTGTATCGCCACATGATCGGGCCTGTCGTGGCCGAAGGCCTTCGGGCTGTAGCACCAGACCTGATTGGCTTTGGCCGCTCAGATAAGCTGGCTTCGAAACAGGATTATAGCTATGCCAAACATGTCGCTTGGATGCGCCTGTGGCTTGAGGCCTTGGATCTGAAGAACATTACCTTGGTCTGTCAGGACTGGGGGTCTTTGATCGGCCTTCGACTATTGGCCGAGATGCCAGATCGCTTTTCCGCTGTGGTGCTGTCGAACGGTGGTCTTCCTGCTGGTCAAAGTGGCCCCGCTGCCTTCAAGATATGGCGCGCCTTCTCACAATTCAGCCCAGTCTTCCCGATCGGCAAAATTGTTCAGGGGGGCACCAAACGGAGGCTGTCGCCTGCCGAGATCGCGGCTTATGACGCTCCATTCCCGAACGCACGCTATAAGGCAGGCGCGCGCATCTTCCCGTCCTTTGTGCCCATTGGCGACAATGTTGCGGTGCCAGACCAACTGAAAGCTTGGAAGGTTTTGGACACCTGGGAAAAGCCCTTCCTCTGCTGTTTTAGCGACGGCGATCCAGTTACACGCGGCGGGCAGCGATTGTTCGTTGGCCGCGTCCCCGGCACTGCCAATCAACCCCATACGACCTTGCATGGGGGCCACTTTATCCAAGAAGATGACCCGCAAGGTTTTGTAGCCTCGATTATGAAAGTAGTGACCCGATGAATGTGACCAATGAAGTTTTTCCAAGCCCAGAACGCGCAACAGCCTTTTTTGGTGGTGAGGAAGATGGGCCATTCTGCATGGTCAATCTGTTGAAGTTCAAGGAGAAGGCGACCTATCCAGACGGGTCAGAGCCTGAATTGACAGGCCGTGAAGCCTATATGCGCTATGGTATGGCCGTTGTGGCGTGCGTCGAAGCCGTTGGCGGCAAAACGCGCTTTTCGGGCATGGTCACCGATCTGATGTTGGGCCAAGTGGAAGAGCTTTGGGACATGGTGGCGATTGCCGAATATCCCTCCCGCGCAGCCATGTTGGCGATGGTGCAATCGCCCGACTATCAAGCCATCGAAGTCCATCGGATGGCAGGCCTTGCCGGTCAATTGAACATTCGCACCAAAGTCATGGGCGGCTAAAGGCTGGGTCCTGTAAGGCTTTGCAGATCCAAGATGGTGAATGGCTCATCGCGCGCCCCTTGCTTGAAGACTGCCAAGGTTTCGAACTTATGTGGGCCAGCAAAGGCTTGGAAATGGTCTTGTAAGACCGCCAAGACCTGTACTCGTCGCGCTTGATCGGGAATGCGCTCGGTCAAGGTCATGTGAAAGCGAAAGTCATCAAAAATATAGGGATAGCCAAATTCCCGTAACTGGCTCTCATGACGCGGACTTATGCCCGCATGCAGACGTCGATTAAGGTCAAAGTCGCTCAATGGTGCGCGGAAGCCATCAAGCGCGACCACACAATCCGTGTGCAGCGCCTGCATCTGCGGCGAGTCCATTGCCAGCACAAAGGCCAAAAATGGCCCCAGAGCCGCGACCTGTATATCCGCTTGAAAGGGTGCATGGCGGGTGGTGAGCGCTTTAAAGGCTAACAAAAGGCCCACCTCGTCTTGCTCAGGGTGCAATTCAAAAGGGGCTTTCAGCGTCGCGTGGAAGCCATATTGACGCGCGTCTTGCGTCAATTGGTCGAGGTTGATCCCTTCCAATCCGGGGAGAACCGGGCGCTCAAAGGATTGGTTGGTGAACGCATCACGCCCAAGCCAAGCAGACGCCATCTGGCTCAAAGGGTGCACCTCTCGCGGCGCATAATAAATCGCGTAACGGGGGATCATCCCACTGCTTGTCCTTCACGCCAAACCGCGCGGACAATGGGCCAACCCGTTGGCGAAAGATAGACCCGAACCATATCAGCTCGTTGCCCCACTTTAATCTCGCCGCGATCGGTCAGACCACACACATGGGCGGGATTCTTAGCGACCGTGTCGATGGCGCGCTGGATCGGCCAATTGAAGGGAGCCTCTACCAACATAAAGGCCGCACGGATCATCGACAATGGCACATAGTCTGATGACAGAATATCCAATAGACCGGCCGCCGCACAGGCTTGCGCACTCAAATTACCCGAATGGGAAGCACCGCGCACAAAATTTGGGCCACCCATCACATTCAGTAGGCCAAGCTCGCGCGCGCGTTGGGCAGCAACAAGGCTCACCGGGAACTCGGCCGCGACACAGCCATCCTGATGGCTTTCCTCAACATGTTCTATCGTTGCATCATCATGGCTCATTAGGGCAATGCCGAACTCACGGGCCAAGGCCACAATGGTCTCGCGGTTTTTGGGAGCCACTGTCTGATCACGCCAATCCGTCTGTTCGGCCAACATAGCGTCCAGTTCTTGACGCCCAGTACCGGCTTTCTCCATCCGCTCCTTAAAGCGATTGAGGTCAGCCGTCTGGCGTTGGCCGGGGGTATGATCCATAACCGAAAGCAGCTTGAGCCGGGGATTGTCGAGATGGGGTTCCACGAAACTCAACAGCTCAGGGTTCGTGATCTCACAGCGCAAATGCAACAAATGCTCCGCGCGCAGCAGACCCTCCGCGCCCGCTTGATCCATTGCCGCAATCATCGGGGCCAAAGCCTCTTTGCGGTCGAGGCCGTCCTTGCGGCCATGCAGACTGAGACTGTCAAAGACGGTCGTAATACCCGCCATGATGCATTGGCCATCATGGGCTAAAGCCGCCCCGAGACTATCCCAATGCGCACCCGGGCGCGGCTGATAATGCTTTTCCAGATTGTCCGTATGAATGTCGACCAGACCAGGGATGAGAAAGTCATCGCCTAAATCGTGCGCGTCCGACGAAGAACGCGTTTCGCTTGGGACAATCGCGACAATGTGACCATCCTCAATTTCAACCTGAGCGGCCACGACTCCTTCGTGTGCAACGACGCGTTTCGAGAACAAGCTGGTACGCATAAAAGCCTCCACCTAAAACTATAGCGTCAAAGAGACCTAAGCTGCAGCCTTATATTCTGAGACATTGAACAAGCGCGTGGCTACCGCATCACGGACATCATGATCATGGAAAATCCCGACCATGGCGGCACCTTTAGCCAAAGCCGCATTGATCAGTTCTACGACGATGGCGCGATTGGCAGCATCCAAGGAAGCCGTTGGCTCATCCAACAGAAGGACCGGATATTCGCGGATGAAGCTGCGTGCGATATTGACGCGCTGTTGCTCTCCACCAGAGAAAGTTGACGGCGGCAGTTCCCAATGTGCTTCTGGCAAACGTAAAGCCTGCAGAAGGGTGATCGCCCGCTCGCGTGCTTCTTCCAGTTCGACACCATTTTCAAGCAACGGCTCAACGACGAGATCCAGCGTTGAAACACGCGGGATCACGCGTAGGAACTGACTGACATAGCCTAAAGTCCGCCGTCTGATCTCCAGCACCTGATGCGGCGGTGCCTTGGTGATATCCACGGGCACGCCGTCATGGCTTACGTAAACCCCGCCCGAGGTTGGCAAGTAATTGCCATAAATGGTTCGCATTAGGGTCGACTTCCCGACGCCGGATTCACCCGCCAAGACAACACATTCGCCAGGCATCACTTCCAGCTTGAGCGCCTCAAAGACGCCAATCGACGTCGCACCTTGATTGTGCAGGGTGAAAATCTTGCTGAGATCATCGACGCGGATAGCTGCTTCTTGGGTCATGGGAGGATCGCTTCAAACAAAGGCTAAAGAGGATGGAACAAGGGTGCTTTAGATTTGCAGCACGCTTGAGACCAATAATTGGGTATAGGGATGCTGCGGGTCGTCGAGCACTTGATCGGCTAGGCCAGTCTCCACGACATGACCGCCTTTCATCACCATCAAGCGATCTGCCATGAGGCGGGCAACGGCCATATCATGCGTCACAATGATGGCAGCCAGTCCAAGGTCCCGCACCAACTCGCGCAATAGATCAAGCAAACGCGCCTGAACGGAAACATCTAGCCCGCCGGTCGGCTCATCCATAAACACAAGGCGGGGGTTATGAATTAGATTGCGGGCAATCTGAATGCGTTGTTGCATGCCGCCAGAAAAGTTCCGCGGCTTATCGTCAACGCGACCCAAATCAAGTTCAACGCGGCTCAACCAGTCCATGGTTGCTTGCCGCATGTCGCCATAATGGCGGCGACCGAGGTTCATCAATGGCTCAGCGACATTGGCACCACCCGAAACACGCATTCTGAGGCCGTCACGAGGATTCTGGTGCACAAAGCCCCAATCTTCGCGCTGCATGCGGCGTCGATCTGGCTCTGACAAATCATAGATGTCCACCAAGCCATGACGACGCGAGTTGAAGGCAATGGACCCTGAAGTGGGGGCCAGCTTGCCGGATATGCAATTGAGAAGAGTCGTTTTACCCGAACCGCTCTCGCCAACAATGCCAAGAACTTCCCCAGGTCTCATCTCAAAGCTAATGTCGAGGCACCCAGCGACATGACCATAATATTTGGTCAAATGAGAGACGCGCAGCAGAGGCTCTGCACGACCATCAGAATTTGTAGAAGCGGGCCGATCCAAGATGTCAGTCATGGCTATGCTTCCTCTGCCGCGATTTCGGTCTCAATGTGGGCAAGCGCGTGTCCTGCCATGGGACCTGCATGGCCTTTGGCACGGCGGTCTGCGCAATAGTGGCTGTCGGAACAGACGAACATGTGCTGTCCCTGATCGTCGAGAACCACCTCGTCCAGATAGGAATCATTGGCGCCGCATAGGGCACAAACTTCGTCCCAACTTTGTGTCTCAAACGGATAATCTTCAAAGTCCAAACTGCGCACCCGTGTGAATGGTGGGACCGCGTAAATCCGCTTCTCACGACCCGCGCCAAACAATAGGATCGCTGGGTTCATGTGCATTTTGGGATTGTCAAACTTGGGAATGGGTGAAGGGCTCATCAAATAGCGCTCATCAATCATCACAGGATAACCTGCCGTTGCAGCAATCCGTCCGTAGGCGGATATATTCTCATAGAGTGAGACATATTGCAGGCCATACTCACCATAGGCATGCATGGCGCGCGTCTCGGTTTCTCGTGGTTCTAGGCCGCGCAGAGGCTCTGGCTGGGGAACTTGGAACACCATGATTTGGCCTTCGGCCAAGGGCTGCTCGGGAATCCGGTGGCGCGACTGAATGATCGTCGCTTCGCGGGTGTCTTCGGTTGTGGCAACATCGGCCACAGTGGCAAAGAACCGACGAATAGAGACCGCATTGGTGGTATCATCAGCCCCTTGGTCGATGCACTTATAAACGTCTTCTGGGCCAATAATGGCTGCAGTCAGCTGAATGCCGCCCGTACCCCAACCGTAGGGGACGGGCATCTCGCGCGAGCCGAAGGGGACTTGATAGCCAGGGATTGCCAAGGCCTTCAAGATGGCACGGCGGATCATCCGCTTGGTCTGCTCATCCAGATAAGCATAGGTGTAATAGCGGTCTTCTGGTGCCGCGTTGGGGAGCGAATATGCTTCGGTGGCGGTCATTCTGCGGCCTCCTTCATGTGCTCTGCCTGCTCTGCCAAAGCCTTTGCTTTGGCGTCAAAGAACTCCCGACGTAGACGACGCAGGAATTGAAGGTCAGCCTGGAAGTCGACGTAATGTGGCAGCTTGAGGTGTTGAACAAAGCCCGAAGCTTCCACCACGTCGGAGTGATAGAGCACAAACTCTTCATCCTGACAGGGCGCTTGGCCCTCTTCGCCCAACTCACGGCCGCGAAGCGCGCGGTCGACAATCGACATGCTCATCGCTTTGCGTTCGTTGTGGCCAAAAGTGAGACCATAGCCGCGCGTGTATTGCGGTGCTTGCTCGGCAGAGCCTGCAAACCCTGACAGCATGATGCACTCCGTCATCGGCAAATCGGCCAGCTCAATTTCAAAGCCCAGCTCATCAGGCGTAAAGCCGACACTGACTTCACCCATCCGGATCTCGCCGCACAGGGGGTGGGTTGAACCCCAGCCACGTTGGCTGGAGTAAGCAAGGCTCAAGAGGAAACCTTCATCGCCGCGTGCAAGGGCCTGCAGGCGTTGATCGCGTTCGGCTGGAAAGGCCATCGGCTCGCGGGTCAGATCATAGGGCGGCGTGTCGGTCTCCGCGACTGGATCGGCCTCTAACAGGCCTTCATGCGCAAAGACTTGCGCAATTGTCGCCAATTGCGTTGGCATGAGCTCTTCGGCAACTTGTGCCGGCGGGACGTCATGGCCGCCATCAGCCGCCAGCTTAAAGTCCAACAGACGGTGGGTATAATCAAACGTTGGCCCTAGGACCTGCCCACCTGGAATGTCCTTGAATGCCGCAGATACCCGGCGCTGCACGGCCATGTCCGCCGTCTCAATCGGGGTCGACGCGCCAAAACGTGGCAGAGTTGTGCGATAAGCCCGCAGCAAGAAAATAGCTTCCGGGAGATCGCCGCGCGCTTGCTTGATGGCCAAAGCGGCCAGATCAGGATCGTAGCAAGAGCCTTCGGCCATCACACGATCAACCGCCAAACCCATTTGTTCGCGAATTTGTGCGACGCTCAACTCAGGAACAGCGACATCGCCACGACGCACTTCGCCCAGCCAGGCGTGCGCGTTGGTGATCGCGCGCTCGCCGCCCTTAACAGCCACATAAGCCATGCTTATTCCCCTTTAATCTGAATGCGGGTGGTACGCGGGATCGATACAAGCGTAGCCTCAGCACACAGCATCACGTCGATCCCAAATTGAAAGTGAGCCACTAATTCGGCGCGCTCTGACCAAAAGAAATCTGGGACGCCTTGCGGGGCGATTTCTGCGACCGTCTCAATCCCGGGTCCCTCGAGAACCAATTTCCCGCCTGTCTCAAGATTTTGGACCATCACAAGCACTGTGGTCGCCAAGTCTGGATATTTGGCGTCGCCTTGATTGAAAGCTGACAGAAGTTGCGGCGCAAGCGCTGTATCAGACACGACGGCAAAAGCAGCTTCTTCTGCTCGCTCGGTCAATGGACAAGATGCGTGGAACCGAAGCCAACTCTCGACCGCACCACCGCGCAAGCTTGGCTCTAGCCAAACCAAGGTATCTTGATCCGCCAAAGTTAACAGCACGGCTGCCGCTGTCTGATTGAGACCGACCGGTGGCGTCAAAGCTTTGCCAAGCTCTACCTGGGTCCCGGGTTGGGCTGTGGCGGTCAGGAGCGCACGAAAAACACTTTGGCTGTCACGGACGGGCTCAAAAAAGCCGGGGCGCAATTCAGCAAGATTTAGAGGGGCATTCATATCTAGGCCTTCCGGTCTCGAACCATGGTGAAAAACTCAACCTGCGTGGCCTTTGCCTTCCGGCTTAGGACATCGCGTCGTGCATCAGAGGCCTGCTGCAAGGGTTCAATCAGACCGTCGCGAACTTGGTCGTGCCAGACGGAGGATTGCATCATCGCGTCAGCAACGGCTGCGACATAGGCATGCGCCTTATCTCGACCGGCCACATAGCCGATGCCGGTTTCCCCGGTAGCCAAACGGATCGCACAGCGCGTGACCGTCATCTCGCCAAGGTTAAACGGATTGCCTGCGCCGCCTGTGCGACCACGCACCATCACCATGCCGGTTTCAGCGGGGCGAAGAATTTGGCTTTCTGGCGCAACCAAGCCCTCCCAAAGCCTTAAAACCTCTGACGCTGGGGCCTTTGCCAAAGTCGACAACCAGCCTTGACGGGGCGTGCCGGCCAACTGGGAATTGTCAACAAATTCGTCTGTGTACGATTGGGTCATAGCGAACAACTTTTGAATTGATTGAATTAGGACTTGCATTATGCTATCGTTATACTAGTATAAATTCAACAGATTTATTGTGTCATTGCTGTGACGTAATATAAATTTGTTGTACTCAATGTAAAAAGGCAGTAAAATGTCAATTGTTATTGATGAAAAGGGCCAAACGACAACAAATTGGCGTGCAATTGTCCAATGGCTCGAAGTAGAAATTTCCGAGCGTCGGTTGGTGCCGGGCGACAAATTGCCAACTGAGCTGCAGATTTGTGAACGGTTTTCGACAAATCGTCACACGACTCGACGCGCGCTGGCGCATCTGCAATCGAAAGGCTTGGTCGAATCGACCCAAGGGCGAGGAAGTTTTGTACGGCGACCAACTTTGATCTACGGAATCGGAAAGCGAACGCGTTTTTCTGCAGGATTGCAAGAACAAGCCGCCAACCCAGAAACCAAGACATTGACCTTGGACACTCGCCCAGCCGAACCCCATGTTGCAGCAGCACTTGGACTTAAAGGTGGCTCACCGACGATCTTTCTTGAACGTGTAGGGTTTGCCAATGGGCAAGTCATTTCGGTCGCCAGACATTGGTTCGCCTTTGAACGCTTCCCGACATTTGCAGTGTTTTACGCGCGATCAAAGTCGATTACGCAAACCCTGATTGATTGCGGTGTGCCCGATTATACGCGCCTGCGCACCAAGATCAGTTCGCGCTTACCGACCACGCAAGAAACCCAGCTCCTCAATGTTCCGCGACACATTCCATTGCTGGTGACCCATGCTTGGAATGTAGATGGTCTGGGCCGCCCTCTCGAATATGGCGAAGCCAGAATGGCCTCTGATCGGGTTGAAATCACCATCGAAAACGAACGGCTCCCTGCCTTCGACTAAACACTCACAAATTTCCTCCCCCACCCCTAACTGTAGTGAGCTGACTGTGACCATCCAACTTTCTCAAGCCAAAATCGTAACGCCCACTGGGGTAGTCCAAGGAAGCCTTTCTTTTAAAGGCACGGAAATCGCAGACATCGTGGAAGGTCCAAGCCAGCATGGCGAGGATTGTGATGGGGATTGGTTGATTCCTGGCATTATTGATATTCATACCGACAATTTGGAGCGTCACTTCTTCCCGCGGGCCAACATTGATTGGAACCCAGTTTCCGCCGCTGTGGTCCACGACGGCCTATGCATTAGCGTCGGCGTGACGACCGTTTTTGATTCCCTATCGATAGGCTCTTTTGGCGCTGGGTCAGCCCGTACGCCCGACAATTTGATCCGCCTGACTGATGCGTTACATGAAGCGCATGACAAACGACTTTTGAAAGCAACCCACCGCCTGCATTGGCGCTGTGAAGCGCCATCAGATGTGATGGCTGAATGGCTTCCTGACTTTGCCGATGCCCCTTTGACCGGCTTGTTCTCCTTGATGGATCACACACCGGGCCAGCGCCAATATCGCAACATCGATAAATTCCTGGATATGTGGCGACGTGAAGGGCTAACCGAAGCTGCGATCGAAGACAGGTTGGCCGAGCGTCGGGCTAATGTCGCCCGTCATGATGCCGCGAACCGGCGTCTTGTGGTAGAAGTCGCCAAAGCTCGTGGCGTACCGATCGCCAGCCATGACGATGAATCGGTGGCCCATATTGATGAGGCGGCAGATCTTGGCGCGACCATTGCAGAATTCCCCGTAACGATGGAAGCCGCTCAAGCGGCCCAAGCCCGTGGGATGCATATTGTGATGGGCGGGCCCAATCTGATCCGGGGTGGCTCTTACTCCGGCAATGTGCCCGCCAAAGACTTGATCGCCGCAGGTCTGCCGATTGGTTTTGCCTCTGATTATGTTCCCCGAAGCTTAATTGAATGCGCTTTTGCCTTGGCAGCTGGCCCGTGGCAATGGCCGATCGAACGAGCGGTAGATACGGTAACCGGACTGCCTGCCCGAGCCGTTGGCCTAAATGACCGCGGAACACTGGAAGTCGGAAAACGTGCCGATGTCGTCCGAGTGAAAGTGGTAGATGGCCACGCCCTTGTGCGCGGTGTCTGGACCGGGGGTGTGCGGGTCGGCTGATACAGTTTCGCACCCGTCGCCCTAAAAAAGCTCTGCCACAAATCCCTCGGTTAGGGAGTGATTTTACTTGGTCATGTCATGGGCGTGTCGCGCAAGCCCCATAAGCAAGCCCCATGTCCCAACAAAATAATCAGGCGCGCCACTCATGGCGCGAAACCATTGGATTCTGTGCCCGATATTGGCGGCAAGAGAGACCATTGTTATCGGTTGTCATCGTGCTAACCCTCGCGATGGTGGTTGCAGAAGTTTGTATCCCCCTCTCCGCTGGCCATTTAGTTGACACGCTCACCAAGGCTGCTGCGGGAGGACTGACCGACCAAAACGCTGGGCACGCCGCACTCAGAGCTGTCGCGATTATGACCGGGATTTCCGCCCTCTATTATGTGCTGGGCAATGTTTCGACCCGCGTTTATCATCGGGCTGCCGCACGCTGTATGGCCAAAGTCATTGAAGACGGGTTCGCGCGAATTCAGCACTTCTCTTCAGATTGGCACGCGAATACCTTTGCCGGCGCGACTGTCCACAAGCTCACGCGCGGCCGCTGGTCATACGAGCATATTTCCGACATTCTGTGGCAACAATTTCTGCCCCTAGGCTTGGTGATCTTGGGTCTTGCTGGCGTAATGTTGGTTCGCTTTCCCGTCGTGGGGATCGTGTTTCTCGTGATGGTGGCAATCTATGTGGTGGCCTCATTCGTGATCGCCATCCACTATGTGCGCCCAGCCAATGTTTTAGCCGCAGCAGCAGACTCACGCATTGGCGCTGCGGTCGCCGACGCCGTCTCTAACAACAATGCTGTCAAAGCGTTTGGAGCAGAAGTGCGCGAAACCGAGCGCTTTGAAAAGGTCACTGGCAAGTGGCGATCCCTCGCCGTCGTCTCGTGGCGCAAGGCCTTGGACATGGGCCTAGTTCAACACTTCTTGTGGCTGACCTTGCAGGCCGCCATGTTGGTTTTGTTGATCGGCCTCTCCACGCGAGGGCAGGCCACGCCGGGTGACGTCGCCTTTGTCATTACCGCCAATTTCCAATTGGGCGGCAGCCTACGCAAAGTCGGCGATCATATCCGGATGCTGCAACGTGCGAGCGCAGAGCTGGCCGATATCATCGAATTTGACCGTGCACCGCTTGGCGTTGAAGATGTCGATCAAGCCCCAGACTTTCAGCCCGGTTTGGGCGAGATCATCTTCGACCAAGTGCAATTCAAGTATCCCGGCACGGAGACCGGCAAAGCGTCCCTCTACCAGAATTTGGACCTTCGGATCGCGCCGGGTGAAAAGATTGCGCTTGTCGGCCCATCTGGCTCTGGCAAATCTACCTTCGTTAAGCTGATCCAACGCCTCTATGACCTGAAGTCCGGAACCATTTGGATCGACGCCCAAGACATTGCCCAAGTCCGACAAGCCAGCTTGCGGCGAGCAATTTCGATTGTGCCGCAAGAGCCGATCCTGTTTCATCGCAGCCTCGCCGACAATATCGCCTATGCGCACCCCGACGCGCCGATGGAAGCCATTGTGGCGGCGGCCAAGCGCGCTTACGCCCATGACTTCATTGTAGCTTTGCCAGAGGGCTATCAGACCTTGGTCGGAGAGCGCGGCGTGAAGCTTTCTGGCGGTGAGCGTCAGCGGGTTGCCATAGCCCGCGCCTTTTTGGTCGACGCCAACATTGTTATCTTCGACGAAGCAACCTCCAGCCTCGACACCGTGACCGAGCGATTGATCCAAGCGGCTATGGCTGATCTCATGGTTGATCGCACCACAATCATCGTGGCGCACCGCCTCTCGACCATCAAGGATGTGGATCGGATTTTGGTGTTTGAGCGCGGCAAGATCATCGAGCAAGGCCATCACCAAGCCCTCTTGGCTATCCCAGAAGGTGCTTATGCCCGCCTCCATGCCGTCCACGCAGAAGAGCACTTGATTGGCTAAGGGTCGGTTTTAGTCCCGAATTCGGGCCAATGTGCGCAGCTTTTGGCCGGCACTTGGCCCAGTCAAAGCATGAAAGCCCGACAAGGATGGGTAGGTGACTTTGCCGTCTGGCCCATCAAATTCGAGTCCACGCCCAATGCTGAGCGCGAAGCGTCGCCCAGGCTTTGGATTGAGTTTTGGCGTTATTTCTCGCACGCCATATTGGACGTGATGCGAGATATCCCAATGATGTGGCACGCCTTCGCACTTCAGATTAAGCCAACAATGACCAGTGGACCACTGCTCACGCGCTTCGGCAATGTGCACACCCATAATGTAGGCTGCGGGTACCCCAATCGCCCGCAAAGCCGCCACAGCTAACGTATGCATATCCACACAGGTGCCGGGTGTCAGACCGCATTCTAACGCGGGCATGGCGTCTTCACCCGTCCCCAGATGCGTGTCGCGTGCACCATAGGTAAAGTGGTCCCCAACATATTGGATGAGGGCGGGCACACGGATTTGTATAGGTGCCTCCGCCACTTCTTCCGCGATTTGATCCGTCAAAGCCTGCGACGGTCTCTCAAAGGCGTTGAGACCGGGAATGAAAGCCTCGTCGCTTAACCCGGGGCCGGGCTCGTCAAAGGCTATTTTGACCATGGGTTGATCGCCAACTTTCAAAGCGAATTGATAAGCAGCAATCCGTCCTTGTATGTCTTGCACTATCGCCTGCGGTTCTGCGCCTTCAAATGTGACGCCCGTAATCTTTTGCTCCCACGTGTCGGGGGCGACTGGGAACAGGTAGAGACCTGCGTCTTGAACAGGGTCTTCCAGAAATGCTTCAAACACACCCATTATGACGCCTCCAGGATTTCAACCAACTTTGAAACACCAGCATCCAAACTCGCATCATTGTTCAAGAAAATAACGCCTGGGCCCGTCACATCATAAGCGGCGGCACGCGCGATGCGGTCAGCAATCTCGGGGGCTGTTTCACGGCCACGGGCCGTCAAGCGCTGCTCAATGACCTTGCTGGGCGCAGTAATCGAAACAACGACCAATGGCGAAAACCTCTGACGCGCCTCGTCCAAAATCGCGCGCGAGACATTGACCACCACATGTTGACCCCGCTTGAGCCGGGCCGAGATGTCCGCCGGTACGCCGTACGATAGACCGTGGGCATTCCAGAAAAGCGCAAAATCACCTCTCTCGCGCTTTGTTTCAAATTCAGAAGGCTCAACGGCAAAATGATCTTCCCCACCGGCGTCCTGTGGCCGGGTGATAAAGCGTTGAGGAAAATAATAGGTGGGAACGGCCGACAATTGGGCTTTGGCGCCTTCAATCAGCGAATCCTTGCCGACACCTGACGGGCCAACGATTAAGAACAAGGTTCCGGTCATAGCGAGCGACGCAGCTTAGGAATGTTTCTCAACAAAGGCATCGGCATCCAAATCTCTAAAATCCTGCAGCGCTTCAGCCAACTTATCATGTTGCCAATCCCACCAAGCTAGGGCGAGAAGCCCATCTTGAACTGCCTTGGGAAACCGCTCGCGGATGGGCTTCGATGGTACCCCGCCGACAATCGAAAAAGGGGCTACGTCTTTTGACACAACTGCCCCAGCGCCGACAACAGCACCGGTTCCAACACTGACGCCTGCAAGGATGGTTGCGCCATGCCCAATCCAGACATCATGTCCGATGGTCACATGATCGGCGCGTCGCCAGTCAAAAAAAGCGTCGTCGTCTTGATCACTCAATTGATAAGAAACTGAGCGATAGGTGAAGTGGTGTAGGGCTGCCTTCCAAGTGGGGTGGTTGCCGGGATTAAGCCGGGTGTCGCGCGCAATCGAACAGAATTTGCCAATCGTTGAGTAGGCAGCGCTGGAATCCGTCACAATGTAGCTATAAGCACCCATCTCTGTTTCCATCAAAGATGTACGGGCACCAACCCGGGTCCAAGGACCTAGGATACTGTCGCGGACATGAGCCTCAGGTGAGATTCCCGGCTCAGATTCTGCAGGCTGTTCCGCCGTTGGATCGTGCCTCCAATGCTCAAAATAGCGATAGTCTGGCGGCAAGATGCGCCCTGATAGCTTGCCGGTCACGCAACCGCATCCAGAAGCTCTTGGGCTTCATCGCGCGCACCTGACCCTTCGATGACATGACGGCCATAGATCGCGTCGACCACCGAGGCGTTGAGGTCATCGGGTGTGCCATCAAAGACAATCTGGCCATCCGCCATACCGATGATCCGTGGACAGAAGCGGCGAGCAATATCGAGCGCATGCAGATTGACCAGAACGGTAATGTTCCGCTCTCGATTAATCGTGGACAGAGTCTCCATAACTGTCTGGGCATTGGCTGGATCGAGGGAAGCGATGGGCTCGTCCGCTAATATGATTTCAGGCAATTGCATCAGAGTCCGTGCAATAGCGACACGTTGTTGCTGGCCACCGGACAAGGTGCAGCACCGCTGCAACGCGGTGTGCGACATGCCCAAAGCATGCAATTCCAATATCGCGCGCGCCCGCTCTTCTGCTGGAAATAGCTTGAGCATGGGGGCCACCCCACGTTGTCGGGCCAGACTACCGATTAGAACATTGGTCAAGACATCGAGACGTGGCGAGAGATTAAACTGCTGAAAAACCATGCCGCAGGTGGCGCGCCACTGGCTGAGCGCTTTGCCGCGCAATTCGGTCACTGGCTTACCATGCCACGTGATCGCGCCTTCATTGGTGTCGCAAAGGCGATTGATCAAGCGCAGCAATGTGGACTTACCAGCACCGGACCGTCCGATAATGCCGACCATCGAGCCGGCTGGGATTTGAAGGGAAACATCATGCACTGCTTGGGTGGAGCCAAAGCGCTTTGTCACGGACTTGAGTTCGAGCACGTATGCCTCCTATCGCTGGGGTGAGGCTAAAGCGAGCGCGTGAAACCTATGTGACGATCTGACCCGACTCTTCCGTTTAGGGCGCTGATTTGTTGGATCCGCGGTTGATTTCTCAGCCATGGACCAGTCTTGAGCGAATCTTCTCAGACACGAGGTCCAGCGCCATGACGCAGAGCACATAGGCAATGACGATCCAAGCGACCTGATCAAAGGCGAAAATGCGGATGCGCTCTTCCAACTCAAAACCGATGCCGCCTGCCCCTACGATGCCTAAGATGGCGGCGTTGCGGAAATTGGACTCCAACATATAGAGCGACTGGCTGGCCATCACCGGCAAAACCTCTGGCAACAGGCCAAAGCGAATGGCGGCTCGGCGCTGTCCACCCGTCGCGCGAATGCCCTCTTGCGGGCGAGGATCACAATTCTCAATCGCTTCGGCATAGAGTTTGGCCAAGCGCGGGATGTCGGTCAGTGCCAAGGCGATCACGCCCCCAAAAGGTCCAAGCCCGAAGGCAACAATGAGAATGAGCGCCCAGACAAGGGCGGGAATGGCGCGAAACACGTCGAAGCTGCGCCGGATGAGGAAATGGAGTGCGGGGTTCGCGACAAAGGTTTTCGCCCCGACTAGCCCCAAAAGTAAGGCACCCAGAACACCCAAGAAAGTGCCCGCTACCGCCATAGCAAACGTCGCAGCCAAAGCTTGCAAGATCCGAACTTCCCCGCCAGCCGCGTTCGGGGGAAACATATTGGCCATGAAGTCGGCCAGCTTGGAAAGGCCCTTAGCAAATGTAGCAGGCGTCATATCAACCCCGATACACAGGGCAACAAAAATCACACTCAATCCAATCCAAAGGGCAAGACGGCGTATTTGGACAGCCAAAGGCGTGTCCACCAGATGCGGCGCAATCGCGCGCGCCACTTGCATCTGATGGGCGGTGACCTGAGGCGGTGCGGCTAGGGTAGCGCTTGTGGTCATGCGGATGCCTCCAAGCCGATTAGGCGGTGGCGGATTGCTTCTGACACGAGATCGATCAGGATGATCAGACCAATGATCAGGATTAAAAGTGCGAAATAGGTGTCAAACTCGGTGTAGGTGATGGCGCGAGAAAGCTCGATCCCAATCCCACCAGCCCCGACAACGCCTAAAGCGGCGGCGGCACCAACATTGATCTCCAAGCGCAGTAATCCGTAGGACGCATAATGGGGCAGGACTTGTGGCAGCACGCCAAAGCGCACCTGCGCCCACCAAGAGCCACCAACCGCCCTCACCGCCTCCACCGGCCGCATATCTGCCGCTTCATTGGCTTCAGAATAGAGCTTTCCGAGGCTGGCCATGGTCCCCAGAGCAATAGCGATCACACCCGGCAATGGACCAACGCCAAAGGCTGCAACCAGAATGAGCGCGACGATCAGATCTGGCAGTGTACGGATCACTTCGAGCAAGCGCCGGGTGAACCAATAAATGACGGGCGAGGGCGAAAGATTTTTTGATGCCAAGAGTGAGGCCCAAAACCCGCAGAAAATGCCAAACAATGTCGCAACGACGGCGATCTGAACTGTTTCCCACAACAGGCTCAGCCAGGTTGGCATGTCATAAAACCAAGAGGAGAGCGAGCCAGCAGTCCCACGATCCTCAAACAGCGCCTCTGGCTTGAGGTCTGGGATCATGATGTTGAGGAGATTGGCAATCCGCCCCCAAGGGTCGCTACCTTGGCTGCCAGAGAAGAACCCACTGACATGGAAGCACACGGCAATCAGCGCACTGAAGCCAATCAAAACGACTACTTGCTGGGTGCGCTGGCGCAGCAGGGTCACTCGCCGCTGCGCTTCAAATTCCCGAATAACTTGCGCCTTAATCGCTTCTTGCTGGGGCACGTTAGCGAGCACCCTTTTGCATAGCAGTCGCCTCAGTTGGATCTAGGGCGATCCCACCGCCTAGCTTGGTCGCCAAAAAGGTCATGGCTTCGGGGCGCTCTTGATGCAGAGCCACATGGATGCCAACCAATTGATAGCGATCCGCCTCCGGCAGGTCATTTCTGACGACAAGACCCGTCTGCGCCGTGGGGCGGCCGCGCCAAGCCTCAACCACATCGCCACACAACACGATTTTGGGGTCATCGCCACGGCAGAGCCTTTGGCGCGCACCTGCTGTGATAATCAACGCATCGCCCTGTCCGGCGCGCAAGGCTGCAAGACCAGCATGCTCGTCCAAGACAAATTGTTCTGGCTTAAAGCTCTTGGTATCTGCGCCATAATCCGCCAAGCCCTGCAAGGGCACGCTATGGCTAGCTGCCAGCTTAGAAATGAAGATCGGCCGACTACCAGCAAGCTTGGCTGGCGTATCTCGTCCAGACGACTTTAAAGCTAACGCCACGGCGAGAACGCGACCGGTAATGGCGTCAGCCCGCGGTGCCAGAATTGGGCGGGCGATCTTGCTGACAGCCTCAAAAGATGGCTGATCCAAAACGGCCAAGTCTAACTGACCATCTTGCAAGGCTGTTGCCACGGCTTTGCCGTCTTCGTAGCCACAGAGAACCACCGGCTTTCCTAGTCGTCCTTCAAGATGTTTCCGATAAGCTGCAGCTGCCCCGTCACTTGGCGCGGCGGCGCAACCTGTTTCTGCCAGGCCCGCTATCCCAACCCGAAAGCCAGCTGGCGGTGTCTGCGCCGTAGCAGGCTGCATCAAGGCGAGCAGAATAAGGAAGAAACCTAAAGCGCGGATCATGGCTTAGCGCTCCCAGTGGATGGTTTCTGAGCCGGGGCAGCACGGCGTTCGGCGATCTCTGCGCGTCGCATTTCGACCACGGCCTGATAGTCAGCAGCCGTCATGGGTTGCATATCGGATCCCTCTTGAAGCCCGATATCCACCCATAATTGTGGATCCTCGTAAGCCAGCGCGGCCATCGCCCCGCGGGTGACGTCTTGAAAGGCTTGCGGGCGGTCTGTGCGGATCACATAGGGCGAGTTAGGCATCGGACCTGCCGTCCAGATGATGCGATAGTCCGATATCTTCACCGCGCCCTTCCGAGCCAAGGTGTAGAGTGAGCCTGTGGTAAAGCCGGTCTCTGGCGTGCCGCCACTAGCGATCAGAAAGATTGCGTCAAATTGACCGTTCGCCAGAGCCAAAACCGACTGCGTGTGGCCACCGCTCATGGCGGTCTTGCCGAAGAAAGTGTCAGGATTTTTTCCTTGCTGGCGCATCGCCCAGCGCGGGAACAAATAGCCAGAAGTCGAATTGAAATCGACATAGCCCAAGGACTTTCCGCGCAAGTCCTCTATCGTTCGATACGGGCTGTCTGCTTTCACGATAAGCGCTGAATAATAGCCCGAAAAACCTTCAGCCGTTCGGGATGCCAAGAAGGGTGTTACCTTCTCGCCCATCTGCTCGCGGGCATTCGCATAGGCTGCACCCCCCATTTGGGCGAGCTCAAGCTGGCCTGAGGCCATTGCTTGAATAATGCCATTATAGTCTGCGGCCTGGAAGACTTCGACTTTCAACCCAGTGATGCGGTTGAGATATTCTTGATAGGCCGTCCAACGGGCCAAAGTCGTAGGGCTATCCTCGCCTGCTGTTGCACCAATACGCAATTGGCCAACTTCTTTCTGCCAGCCCGTGAGTTTGGTGTCGGGCTTGTCAGAGCCACAGGCGGAAAGCCCTGACAGACAAAGCACGAAGCAAAGCGATTTGAGCCAGGTTGATTTCTGCACCTGCTTTACCCCCACGATCTATCCGGCCTTCATGCCTGAAAATCATGTCAGTGGCGCGACGAAAGGAAACGCCACCAACCCAACCTACAGCCGATTTGTGTGAGCCTAATTGCCTTTGCCTTCGTGCAATTATCAAAAAGAAAGGGGCCTGCCGGATCAAACCGGCAGGCCCCCCAACGAACGACAGTCCTAACAATCAGATGCCTATTCTCACCAAGTCAGGGGCGGATCGGCGTTTTCAAACTCGGGAAACGGCAGACCCGCCCTATGTGCGTCTCATAGAGCGGGCGCTGGGGCTTAGTACTTAAAGCGAACCCCGACCATGTAGCGAGGGCCGAAGGTCTCATACTCAATCGGATTAAGTTCGCTGTCAGCAAAGCGGCGGCCTGGGCTGTCGGCTAAATTCACGCCGTCGAACGTCAACTCAATGTTGTCGTTCAACTCATAGCGTGCCGAGACCGACAAGCTTTCAGAATCGTTCCAGTAAATGTCGCCATTGCCATCGGGCACCAAGACGCCATTGACCGTTGTATAACCGCCAACCGATTGCAGCCATTTGGTGCGATATTGATAAGCGATGCGGGCCGACAAGCCATACTTTTCATAGGTCAGGCCGACATTGGTCACGACGTCTGACGCCCCTGGCAGATCAACAACCCGCAAAGGTGCCGTGCCAACGGCTGGCACATTAATCTCGCTATCATTGAAATTGGCGGACAGGCGAATGCCAAACCCTTCGAGCCAATCCGGCCCGTTCATGGATTCAACCAATTCTTCAATCGTATGGTTGAAAGCGACTTCAACGCCCATCAGCTTGCCATCGCCGCCGTTGCGCACGGTGGTGAAATTGTAGCCAGAACGATCGCGGTCAGGCGTATTCAGGATGGTACTGCCAAATGTGCCGCTTTGGGTGAACAAGGCATCCTTGATATCCTTGTAATAGAAGCCGATTTGGAAATAGCCCTGTGACTTCATATACCATTCGAAATAAGCGTCAAAGCCAACCGACTTTTCAGGCTTAGCCTCAGGATTGCCGCCCGTGATGGTGCCTGGCGCATCATCAATGGAGAAGTTGGCAGCCAAATCGTCAAAGTCAGGACGCGCAGCACCACTATTCAGGCTGAGGCGGACCTTCATCTCTTCATTCAGGTCATAATTCACATGGACGCTGGGATAAAAGAGCGTGTCATCGCTTTTGAGCTGGGTGAGAACGCGCACGCCGCCGATGATTGGCAGGGCCTTTGACGTATTTTCGGTGCGTTCGACACGGCCGCCGAAAATGACACTGCCCCAGTCCTGCTTGACGGTCGCCATCGCATAGGCTGCAGCGATATCTTCGGTCACTTCAAAATATTCGCCGGAGCCATCCTGATAAGAGCCAATACGGCGATCTTTCAAGCTTTGGACAAAGTCCCTAACCTTATCGCCGGAGTAGTAGCGGAATGTGTAGCCAAGCGCGTATTCGCCTTTGAATGCCGTATCGATGGCAAAATCATTATAAGTCGGCAAGGCAACGCCTGCAGCCGTAAAGTCAGCCGGCCGGGCGCGATATTGAGTCAAGCGACGCTTCTTGTCGCGCGTCGTATACAGACCACCAAGCTTCAATGTCGCTTCCGCACCAAACAGACTAATGTCGCGGCTCGCATCGAACTTACCCGTCCACGCCGCAGTCAGATCGCCACCCTCGGCATCAATGATGTCGGTAAACAGCATGGGGAAGGCCTCAACGCTGCTGACCGCGGCTCCTTTCGAGCGGGTTGTGCCCGTCAAGACTGTGTTGAACAATCGCACCGTATTGTTGCGAACATCAGTAAAATCATAATCGACGGTTGGGCGCGATGTGACTGTCGTCGGACTCTGAAATGTCGGTGTCCCGGTTAGGTCTTGTCCATCCTCGGTCTCAGTGAAGTTCAAACGCCAATCGATATCCCAGCCAAAGCGCGCATGCTTTCCGCCGATCGTATTGGTGAAAATGTATTCTTTGATGTCACCCGTGCGGAAGTTCCAGTTCATCTGCACGCCATAAACTGTCCCCTTATTGGGCAAGTTGCCGGCACAAAAATCATTGGCAGCGCTGGTTGTAATGGGGGTTACAGTGCCTGAGCAGGCTGTATTGGGTGTATTGGTTGCGCCATTGTCGAACCGGAAAATGTAATTGTTGCGCAGCTCAATATCGGTAAACTGGCTGTATACGGATTGAGCGAAGAAACTATCTTGCTCTGTCGGTCGCCAATCAGCGCGGACCGAGCCGGAAATATTGCCGCGGGTTAGGCGGTAAGGTTTGTTTTCATATTCGCGGGCCCAACGGCGAGTCTCAGAACCCGGACGACGATCAATCCCGGATGTGGTGCTGCCGGGGCGCAAGTAAGGGTCGGTCTCCCAATTATCGGTGACCATTTCACGCTCATAGAAGGAGGCCTGCGCCAAAAGTCCTAGCTTGCCGTCGAAGAAGCGATCAGCAACTACCAGCGACGCATCAATTTCGCGTCCACCGCCCAACTCAACTTGGCCGAGCGAAAGACCGCCCGTGATCCGACGCCCACGATAATCAAAGGCAGAGCGGGTGCGGATATTGATATTGCCTGCAACCGTATCGCCCGACATATCTGGCGTGATGGCCTTATTGACCGAAACCTGGCTGGCGATCGCGGTAGGGACGTTATCAAAGCGCGTATCGCGCCCTTCTGGGGATACCACGCTCATGCCGTCGATCGAATACGTCACCCAACGACGCGGCTGGCCACGCAAATTCACATAGCGGCTTTGACCCTGATCCTTCTCGACGGCGACACCGGGAAGACGGCTGACGGCATCCGCAATGTTTTGGTCGGCCAAGCGGCCGGCTTCATCGGCAGACAGAACGCTGACGAGAGCAGGGGCGTTGCGCTGGACCTGCAAAGCGGCGCGGTCTGACTCAAAAATTGGGCGGCTGCCGCGCACAACAATAGTCTCAGCGGCCTGAGGCGCAGACTCGGTGCTGGCTGCGGCATTTTGGGCTGCAGCATCGGTAGCGATCAGCAAAGCAAAAGAACCAACAGCGCCCATCAAGGCGGCTCGCGTTACGTGAACTGTCATAGGAATCCCCTGTTCGGGCACACAGCACCCGTTTCCGCGGCGGCGATTAAAGCCGCGGCGTGACAGACTGACGTCGTTCAGGCGTCAGTTTTGTGAAAATGCGATCACACAAGTGTGAAGTTTTTTCAGGATCGGCAATTTGGCCACTCACGCAGGTGTAATCCTTTGGCTTTTGGGCTAAGCCGCAAATCCCACTCTTTTCCCCAAGCCAATAAACTAAAAATGACCGCATCCACCCAACTCCTCCCTGGTCTCCGCGTCCTTGTGGTCGGTACCAGTGGCTCGGGCAAATCGACCTTTGCGGAGAAGCTCGCACGGGCAGCGCGCATCGACCATCTTGAGCTTGATCAGATGAATTGGCGGCCCGGCTGGTATGACCGCTCGATTGAAGAACCAGAGGCTTTCTTAGCCGATGTGGCCGCGGCGACCTCTGCCTCGAATTGGGTGCTTGCTGGAAATTATGCGATGACGCGTCCAACTGTTTTGCCTCGCCTGACCCATATGGTCTGGCTGGACCTGCCTTTGTGGCAAGTAATGACGCAAGTGATCCGCCGGTCGTTGCAGCGCGCAAGCTCAGGAGCCGATGTCTTTCCGGGTTGCCGCGAGGATTGGCCCAGACTGCTGGAGGCTGAGCACCCAATCCGCTGGGCTTTAGCTACCCATCATGCGCGCCGCCCCCGCTATGTTGCCTTAAGCGAGCAGATCAAGGAACAAGGCGGCTTAGTTCTGCGGTGCGGCAATCACAGGGAAACTGAGAAAGCACTTCAGTCGCTTGTGGCTTTAGCGCGATCACGTTCTGCCGCCTGAGCCGCAAGGATTAAGGCTGACAATGGCCCGAAGCCCTCTCGGTAGCCTTGCATGCTATTAGACTGGCCTGTGGAGCGGGCCACGGTGATATCCAGCCTTGGACAATGAAATGCCGAGGTGCCCCAGAAGCCACCATGGCCCCAGCAGACCTCGCCATTCAGCTTGGTTGGTTCAATGCCAAGCGCATATCCTTCCCCAGCCCCATCCGGACCAGATGTTTGCATGAGGATACGGGTCGCAACTGGATTGGCGAAGACCTCGCCACGGACTACCGCCCGCGTGGCGCGTCCCAGGTCGTCCATGCTCATGACCAATCCGCCACCGCCATATTGATCGAAAGAGACGTCCAGTTCGGAATCGCGAATGGCTCCACGATATTGGGCAACGCGGCGTGTGCCTGCCGGCGTGGGCTCCATCGCTTCCCAATAGGTTTCGTCAGCCCCCAGCTTAGGCCAATCCAACATCTGCCGAGCAGCGGCCCCGATGGTGGCCGACTTTGTTGCTTGCTTGATCATATCTGCAGCAATCAAATAATTCGTATCGGTGTAGTTGAAGTCGCCGCCGACGGCATCTCGTCGGCCGAAAGTCACGGCGAACCAAATCTCTGACTCAGCAGTCCAATGCGGGGACCAACCATAAGCAGTTGGTCCCAGCGCGAGGATCCGAAATGCAGGCACGGAGACATAATCCGGGATACCCGAGGTGTGGTTAAGCAAATGGCGCAGAGTGATGGTATCAAGTTGATAGCCATTCTTCTCCATCATTGTTCTAACGGCTGGGGACAGTGCCGGGCCAATCGGGCCATCCACTTGCAGCTTCCCTGCCTCAACCAATTGCAAAGCCATGGCGGAGACAAAGGTCTTGGTATTGGAAGCCACACGAACATCGTCATCTGTCCGCAGGTCAGGACCAGAAGCAAAGGTTTGATCGAGCCCGAGACTGGGTGCCCTGACATACAGTAATTGGCCGGGAATATTGGGATTGGCCTTTGTTTCGCGATTGAGTTCGGCTTGCAGCGACGAGCCAAGGTCCATGTCCTTTGCCGGTAGCTGCCAAGTCGTCTCCGTCCAGCCTGCGCGCTGCTTGCCCAACCAACTCGACCAGCCAATCGCCAAGGCCAAAACGAGCGCGACGGCCAGAAAGCCGCGCAATGCATAGGTTCCGAGCCGTCTCATCATCATTCCTTTTGTCTGTCGTTTGTTTGGCATCCACGCCCCTTAAACGTCAACGGCCCGCCACAAGGGCGGGCCGCATTTCGCGCGTGTCTCCTGCGACTGGACTACATTTTCCAGACCAGATTGATCGCATAGCGACGACCAATGATGTCATATTGGTTTGGAAGCGTGTTGGCGTCTTGCTGTGCCGAGCCCAAAATTGGTGGTTCTTTATCGAACAGATTGCTGATCGTGCCGCCAACGCGCAGATTGTCGTTGATCTTGTAAGAGAAGCCCAAGTCGAAATAGTCCCAGGCGTCAATGTGCTGGACATTGTTCAAGTTGGCCGCCACGTTGCGCCACTGTGGCTCTGGTACCCGCTTGATCAAAGCATCGACCTGACCTTGGTAGCGCCAAGCACCGCGAATGGTCAAAGGACCATCCATCCATGCGACTGCAAGGTTGGAGCGGAAGGCTGGGATGGCGCGGATACCGGTACCGGCATCAGAGCATGCCCCACCGCCAAAGTCGCCCGCGCAATCAAACAGATTGTCGGATGGGAACAAGAGACGGATGAAGCTGTCCACGGTACCGCCTTGGAAGCTGATGTTGATCCGGTCGCCCGGCAAAGCTTCTGGCAGTTTCGCATTGTAATAGATGGAGAAGTCGACCCCAGAGGTTTTGAGCAAGGTCAAGTTGGTGTCACGTTGGTCGAATTTCACAACCCGACCGCTGGAATCGCGGGTAATCTTCTTACACAGCGCGCTATTAGGGTCTTGCAGCACCAAATAGCAGCTATCCATCAATTGGATTGGCAGGATCCCACCGATCGCATCGTCAATTTGGATGTTGTAATAATCAACCACGACCGAGAGGCCTGGGATGAATTGTGGCGTGAACACAAAGCCATAGGTGAAAGTCTCACCGGACTCTGGCTTAATGGCCTCACCACCACCTTGAACCGCTACCGCATTGTCGATCAATGGCAAAGCGGTGCCGACGACGGGGATATAGCCCGGGGTCGAGGGTGCGCCGAGCGCGGTACAAAGAGCCGCGGGCACATTGAAGCGCACGGGATCAGAGCAATAATCAGTTGGGCGACCAGTACCCGTGATTGGCGCTTCCACGGCGGCACCGAAGAATTCACCAATGTTTGGACCACGCACAACCGTTTGCTTCGAACCGCGCAGACGGATGGTGTCATTAACGGCCCAGTTCACACCCAGCTTCCAGGTGTCATAGTCACCCGAACGGGAATGGTCGCTCCAGCGGCCGGCGGCTTCGACGTCGAACTGCTTGAAATAGGGCTTGTCGGCCAGAAGTGGCAGACGCAATTCGCCGTAATATTCGGTGAGTTCAAAGTCAGCGATCAAATTGGCGCGCGCGCCTTGACCATGCAATGTGTCGCGGGTGAAGGCGCGTGGTCCGAAGACGGAGTTACCAAACTCTTCGCGACGCTCTGCACCCAAAGCCCAGCCGACAGGGCCGCCGGGCAAGCTGAACAAGCCGGTGGTGTCACCTGAAATGTTCAAGGACAGAATGTCTTGGTGACGGTTGCGTTTGTTGAACAATTCGCTGGTGTCGCCATTGATCCAAGCCACCGCCGCAGCGCTAGCAGCCGATGGGCCAAACAGATTGTAGGGCACGCAGCCATTAGCTGAATTGACGCAAGCCGCTTGGCCGCCAACGCTGGTGACATTGGTTGCTTGTTGGAATCGGCTCCACGAACCCCAGCCAATGCGCTGGACTTCTTCAATGCTTTTGCCGGTCACATAGGACAGGTCGTATTTGATATTGTCGGTCAGCTCACCGCGGACGCCGACGACGACTTGGTGGCTGGTCCGCTCTGTCTCATCAATCAGCGGTCCGAGTTCCAACAAAGTCTTCGACACGCGGAAGCGGGCGGCGTCAGTTCCTGGACCCGTGCCAGCCGCGTTCAAATTGAACAATGACGTACCGCCAGCTGGGTTCAGGATCGATAGGATCTGCGGGGTCAGGAATGGGTTGGTGCGTTGGATCAACACATCGCCTTGCGTGACGATGTTGGCGCCACCAGCCACTGCAGGCAGGACACCTGCCGTGTTGCCGTTCGAGCGGACGGGAACTTGTTGGCTGGTGTTATTGATCAGCGAATAGGTGCCACGGCCATAGAATTCAGCCCATTTGGCCAACTTGAATGTGCCGAAGATGGCCGCATTGGTGCGGTCATTTGGGTTCTGGAACGCTTCAAATTGCGAGAAGGCTTGGGTGCCAGCCGTGGTGCCCAAGGTGCCATCTGCCGCATAAGCAAACGTCGGGGCAGCGGTCCCGGCTGGCGCGGTGGTGGCGTTAGTCCAACGCGTGAACGCGCCGCCTGCGGTCGGGAATGTCTGGATGAACTGACCTGCGTCATTCAGTTCGGGCAGCGCCCAAGCACGATCTTCGCGCTTCAAGTCACCACGATCGGCATAGCTGGCGTGCAAGACGATATTGGCGCGATCTTCAAAGAAGTTCATCCCGCCGGTGATGCCAATGCTATAGCTCTCTGCGTCACCTTGCTCAGAGATGCCGCCATTCAGGGCGACTTCAAGGCCTTCATAATTGTCGCGCAGAATATAATTTGTCACACCCGCAACCGCGTCTGCGCCGTAAACGGCAGCTGCGCCGCCCGTCAGGGTTTCAATGCGCGAGATCAAAGCCGAAGGAATGGAGTTGACGTCTGCAGAGTTACGGAAGCCATTTGGCGTCACGCGTTGACCATTGACCAACACGAGCGTGCGGTTTTGGCCCAAACCACGCATGTCGAGTGTGGAGGCGCCATGGGATTCCAACAGGGTTGGGTTGGTGGTCGCACCGTTTGACGGCAAGAATTGGTTCTGTTGCTTCAATACTTCATCGATATCGATCAGACCGGTCGCACGGATCGATTCTGAATCAATCACGCGAACAGGGGAAATGGCCCGGTTTGCAGCCGTCTGGATGCGCGACCCAGTTACGATGATGGTTTCAACCCGGGGGGCTTCATCCGTCGCAGTGGCTGGCGTCTGCGCAAAGGCCAAGCTTGGCGCACCAATGATCAACGCGATGGTGCTTGCCGTTACGGCAAGGGCTAGTTTGTGATTATTTCTAAGCATGTACTCGAATACCCCCGTTTCTCACGAAAACGGCCCCTAATGGGGCCGTGCAAAGGCGCTTAATCGTGGGTGTGCTACCGCAGAGCAGCACCCGACGCCGTTAGGTTGCTTTTGACAGAAATCCCGCCCGTTTCAAATTAAAATGATATATCTTGCCAAACGTTTTGATCACAAAAGCGTTAACGCTTCCGACCGGTAAGCGCCCTTCAGAGTCAAAACGTCACTGCCACCGGTTTCCTCAAGCTGAGGGCGTGCGCGGTGCCCGCCACATCATTTGTAAGAGGGGTGCCTTTTGGCCGCCTCGATCTTGGCCGCACGGAAAATATCCTTGTGACTCAAAGCCATGAGATCGATAAAAGCCCTCATTATTCGGATTAGAATTCTCCAAATAAACAGCCGTCCCCGTCCGATCACATTCGGCCAAAACCGGCGCAAATAGTGCCTTACCAAGGCCTTTGCCGCGATTGGCGAGCCGCGTGCCCAAAGTAAATAGGTAAAGATGTGGCTCTTTAGGGTGATGGGCCTGCATGCGGTCTCCGGCATCCAAAGCGCGGGCAATTGCGCCGGGCGATCCTGTCGCCAACAAGGCCCAAGCAACCTGAACAATGGCCGAGACAGACAGTTCTGACGGCGCGCCCGACGGCAACCACATCGCGGCTCCACCGTCCCCAATCATGTGACAAAAGCCATGCTTAAGATAATGGTTTCGCGCCAAGAGTGGAAAAACGGCGTCTAAGGTCTTTGGTGTTCCAAATATCCAGCGATTGACCGGGTCTTCATAAAAAGCTTCAGCCGTGATGGCACCTAATTGCTGCCAATCCGCAGCCTCTGCCCGCTTCATGCCGTCTGGTAGATCCAAATTCATTGCGTTGTCCTGCCTGTCGTTTTCCCGCTACTCAGGCCCGACCAGAGCAGCAAGTCAACATTCAACGACATTCACGGCAAGCCCACCCAGACTGGTCTCTTTGTATTTCGAGGACATATCCAGTCCGGTTTGTCGCATCGTCTCAATCACCTGATCCAAGGTGACGCGCGCCGGTTGATCTGTCTGCAGCGCTAGACGGGCAGCGTTGGCGGCTTTCACGGCTGCAAGCGCATTGCGCTCGATACAGGGAATTTGCACCAAGCCGCCTACCGGGTCACAGGTTAGACCCAGATTATGTTCCATCCCGATTTCAGCGGCGTTGGCCACTTGCGATGGACTGCCGCCCCACAGAGCAGCCAGCCCACCTGCCGCCATCGAGCAAGCCACCCCCACCTCACCCTGACAGCCCATCTCTGCCCCCGAGATAGAGGCGCGTTGTTTATAAAGGATGCCGATAGCTGCCGCCGTCAATAAATAGGTATGGACCGCAGAAGGTGGGGCCTTTGCGTCGAGCAAGTAAAAGCGCAAGATCGCTGGAATAATCCCGGCAGCACCATTCGTTGGGGCCGTCACCACCCGGCCACCCGCCGCATTTTCCTCATTCACCGCCATGGCATAGACATTGAGCCAGTCGAACAAGGCTTCGCGCTCATTGGACTGAGGTGAGCTTGTCAGCTTCTCATAGAGATCAGGTGCTCTGCGGCGCACCTGCAGGCCACCTGGCAAAATACCTTTTTGGAACAAGCCACGCGCGATGCACGCCGCCATGGCTTCCGCAATCGCGTCGAGGGCGGCCAAGGTCTCGCCTCGATCACGCTTGCGATCCTCACAGGCAAGCAGGACTTCTGCAACGGATAGGCCGTGTTCTTCGCATAATTCCAAAAGCTGTGCCGCTGACGTAAAGGCAAACGGCCCTTCCGGGCCACCGCCGACCAGATCATTGGCTAAAGGTGTTTCCAATTGCCGTTGGCTGGCGATAAAGCCACCGCCAGTTGAGTAATAGGTTTGGTCGGAAAGAAGCTGGCCCGCACCATTAAAGGCCCGCAACGCCATACCATTTGGATGCAGTTTCGGTGGCGTCTCATAATCAAAGATCAAGTCCACGACTGGATCAAAGGCGATGCTTTGGCCGGAGGAGAGCCGTAATTCAGAGGTCGCAAGTAAAGCTTTCAAGGCCACCTCAGCCTCTTCAGGGTCTGTTGTCTCAGGCTTAAATCCCAGAAGCCCCAAATAAACAGCTTCCGGCGTCCGATGGCCGGTGCCTGTAAAGGCTAGCGATCCTTGCAAGGAAACCGACAGACGCGCGACTTGGCCTAACACGCCTACTCGATCTAGATCAGCTAGAAAGCGGGCGGCGATCCGCATCGGGCCGACCGTGTGCGAACTGGAGGGGCCGATGCCGATGCGGAAAATATCTAACGCAGAAATCATCTCTTGGGCCCTCTGTCACCGCGCAACCTGCCAGCCCGACATATGAACCGAACCGAGCCTTGGCGCCAAGCAGCCTTGCCCCTGCAACGCGCCTGCCGCTGCCCCTTGCAGGCCCGCCACCCGTCCGCTATGAACCCGCCTTCCTGACGGACCGCTCCCCAAAGTGGTCTGAACGCCATAACGGCGGGCGCGTAGCTCAGCGGGAGAGCACTACGTTGACATCGTAGGGGTCACAGGTTCAATCCCTGTCGCGCCCACCATTAAATCAAAGATTTAGCTGATTTTTTGCTCCGAATACGGAGCAATTTTGGTTTTGGGTCCGTGTATGGTCCGTGGAAAACAGACAATTTACGGCAAGCTGTAGCGAGTTGTGGATAGTTTTATGAGCTCCGCCAATACGGAAGTCTCATCGCCATTTATGGAGATTCTTGGCAAGTTCGGGTTCGGCACGCCGCATTTCCATCTAAGTTGCATTGAATAATCCGCATGGGCTGGCACAAAGAACAGCAAACGGCGACAGGATACTTCAGCTTGCCCTTGCACAGCAGCGAGGAGCGAAAGCTTCGTTTGAGTTCGCTGCCTTGCTCCAGAATGGAGCCTTATTCTACACGCTGGAATACAAGAGCCAGGCTGCCTTTTAATCTGGGGGTTGGGCGTTCTAATCGCGCTGCGGCGTGATCCCTGGAGGGCTAGGTTTGGTGCCATTGATCCGAAAGATCTCAAAGGAGTTGAGGCTCTTATGCTTTATCGCAAAGGCCTTGATTGCTGCATCCCAAATGTTCGACTTACACTTGATGAGTAACCCAAGCATATCGAGTGTCGTATCCCAGTAATGAGGTTGGGTAGCACAGCGTCGCCCGAAAGGAAGTCGGTTATTGCCTAAGTAAGATTACGATTGGGGCTTTACCAGATCGCTCAAGCGCGTGAGCAAGTCTGGAGGCACTAAAGAGCAATCGCAGCGCATAGGCATTGTCCAAGGGTGCGCCGTCCAGGTGGTTATCCGTCAGGGGGCGGATGAACGCCTTCGAAAAACAAAGATAGGGGGATACAATGGAAATGCAGCAAGTTCGGTATTTTATCTCGGTTGCCAAATGGCTGAATTTCACGAGGGCGGCAGAAGAGTGCAACGTTACCCAGCCAGCTTTAACGCGCGCAATTAAACTTTTGGAGCAAGAGTTAGGCGGGGATCTAATCCGACGAGAAGGGCGCAACACGCATTTGACCGAATTGGGCAATAAAATGTTGCCTATTCTCTGCCGGTGCCATGAAGCCGCGTTGGCGGCTAAAACATTGGCAACCGCCGTGCGAAAGGGCGAGCTGTCGACCTTGGTTGTCGCAGTTTCCCACAGCGTGGACTTGTCTCTATTCATTGATGCTCTGCGAGAATTGCGCTCAGCTTTCCCGGGGATCCAAATCAAACTCAAGCGCGGGCCTGCCGGCGAGCTTGGTGAGCTGCTAAAGGCCGGGAAGGCCGATGTAGCTATCTCAAGCCCACTGGCGCTAAGTTGGGATCGGCTCGAAATATGGCCGCTTTTTAACGAGCCGTTTGAAGTTATCGTTTGGGCAGACCACGAGTTGGCTGAAACCATGTCACCTGAACTTGCAATTCAAGCCGTGCGGGACAACCAATTCACAATTATGAGCGGCTTGGAATTGACCACGCAGGAACAGGAAAATCTGCGATCGGTTGGCATTAATCTGGCCAGCGCACATGAAGTGGCATCCATTGAAGATATGAAGTCGCTGCTAACCGCGGGCATCGGGCTAGCACTTGCCCCAGCCCATGTGTTGCAAGAACCCAATGTGCAACATCTCAGCATTCCGTCGCTTCAGCTCAAGCAAGCCGTGGCGGTCTGCGTCGTATCAGGAAGGCACCGCATTCCAGAAGCCAGTGCGCTGTTAAGCTTGCTACGGATGAAGGATTGGGAGGCATCTGAGACTGTCGATCTGGACGAGCAGATACCGGCCTAAACTCGCTTCCCGAAACTTTAGGGTCCTATTGCTTAGCCAGGGCTTCAAGGGCAAACGCCTTGAGATCAGCGAACTCGAGCCTCCGTCGATAGTCCGGGTCAATATGGCGTGCTTTGATCAAGCCATCTTGGCCTACGACAAAGACCGATGGGATCGGCAAGAGCCATCCGTCTTGGCCCTGAAATTTAGGGATGTCATTATCTGCGGCCTGAATCAAAGCGGCCATCTCGTCATCGACCCAGATCGCAAGGTTGAGCGATAAAGCATAGCCGTTGCCGATGTCGGTCAGGAACGGGAAATTTGCTTTGGATTCGGCTTTTAATCGGCGACTATAGGCTTGGACTTCTGCCGAAATTGCAACGATTTGGACGGGTTTCACCTCTGCGTCTAAGGTCGCTAAACCGATCATATTCGTTCGGCAATATGGACACCAATGACCGCGGTGAAAAGCGACCACAACAGGTGCCGTTTCTAACAACTTAGCCAGGCTAACCAATCGGCCCCGATCGTCTGGCAAAAGAAAACTGGGCATTGCATCGCCAACATTTGGTGCCTGTTCCCCCGCCTGAGCATGCGCCAGTCGATCAACAAATGCGTCAACAGCATCGCTGAAACTCGGGTTCATGGCGCGGATTTGATCAGCAATATAGGCCAATTGCTCTGCAAGTGACCCCTGAAGCGAACTAGCCGTTTCCACGAGCTGTCCCATTACCGCGCTCATCGACTGATCCATGGCGGCGACCTCTCTTAAAAATCAAATCAAACGGGGTTCGAGGTGATCAAGGCTCACAACCCAATCGCCACAAACCACCACAGGTCCGCATTAAACCAAAATGCCATAACGTTATGATTTTCATGCCTGAAAACAACTTCAGCCTTGCTCCTCTACATGTCAATCCTTGCTGCCATGCCCCGTCTTTGTGGGGCTACTTGGCCATTGGGCCGGAAGCAGGAACCGACTATGAAAACCTTACTTACTGCACTTTGCTTTGCTCTTTCTGTCGCACCGATGGCTGCTTCAGCCGCTGACGTTAACTCTGCTGGGGCTGCTACATTGGCTCCAACTGCACCAGCCGCTGGCGTCGTGCGGGTCAAGAGCCGTTACGGCATGGACGAAACGGTTCGCCGTCTGCGCGCGGACATAGCCTCAAAGGGCATTCAGTTTTTTACCGAAATTGACCAGTCTCATTTGGGTGCAGCGGCCAATATCCCTATTCGGCCTTCGCGCTTAATCTTGTTTGGCAATCCGCCGCTGGGCGTTCAATTTTTGAGTTCAAATCCATATTCAGGACTAGATTGGCCTGTTCGTATGCTGATTTTGGAAGAGGCGGATGGCAGCATTAGCGTGGCTTGGACTGATTTTGCCTATCTCGCCAATCGCTACCAAATCACGGATCGCAGCGCTCAGTTTGCGATGGCGAGTGCAGTTGCTGCATCGATTGCTTCGTCGACGACCCAGTGACTGTCGAAATCTTCGGTTTAGCCTTCGCGGTAGCGACGGTTTGCGCCGCGTTGATGGGGTTTGCCATTCAACGCGGCGCGACTTGCGCCGTTGCCGCAGTTGGCGAAATCGCGCAATCGGGAAAATACACCAAGCTTGTAGCTTTGGCTGAAGCCGCGTTTTGGGTATCTAGCGGCATCTTGTTGGCCCAAAGCCTCGGCTTCTTTCCTGCTTTGCCTAAAGGCTATGATGTTACGGTCTGGACCGTCTTTGGCGGTGCCGTTTTAGGGCTTGGTGCCTATGTGAACCGCGCTTGCGTCTTTGGTGCGATCGCGAATTTAGGGTCCGGGAACTGGGCTTATGCTTTGACGCCTGTGGGTTATTTTGTGGGCGCGCTCACCTTTCCTGCGGCACTTCGAGCCATGATGCCGACGCAGAATACCCTCCTTGTAGCCAATCCTGAGCTCTTGCGCTGGCTTATGGTGGTGGCAACGCTCTATCTTGTCACTCGGGTCTTCGGCCTGATCTTGCTCGCTGTGGAAGCGCGTTGGGATCGCCAAACTCTATGGGGACCACATCAGGCTACCCTCGTAATCGGTGTGACTTTTACCCTGATGCTCATCGTGGTTGGCTCTTGGAGCTACACCGAATTTCTTGAACAAACCGCGCGCGCAATGGCCCAAGGTTCTGGCTGGAAAGGCTTTTTGTTTCTTGCCTTGATCCTAGGGGCAACGGCTGGAGGGGCGAGCATCGGTCGATTGCGTTGGCACCGACCCGAGCCCTTATTGCTCGGACGTTGTTTCTTGGGTGGGATGCTGATGGGCTGGGGCAGCCTTCTCATTCCCGGCAGCAACGATGGCCTGATTTTGATCGGAATGCCATTCTTTCTTCCCCATGCATGGGTGGCGATGGCAGCGATGTGTTCAACGATTTGGCTCTGCTTCCGACTTAAAGGTCGCTGACCATCCATCTCTGTCGCGTTATAACTCCTCCAATCATTACGCAAAAAAGCACCCCGCGCCCAGTGAGCGCAGGGTGCTTGGTACCTGTTTGGAGAAACGAGGTACCTTCCAAGCTTAGGGCGTCGGGATCCTTTTTCCGCCCTTTTTCCAATCGTTGCGGACATCAAGTGGGAATCGACGGCCGCAACGATTGGATCACTTGGAATCGTTGTGCACGTCAGACGAGTACAAAATCGCGACCTGACGGCCTGTATTCTTCCACCAGTGGCTGACCGTCTTCTCTTCAGGAATGGTTTCCCCTGCGCGATGTACGATGGGCACCATGCAGATTGACGAGTATTCCGTGACTTCGCCACTGGCGACCATGATGACGGCTGGACGGTCAGAATGGCTATGCAAGGGGACGATGCCGCCTGGCTGAATGACCAAACGACGCAAACGCAGGCTGCGGTTTGGAACATTGATATAGGGGCCCAGATCAACAGCACCAACAACCGTATCGGTCACGGCGCTGGGCATTGTCGCGGCATTCGCCAAGGGATTCGCGCCTGCTTTACCAGCTGGGCAGGTGCCCGCAAAAGCAGGTGCACTGACAGTGGCACAAGCCAAGGCAGTGATGGCAATCATAGTCTTATTCATCCTAAACTCCTCCCGATCCACATCGGATTAGCAACCTCCGCTGGCGCACCTTTGGTCACAGACCAGATTGGCTGTTTGACACCAAAGCTATCGCCGGCACGCCAGCACTAAGCAGGCAGCAGCAGCTCCTCCATTTCAATTTCGGCATGATTTCAATGCAGAAACGGCATTTTCGTTCGCGATTAGAAAGTCCCATGGTGAGGGACTAGTTGGCGAGGATGAGATGAACACAGCACAAGAACAGCTTCCCATTGGTCAAAGCGGGCGCTTGAATGGTCGCACGGCCGTCGTCACAGGCTCGACGAGTGGCATTGGACTTGGCATCGCCCGTGCGCTTGCCATGTTGGGTGCCGATGTGGTGCTGAATGGGCTTGGCAACCGTGCAGAAATCGAAGCGACGCGCGATGAGCTCGCCCAATCAGCTGGCACCAGAATTACTTACCACGGTGCCAATTTACTCGATGCGCGAGAGGCGGCGGCGCTGGTTACAGACACCATCGCAGCCTTCGGCAAAGTTGATATCCTCGTAAATAATGCTGGGGTTCAATTTGTCAGCCCGATTGAAAGCTTTCCGGACGACAAATGGCGCACGATCCAAGAGCTCAACCTCTCTGCCAGCTTTTTTACGATCCGACCTGCATTTGCCGCCATGAAAGAGGCTGGCTGGGGCCGCATTATCAATTTGGCGAGTGTTCATGGTCTGATCGCCTCCCCCTTTAAGAGCGCTTATGTGGCAGCCAAGCATGGCCTGATCGGCTTGACCAAGACGGTCGCGTTAGAAGGCGCGCAATATGGCGTAACCTGTAACGCTGTTTGCCCAGGCTATGTCTGGACACCATTAGTCGAAGGCCAGATCGCCGATACGGCCAAGGCTAGAGGCATCAGCCGCGAAGAAGTTATTGAAACGGTCCTGCTTGCGGCTCAACCTAGCAAGCGCTTTGTCACTGTGGAGGAGCTTGGAGCGCTAGTCGCCTTTCTGTGTACAGAAGGTGCTCGTTCCATCACCGGCACCGCCATACCTGTCGACGGCGGGTGGACGGGTCAATAGGGATGTCGAAGCGTCACCATATCGTTATTGTAGGAGCGGGCTTTGGTGGCCTTGCGGTTGCTAAAGGGCTTGGCAAACGCGACGTCGATGTCACTTTGATAGATCGACAAAACCACCATCTTTTCCAACCCCTCTTATACCAAGTGGCAACGGCTGGGTTATCTCCGGCTGACATTGCAGCGCCGATCCGATCCATCGTTCGGCACTTCCCAAATGTCCGCGTCATGCTCGATCGCGTGTCAGGGGTAGATCAAGATGCCAAGTATGTGGTGCTGCAGTCCGGACATACCGTCAAATACGATTATCTCGTAATCGCTACTGGTGCGCGTCACAGCTATTTCGGACATGATGAGTGGGCGGCTTTTGCACCAGGGCTCAAAACGATTGACGACGCCACGGCGCTGCGCCGCAAAGTCCTGCTGTCGTTAGAACGTGCCGAAATTGCCACTGATCCACAACAGCGCAAAGCGTTATTGACCTATGTTGTGGTTGGCGGCGGTCCAACGGGTGTCGAAATGGCTGGCGCGATCGCTGAGCTTGCCAGATGCTCTGTGAGACGCGATTTCCGGTCGATTACGCCACATTGCTCCCGTGTGATTTTGATTGAGGCCGGGCCTCGGCTTCTACAAAGCTTTCCTGAAGATCTCTCACTCAAGGCCAAGGTCTCTCTTGAGCAATTGGGCGTGGAGGTGCAGTTGGGCACACAGGTTGAGGCCATTCAAAGCGATGGCGTTGCAACCAAGACAGGCTATATCCGAGCTTACACAACTGTTTGGGCGGCCGGAGTGCAGGCATCAGGCGCTTCGCGTTGGCTGAAGATTACACCGGATAGAACAGGCCGGGTGCCGGTTGGTCCGGACCTGCGCATTGCTGGTGATCCAGCTGTTTTTGTAATTGGCGATACGGCCTGTTGCCTCGACGAGGAAGGTTTACCCTTGCCAGGGGTTGCACCAGTTGCGAAGCAACAGGGCGCTTATGTGGCACGGATGATCTTGTCTGGTCTTGAATCAAGGCCGTTCGAACTGACAGCGGCCAAGCCTTTTGCCTATCGAAATTACGGCAACTTAGCCACCATTGGCCGCAATCGAGCCGTTGCCGATTTCGGAAAGCTCAAGATTTCTGGCCATCTCGCCTGGCTGATGTGGTGCGTCATTCACATCTGGTTTCTTACCGGACATCGCAATCGGATCACGGTCGGTGCGAACTGGCTCTGGAGCTATCTGACCTTCACGCGAAGTGCACGTCTGATCACAGGGGAAACCACTAGCGAGGGGGTGGCATCTTTCCCTCACAATATAGACCCGCCCTGCAAAACCGATTCAATCATAAGGATGCTATCATGAAATCCACCCTCAAGAGCGAACTGAAGAGCCTTGGCCAGATCGTGCTGGTTTTCCAAGGAGGCGGTGCCCTTGGGGCCTATCAAGTGGGTGTTTATCAAGCCCTACATGAATTTGGCGTTGAACCCGATTGGGTGATTGGAACGTCCATCGGTGCCATTAATGCCGCCTTGATAGCAGGTAATCCTGCCGAGCAACGTCTGGAAAAGCTATCGGAATTCTGGGGGCGGGTGGAGCATGGCAAAATTTTTGAGGGGCCCTTAGGTCATCTGCTGAGCCCAATGCGCACCATGAGCGCAATCATGAATGGCATCCCTTCCTTTTTTGCTCCCAATCCTTTGGCATTTATGGGTCAGAAGGTTCCACTTGGTCCAGAGGCCGCAGGCTATTACTCGGTCGATCCGCTCCGTCGAACCTTGATGGAGCTAACTGATTTTGGTCGCATCCAGCAGGGCGATATGCGCCTCACCGTCGGGGCGGCAAATGTCCGAACCAGTGAAATGGTTTATTTTGACTCGCAGCAAACCGAATTGGACGTGCGCCACATTTTGGCATCTGGTGCCTTGCCGCCCGCCTTCCCGGCTGTGCGCATTGATGGTGAACTCTATTGGGATGGCGGCATCGTTTCCAATACCCCTGTTGAGGCGGTGTTTGACGATAGCCCACGCCAAAACTCGATGGTGTTTGCTGTGCATCTTTGGAACCCACATGGTGCGGAGCCCAAGTCAATCTGGGAGGTCGCTAACCGCCAGAAGGATATTCAATACTCCAGTCGCGCGCACGCCCATATCAAACGTCAGCGCCAGCTGCACCGATTGCGGCACGTCGTACAGCAATTGTCGATGCTGGTGCCAGACGGCGCATCAACGCCAGAAAACCTAGCCAATCTTAGAAGTTACGGTTGCGAGACCAAAATCCATGTTGTCCGGCTTTTGGCACCGCAACTAGATCATGAAGATCACACCAAGGACATCGACTTCAGCCCCCGCGGAATTCGTGAGCGCTGGGAGGCTGGGTACTCCCATACCGTTCAAATGTTGGAGCAAGCCCCTTGGCGGGCACCTTCCGATCCACTGGAAGGTTTTGTTCTACACGAAGCTCTCGGTGGCCAAATCCTCGACGTGCCAGCGGCTTAAGCCGCTATTGATTCAGCCAATTCTCAATCCAGACCAACCCCTAATGTGTGGGGTCCATCAGTAGAAGGAGCAACATTATGACAGAGAAAGCCAAGAAGACAGCCAATGCCCTAGGTGATGCGGCGACCGCCTTGGGAACCACCATGACGGCCCAAACAGAACAAATGATTGCCATGACCAAATCCAACCTTGAGAAAATGGCAGTGCATTCTCGCGAAGCGATGGAGCGAAACCTGAAGACGGTTGACACGTTGACAGAGGTTTCAAAAGGCAATGTCGAAGCCATGCTGGAATCGACGAAGATCGCCTCTGCTGCTTTCCAAACCATGACTCAAGAAACCGCGGAATATTCCAAAAATAGCCTGCAACGTGCAGCCGCAGCTGCCCAAGCCATGACGCAAGTTCAATCGGTGTCCGATTTTCTGGTGTTTCAGCGCGACTATGCGATGGGCGAGTTTGCAATTGGCATGGCAGAAATGGCCAAGATGTCTCAAGCCATGTTCACAACTATGACCGCTATTTACGAGCCGTTGCTCAAGCGGGCGGCCTCGATGACCGCACCAAAGGAATAAGCTTCCCCTATAAACTTAGGTATCGAAGCAAACGCGCCAGCGCCATCTTCTTATGGCGCTGGCTTGGGAGCGCGAAAGCGTGAAAATGCTCGACCCGGTCAAATTGGACCGAAAGGCGAGCCAAAAATTTAGGTTGCGGCCGCAGAACCGCATCTACACGAGGGTTGCATGTCAGGGGTTCGCAGTCTCTCCGCGCTACGCGCTTCTGCATCAACCAGTCGGGTTCTGAATCTCCATAATGTCGCCGAGGAGTATGGGGACGACCCAGAGTATAACCAAGACCCATTCTTTCGAGACAGCGTGCTCAATCAAGCAGTGGTAGTGAAGCATCGTTTCCGAAGTGACGAATCCTACTTGGTGCCAAATGGCGGTCCAGTTGGAACGAAAATCATCTTCCCCTTGGATCGAAGCGACCTTCGAGTTGGCGGCCGCTACATCTTTGTGAATGAGGTGGGCTACAAAGATTCTTTGGCTGTTATCATTGGAAACAAAGGAATTGATTTTGACTATGATCTTGAGACTCTAAGGCTTCTCAATTCGCTTCCTTCGCTTGATCCATTCTTGATCCGAGAGCAATTACGAAGGCACCATCGAACGCCTGCAGATTGTTATTTCTCAATCTCGGCTGCTGATACGGCAAGGATGCTGACCTTCACAGAGGTGGAAATGTTCCCATTGATTAAACTTGCTTTCGCGGAGGGAAACTCTGACATCAACCCAGATCTGGTTGGACGTCTAGCGAACGCACTTTTGTCAACCAATGCGGATGCGCGTCTCGATCCTTTACGCCTAACGCTGGGTCTAGAGGGGGCTCAATTCCGTGACGGGATATTTAGTTGGAAGGGGTTTATCTTCTATAAGTGGCAGTTCAGTGAGAGCATGAGCTCGCTGAGTAAGATTGGCTTGGAGATGGAGACGATTAAACTGAAGGGGCGGCCGGATCGAACCAGCAAGGAATTGGCGGCTGTTTTGAAGAAATCAATTAGAGACAATATTCGCACGACAGCCCTTAACTGCTCTCGGGTTTTAGCCCTTTACGATGATGCATTTCGGGATCTTGTTCATCGAGGCCATACGGCCGCATTCAGAAAATTTCTTCTTGACGCGCCACTTTTGTTTGTCGAATTGGGCCACATGATGGGCATGGTCTCTCATATTGTCTCTTACTGGAGCTATCGCTATCGCGCAGCGGAGAAAGGCGGCATCAACATAGAAGAATACCTAGATATCTTGCGCGAGTTCAATGTTGGACTTGCAGCGCGACGCCCAACGCACGACCACTCAGTTACCTAGCAACAAAAGACACGGATACCTGGTCCGTCTGACCTTAGCTCCCGTGATTCCCATAATCTTGATTAGAGCCCTGTTGAGCTAAACAATGTCGGCTCTCTTGGTCGAAGCCCACGAAACCCATTAGTCTGCTCTCGGCCAAACCAGGCCAACTATAGAGCTACCAAAAAACCCCCCGTTCGGGCCTCTAAACCGGCGACTTACGACGACTTACATGCCACGACACACTGCAAGTCATGGCCCCTTCAAGATGACTTACGAAAACATCAATTAAAACATAGTGCTGTAAGCATCGGCAAGTCGCCCTCTTATATCTTGCAATTCCGCCCCAAATCCAACTCACTCTGGCGCACTCTGACTTAGCCGACTTGCCTGACTCTAGATCCAAAGGAGTAAGTCGTTTTCAGCGAACAGAATGCATCAGCCGCCCATTCTAAACCAAAGCGACGTGTCTGCTTTGGGCCAAAGGTGGTCAATTGAGAGCAATCTAGCGATCCCCGAACGCGGACATTTACGGTGCGGGATATTGTGCCATGCGCCTCTGAATATCCAGCAAACCCTCGGTTGGATTGTTAGCGGGTGGGTCACTGTTCCATTGAGCTCGTGCCCTTGTCTTAGGCCCTCGCTCTGACCTAGCGTGGCGGTCAATTCATTGACGCTCGGTCTTACTGTGAGATGGAACCACCTTATTCAACAATCGTTGCAATGTGATGCCGCATTCCCTTCCTCACATATATCTCACCGAAGGCTCCATCGATGGGCCCGCTTGCAAGCGCAAGCAACGAACCACGGTTGAACACTTCACCCAAGTGCCTTTGGGAAAGGTCCTGCAGGTCGAAGACAACACGATCTTGGCCTTGGAAGCGGAAGCAGCACGATCTCCGTGCTAATCGAAGCCGCATTACTGGATGGAACACCAATCTGGATCAGACCTATCAGTCCAGACGATGAAACCCTGATGCGCGAAGCCATTGATGCGCTTTCGCCCCAGTCACGCTACTGGCGGTTTTTCTCGTCCATGCCGGTGCCGCCGGACACGGTGATACACCAGTTGCTGGCTGTCGACGGTCACAAGCACATTGCATGGGGTGCTACATTGGCGAATGAACACGGCAGCCCGGCCATTGGCTCGGTACATGTGTTCAGGGACAAAACTGAAGGCAGCTCAGGCGAGCTATCGTTCGTGATCGCCGATGCCTGTCATGGGTTGGGGCTTGTGAGAATGTTGTTGGCTGCAGCCTTGGTTGAGTGCGCGCGCCACGGGATCAAAATCCTTGAAGTTCAGGTACTGTCCGAGAACCGGGCGGCTATCCGCTTGGTGCACTTTCTAGGCGGGCGCATGACATCCATACAGTCAGGTGTCTCCACCTACGACATCAAATTGCGAACTGCCTTAGATAATCTGCGTAGCCATGCCGAAGAGACTGGAGTTGCTTCTGTTTTCGCTGCCTTAGCAGAGTAACTCCGCGCAAAGCGTCTGCAGAGCAATCGGAACTGTCGCCAAAACTGGCATTATCGGCAAATCTCATATTTTGCCGATAAAACAGAAATCCCAAATTCCTTTAGTCCAAGCCCCGTGTTCGACCTGCCAGAGGCGAGGTCGAGGGGGTGATGACGGGACGCGCCCCGCGTCCCGACACTTGGAAGTGCGCCAGAGCGTGATAGGCGGGTCAAGGTGGGCAGAGCCCCCTTCAAGAAGGTTACCTTGACGCGCCTGAACGCTCTGGCATTTGGTGAAGATTGGCAATGTAAGAGCTTACCGCCCATATTGGCTGGTATTGGCGAACATGCGCTCCTGCGCCCACACATCAAGCGTGGTTACGAGATAACGAACCAAGCGGGGGCCATATTTGATGAAGGGAGGGCCTTCACCGGTGACGCGCCAGCGGTTCAGCGTGTGCTTGGAAATCTTCAAATGGGCGGCGGCATCTTCAACGGTCAGAAGTGTGTCGGTATTCATGGGTCTCATCCTCTATCAGGCTCGACAAGCATCGCGGAACAGCGATCTCGCAAGACTAAGAGAACTCAGAAAAACCATACTAATCCAGCATGTTCACCAAAATCGGGAAGCCCAAAAAGAGGACTTATCCACCTGATATCCACAGATGGATCGATCTGTTTCGAAGGGTTCCAGCACGTACCAGCTTAGCCAATTGTGACCCTCCATGCCCCATAGCCACAATACGCCTCAGAGGGGAAATTGGGGGTGCAACGGGCTAGATTAGAGGCGTCAGAAGTAATATTTCGACGGTCTGACTGCAAAAAAGCTTGGCTAGGACCATAAAATGCTGACGGGTGCTGTGAAAATACGTTCGCTTACCTCTTGGACGCAATCACCGTCATGAAGAACAATGCCAAGCTTAAAATGGTTTTGAGCTGTATCGCGTAGTTTTGTCAGACCTCTGATGTCTGCAGGTCTGATTGTTGCGCTCGCTTTGACTTCAATCCCAATCAGATGGCCTGGAGACCGCTCTAGTACAAAGTCCACTTCCACTTGGTCCTTGTCCCGATAATGACTGATAGAGGTGTGGCGGGCAGTTAAGCTCGCAGCTTTGCGCAATTCACCAAAGACGAAGGTCTCCAACAATGGGCCAAAGAGCTGTCTGTCGCGTTCAAGTTTCGCATGATCAATATTTTGCAACGCTGCAACCAAACCAGAATCGAAGAAGTGTACCTTGGGCGCGCGCACAAGCCGCTTCAGGGCATTAGAATGCCATGCTGGAACTCGAGTTATCAGGAAAAGGCGCTCCAATAGGCCAAGCCATCTTTCGATAGATTTTGCGTCTACCCCAATAGTACTCCCCAATGCTGAAAGGTTTAGCAATTGGCTTGCTCGCACAGCCAGATTGTTGACCAGTGCCAACATCTGATCGGGCTTCGTGATAAGCGCCAACTCGCCCACATCCCGCAAAGCAAGTGATTGAGCATACGACAAGAGCCAGTCTGAACGACGCTTGGCATTGGCGCGAGCAAGCGCCTCTGGATAACCTCCGGCAAGGACAATCTCGGCTAGATTGCTAGTGGCGAACTTCGGAGTTTGACGCGTGATGAGTCCTTCAAAGGCATTATCCAGAAACTGAGATGGTCCTGATTGGGCAAGCTCGCTCTGCGACAACGGCAACAGTTCAATGGTCTCGACTCGGCCAGCCAACGAGTCAGGCGTAACGCTTGAGCCAAATAGATCGGCCGATCCCGTGATCAGAAACCTGCCGAAGCGCTGATCTTCATCAACCGTTTGTTTGATTGCCAAAACTAAATCGGGAGCTCGTTGAATTTCGTCGATCACGGCCCGATCTAGGCGACGGATAAAGCCGGTTGGGTCTGAGTTCGCAAATGCGCGGGTTTGGTTATCGTCGAGGGTCAGAAACTCCAGACCTTCGCGTTTGGCTATCGCCTTAGCTAGTGTTGTTTTGCCCGATTGTCGTGGCCCCACAAGTGCGACAACACGTGTATCAGAAAGCGCGAGGTCCACTAGGTTGGCAGCGTGGCGAGAGAGAAGTTGGCTTGTCATAAGCTTGATGTCCAGGGCGGTCGCTAGAGTGCGCTGATTCTTGAAGGGACAAGTCTATACTACCGTCCAATACGGAATGAAAGTGCGTCTAATCCGGAATCATAGCCCGTCTATTCCCGCATGAAACGGAACTGTCTTAATCAATCGAGCTACCTAAGTTATTCTTTCAGCAATCCATTCAGACAGATCGGTCCTTCTATAGCCAATGGCTCTGCCGCCTAATCGCACAAATCGTGGCCCATCTCCGCGCATACGCCATTTTTTCAAAAGGCTGAGTGAGACCGACAATAGCGACGCGGCTTCGACTGGCCGCACGACTTCAGGGGGAAGGGTCCCGAGGCTCTTGCGCGGCGGCGGTTCTACTTTGACCGGCGCGGGAGGATGCTTCGATGAGTCATCAGATTTGGAAAGCTGGGCAGCCGCAGCGGGCAACGCTTTCACCGCCCTTGGCTTCTGGCCGAGCGCCAAACTCTCGCCAAACAAACCAAGCTGGCGCTGATCCACATCTGCTCTGAGCCGTCTTCCCATTAGACATCTCCGCGTTCGGATTGGGAACGGAGCAAGTTTTAGGCCAGCTATTGTGAGCGGCGGGCAGCGAGCCAAAGTCGCTCCAAAGAACGCGCTTAAACGACTGATGTTGGCCGAAAACGGACTGGCGGCTTTGGGATTTGGTTTCAAATAGACCTTCATTCTTTGGTCCAGTGCAAGGAACTCCAAGCCAAGTCGTTGTTGGCACAGCTTTGAGACTAAGTGTTACCATCTCGGAGCAGTTTTTCTTGGTGTGCAGCTTTATCGTCGATGCCATGTTTCGCGATAAAGCTGCGGAGTTACGCCAAAGCGCGCTTTGAACGAGGCACGAAAAGCTGACTCTGATTGAAATCCAGCTTTTCTTGCGACGTTTGCTACCGACTGCCGTGCCTCTAACAGATTACGTGCAGCATCGAGCCGAACCGCTTCGAAGAATTTTGCGGGTGTCTGCTTGAAGCTTTCCACAAAGCGTCGGTGGAATGTGCGCGGGGACATGCCGACATGATCGGCCATCTGTTCGACAGAAATGAGACTTTCGGTCGATTCACGCAGCCAAGTCGTTAAACCAACAAATCGCTCGTCCTCCTTAGCTTGGGCGGCTAGCAAGTTGCTAAATTGTGATTGATGGCCCGGCCGATGTGAATAGACGACCAACTGACGCGCAACCTCCGCCTTGAGTGCTGACCCATGATCGGACCCAACTATTGCAAGCGCCATATCGATTCCGGTTGACACACCCGCTGATGTCCAAAGCTGTCCGTCAGACACGTATAATGCGTCAACATCACAATGGACGCTTGGAAACATCTCGCCAAGCTGCGCGGTGGCAGACCAATGTGTCGCAACGGTCTTACCATCTAGAAGGCCTGCTGCCGCAAGGATAAAGGCCCCTGTACAGATCGAACCCAAACGTTCGGCTTTGAGGATTGCGGACCTTAGAAAGCTTCTGAGCTCGGCGTCTGCCATTGCAACTGCTAGGGGCCTCGCGTCAGCGCCGACGATCAGAACTGTGTCATGAGCCCCCAAGTCAATTTCGCCAAAGGGCACGGCAGAGAGCGCGATGCCACAGCTATGCGAGACTTGGCCGCTTCTGGGAGTTGCCACGACAATTTTGTAAAGTGTTTTGCCCGCAACCCGATTGGCGGTCGAGAAAACCGCGGACGGCCCGGCAAGGTCCAGCAATTCTGCACCGGCATACGTCACGAAGATAATGCTGCGGAACTCGATCATGGCATGATTTAGCTGATTATTGTCATTTATGCCAAGCACATTCTTGATATCAATGTGGCAGGAGAACAGCAATGACCAAACCTATCCATATTGGGTTCCTCATATACCCAGGCGTCACTCAACTTGATGCGACTGGCCCCGCGCAAATCCTCAGTCGCGTTCCCGGCGCGGTGATCCATATGATCTGGAAGACGTGCGACCCCGTGCCAACAGATGCTGGGTTTTCGATCAATCCCACAGATGACTTTACAAACTGCCCGGACCTCGACGTCATTTGCGTGCCAGGTGGCATCGGACAACGGCCGTTGATGAGCGATACCGATGTCTTGGCCTTTTTAAAGCGACAAGGTGAGCAGGCGCGTTATGTGACGTCGGTTTGCAGCGGCTCACTGTTGTTAGGCGCAGCAGGCTTGCTGACGGGATATCGCTCCGCATGTCACTGGGCCTTCCGCGAGGCATTGCCGATGTTTGGTGCCGAACCTGTAGCCGAGCGGGTCGTGCGCGACCGCAATCGCTTGTCGGGGGGTGGGGTTACTGCGGGAATTGATTTTGGTCTGACCATGGCTGCAGAATTGGCTGGAGAAGACGTAGCAAAGGAGATCCAGCTTTTCGTCGAATACAATCCCTCCCCACCTTTCGGCGCCGGATCGCCAGAGGGAGCGGGACCAGAGCTTGAGGCACGCGTACGCGCATTGTTCGCACAAGCAGGATGACGGGGATTGCAATGAAACAACTGGGTACTCTGCAATGGCTCGAACAAACGCATGGTCGGCTTGGACTGCGCGACAAGCTGGCACTAGTTGCGCAGGGGGTCAAAGCAAGAGCCGCGACGCGCAAACGCATGGGGGCAAGTGTCAAGTTCCGGCACCGTGAGGTCGACGACATCCTACCGCCTGACAGCGCCATTGCCCGCGAAGCGATGGCGATGTGTGAAGCGGCGAGTGCGCCCTTCCTGTTTAACCACAGCCTTCGTGCTTATTTCTGGGCGCGACTTCTCGATGATGGATCAAAACCCTTCGACGACGAGGCAGTCTTCACTGCAATCATGTTACACGACATGGGCCTGACTGATGCACACCGACTTCAGGGGTCTGACGAGCAATGCTTCACTGTCGTCGGCGCACGCATGGCCGAAGAGCTTGGCGCGAAGCATCAATGGAACGATCGACGCACGGCCCTAGCCGCTAATGCAATTACGTTGCACCTGAACGTGATTGTCGATCCAAAGCATGGGCGCGAAGCCGAAATGGTTCGGGCAGGCTCAGGTGGCGATGTTGCCGGATTAGGTCTCGATGTTCTGGAGCAAGATCAGATCAACGCAGTTTGCACGAAGCACCCACGCCTAAATTTCAAAACATCAATCGTACCAGTCTTAGGTCTCGAAGAGGCGCAGCGACCGTGTTGCCGAATTGCATTCATGAACAGCCGTCTTGGCTTTACTGATCTTATCGCCAACGCGCCGATGTTTTCCGAATAGGGGCGCGGCTAGTTTTGGTTGGACCGTGCGGCTTGCGACCAACCGCAAATCGGCTCCCAATTCACTCGTCAGGTAGTTCTAGAAGCCGGTTTAGTACGACTTTGATCATGGAACCGGCCGGATCAGGTGTTCCACGCTTTGTGGGTCGTCTTTGGATGGCCATGCCATGCGCAAGTGCGGTCAAAATTGCCGCTATATCTCTTGCTGGCATAGAGAGTGTAGCCCCAACTTCGATTGCTAGGCGCTCTACCAGTTTTCCAAGTGCCTGATTATGACCGTCAAATAGCTGATCATAGTGATGGGCAAAGCTGGCATCTCGTCGAGCATGCATTTGAAGCTCGACAGCCAGAAGCGCCCAATCCTCATCGGAGTTCAGTGCATCAAGCCACAGATTTAGGGCGGCTCGAATTCCACCAGCCTGTTCTCTACTTGTGATCAGAAGTGTTTCAAGTGCCTCAATCTCCGAGCTCATATGCTCGCGCAATATCTCTAACAAAAGCAGTTCTTTGCTATCAAAATGCGCGTAGAGGGCACCTTGGGTGAAACCAGCGGTCTCAGCGATATCGCGCACCGAAGCGCTAGCGCCCTGCCGCGCAACCTCGTGACGAGCAGCCTCTAGTAACCGGAGGCGCGTCTGGGCTTGTGATTCACCTCTCGTCAGGCGGGTTCTTACTGGCTTTTCCATCATCCAATTCAGATAGCACTTGACATTTGAAATGAGAAGAGATCATTTTAAATAGCGTATGATATCTGAATAGGAATTGCTATGCTAAATGGAGAATCGATGTGCAAACCGCATTCGTAACTGGTGCGACTGGCTTGCTCGGCAATAATTTAGTGCGCTCACTGGCCGCAAAAGGTGTTGCCGTGCGCGCCCTTGTGCGCTCGGCCGAGAAGGCGCGCCTTCAGCTTGGCGACGTTGCTGAGGTCGAAATCGTTTCCGGTGACATGGCAGACACTGCCGGCTTTGCAGACAAGCTCGCCGGAAGCGACATCTTGTTCCATACTGCGGCCTATTTTCGTGACTCCTACGGCGGTGGCGATCACGCCAGTGCGCTTCACGATACAAACGTTACTGGTACAAAGAATTTGTTGGAGGCAGCCTATAAAGCCGGTATTCGTAAGATGGTTCACATCAGCTCTATCGCTGTCCTTGACGGGCCAAGAGGGGCGTGGATTGACGAGACTATGGTGCGCGCCCGTAAAAATGCGGATCCCTATTACAGTAGCAAAATTGATACTGATGAGGTCGTTCTGGCGTTTTTAGAATCCAAACCGGACTTTCATGCCAGCCTCGTCCTACCTGGCTGGATGCATGGCCCGGGCGATCGGGGCCCGACGTCTGCGGGACAAGTCACGCTTGATTTCCTGCATCAAAAACTACCCGGCATAACCCCTGGGACCTTTTCGGTCGTGGATGCCCGCGATGTCGCCGAGGCGGCGATTTCGGCTGCAACAAGGGGTCGGCGGGGTGAGCGATATCTTGCGGCAGGCCGTCATATGGCGATGGCAGATCTCTTTGCCATCTATGAGCATGTTTCCGGCGTTCCAGCGCCAAAGGCAAAACTTCCAACTTGGCTGCTTCAGATCGTCGCCAGTTTCAGCGAGCTTGGCGCGAGGGTCAGCAAAAAGCCGGTTCTTTTAAGTCAGGCGACCGTCAAGCTGATGCTTCGGGAAGCAGAGCGAACTCGGTTTGATCATAACAAGTCAAGACGGGAATTGGGTCTTGAGTTTCGACCAATCGAAGACACGCTGCGCGATGAGATCGCATGGTTTAAGGCCAATGGGTTTGTATCGACATCCCCTGAAGCGCAGAAGGGATACTAACATGAGCTACGATCTTTGGGATATCGCGCAAACAATAGATCGGGCGTTTCATGCCCGAGACATCGAAGGCATTGCGACCTATTGGGATGACGAAATTGATTACGTTGCGCCAGGTGCTTCCCTGATTGGCAAGGACGCCCGACGACTGGCAGAGCAGGTCTGGTTTGATGCGTTCCCAGATGCACACATCCACGTCCGCAGTCACTTTGTTGGTCAGGACTTTGTCCTGATGGAAAGCACCATGACGGGCACCCATACTGGCCCATTCCTGACAGGCGAGATGACGATTCCGCCGACCGGCCGCAGGATAAACGGCGACTACGCGGTGCTACTGCATTTCCGCGAGGGGAAGATCATCAAGCAACGCATCTATTTCGACCGCTTAGCATTGATGTTGGACATTGGGCTAGGACCAACAGTGATTGGGGATCGTTGACGATGCTACGATCCATGTTGAAGTTTGGAGCGGGGTTTGTATTCTTGGTGGCTCTCGGTTTGGGGGGGCTAGTTGCATTCGCTCCGATCAACCCAGTATCGTGGTCACCACCTGACGCAAAGCAGAGTCCAAGCAGGTGTGAGAATGGACCTGTTCTTCACGCGAGCCTGTTGACCAGCAAGCTAGCTGGCACACCCGATGGTCTAGACTTTGGAAAAGACGGCAAGCTTTACGCGGCATTGAGCACTGGTAAAGTCGTCGCCATCGATCCACAGACCGGCCTGTTCACTCAGTTCGGCACGGTGCCACGTGCGCGGTTAACTGGTTTATCCATAGGTGGCGACGGAACTGTCTATGCAACTGACGAAGTTGGAGGTGCCGTCTATGCCTTTGCACCATCGGCTCCGACCAATATAGCGCCCAAGCCCATTTCAGGGCAGAAGATCCTTTCTTCTTTAAATGGTAAGCCGCTTCAATGGACAAACGATGTTGCCGTCACGCCAGATGGGACACTTTTTGTGACCACCTCCTCGCAACGGCGCAACTTGGATGAGTTTTATCAGGAAGTATTGGAGCATAGTGGTTCGGGGCTTCTAATTCGTCTAAACTTGGAAGATCAGACTACTAAATCTCTACAAAGTGCTTTGGAAATGACCAATGGAGTTGCGCTGAGCCATGATGGCAATGCCGTTTTGGTTGCGGAATCCTCTGCCTACCGAGTCAGTCGGTTCGGATTTAATGGCGGTAAGGAGGGAGAAGTTGCTAGCAACCTACCGGGCTTCCCAGGAAATATAAGGCGGTCTGATAAGTCTGGGCGTTACTGGCTTACATTGTTGTCACCGCGCAATGGCTTGGTTGACAGGCTAGCAGGCAATCCCATGGCTAGACGATTATTGGTTTGGCTGCCAGAGAGCGTGCGACCGAAACCAACGCCGTTTCACTGTCTCATCCGCCTGACAGAGACAAGCACGGGGATGTTGGTCCAATCCTTCCGTATCCAAGGCCCAAAAGACATGCCCTCCTTGAGTACAGCAATAGAACGCGACGGCCGTCTTTACATCACTCCAGCTGGATTGGGCGGGGTCGAGCGTGGAGACCTCTATCTTATCGATGACACAAAGGGGATAGATCAATGAATCGTATCGCGCTTAGGCACGCAGCGTTCGACCTTCCAGCAATCGGGCTCGGCTGCATGGGCATGTCGGAGTTTTATGGACCGACCGACGATGAGTTGTCATTGTCCGTTATGGCTCGCAGCGTCGAACTCGGTGCGAATTTGCTCGATACCGCCGATATGTATGGACGGGGCAGCAATGAAGAATTGCTCTCGCAGTATCTCAAGAACCACCGCGCTCAAGTCATTCTGGCAACTAAATGCGGTCTGGTACGGGGTGAGACACCAGCCCAGCAGTCACGTGACACGTCGCCAAATTATATTCGTGCGGCTTGTGAAGCATCCTTGCGCCGCCTGAAAGTCGATACAATTGACCTCTACTACCTGCATCGTCTTGATGGCGTTACACCGATTGAAGACAGCATGGGAGAGCTATCGCGACTTCATGAAGCCGGTAAAATCCGCGCCGTTGGTTTGTCGGAGGTCAGCCCAAAAAGCTTGCTTAGGGCGCATGAAGTGTTTCCTGTTTCTGCGGTCCAAAGCGAGTATTCCTTGGCAACACGGGGTGGTGAGGTCGAAGCAGTTATTGACCTTTGCGGTGAGATTGGGGCTGCATTTGTTGCTTACTCGCCCCTCAGTCGTGGGCTTCTGACTGGCGCATACCGAAGTAAGGCAGACCTCATAGGTTTAGATTTCCGCTTTGTGCTCCCCCGCTTTGAAGAGGTCGCTCTAATAGCAAATCTAACCTTGGTGGATGCTCTTGGAAAAATTGCAGCCAGCAAAGGTGCGAGTTCAGCTCAAGTCGCGATAAGTTGGGTGTTGCATCGCGCGCCACATATGGCCGCCATCCCTGGCACTAGATCCCTTAAGCGGCTTGAAGAAAATATCGGTTCGACGACGCTCGCCCTGAGTATGACTGACCTAGAGCTTATTGCCGAAGCTCTGCCGGTCGACGCCTTTCAAGGGGAGCGATACCCTGCATTTCTGGCGTCGAAACCGGAGTGATACAATTGCAAAATGTCCGGTTATGAGCACCCTGTCATGACACTCAAACAGCCAACCTTGGCGCACTTGTGACCAACGGCATTTCGGCGGGCATTGGCCGGTAGCGGAACGTCTGGTTTGCGTAGTCTGCGCGGCCAAAGCGGACGTTTATTCTAAAGGTCAATTCCCGTTACTATTGGCAAGACAACTAAGGAGTACGCCACTTTTTTGCGTACTCCTGTCATGAAGCGGATCAAATAGGCCTCGAGTCATTTTCTCTAAGGTCAGGGTTGTCCGAAAACCTAAAATTTGCTTGTAAACCTAGTAAGGGCGAAAGTTGAGTATCTCTTCATTCAAGAAGCATTGATAACCTTAGGGATTCATGAGTCATCCAAGAGTCCCAATGTTTGGAAGCGGAAGGCCTATTTGATTTGTCCCTAGGCTGTCCGCGGCGCAAAAAGGATGAGGGCGGCCCCCGCCAAACAAACCAAACCACCGCTGATATCCCAAGCAGCGGGCATTGTGCCGCTCAACAAACCACATTGCCCCGAGTGAGGCCACAATATAAATGCCGCCATAGGCGGCAAATGCCCGTCCTGCCGAGGCTGAGGGGATCAGCGTCAAAAGCCAGGCAAAAATCACAAGCAGGCAAACACCGACCAAAAGCCAAGGCTTTGGTGCCCCATTGCGGAGAACCGCCCAGACCGCATAGCAGCCCCCAATCTCGGAAAGAGCTGCGAGGCTATAGATAAGGAAATGGGTTGGTATCGCTGAAACATTCATAAATTAGCGCCTCGCCTCAAATCTTGTTGAGCTAGGAAATCATCTATTTGCCATTAGTGATGACCTGTCCATGGCTATGCTGGGAACACGTGGGTCCATCGCCAAGTTCGATCTGGAGCGTGACATGGCTGAGGCCGTATTTCTCGTCGAGTTGATGCGCGAGAGTGGCAAGTACTACATCACCGGGATGACCTTCGGGCATGACTAGGTGGGCAGACAAAGCGGCTTGTGTGGTGGATAGGGGCCAAACGTGAAGGTCATGCACCGACGCCACGCCTGGGCGCGCTGCAAGCCACTCCTTTAAAGAAGGCAAGTCAACGCCCGCAGGACTTGCACCCAGCGACAGTCTGGATGAGGCCAAAAGTAAGTGCCACGTCCCTGCAACCATGACGGCAACGACAACAAGACTGATCGCCGGATCAATCCAAGCCTGCCCGGTCAGCAAGATGGCAGCACCCGCCAAGATGACTGAAAGAGAGACAAGGCCATCCCACAGCATATGGAGGAAGGCACCTTCAATATTGATGTCCGACTTTCGGCCGCGCGAGAACAACCACGCCGTACCAAGATTTATGACCACCCCAACGGCTGCAACCGCCATAACCAAAGCGCCATCCGGCGGGCTGGGGTTTGCAAAACGGCGGATCGCCTCCCAACCGATAACTCCGGCGGCCAAGAGGATGAGTAAGGCGTTCGCAAGAGACGCCAGAATGGAAGCTTGGCCAAATCCAAATGTAAACCGCCCTCGGGGCTGAAGTCGCCCGAGTGCCGTTGCACCCCAAGCAAGCAAGAGACCTAGCACATCGGTTGCATTATGGCCCGCATCTGCGATGAGCGCGAGGGAATTGATTGACCACCCCACTCCAAGCTCAACCAGAACAAAGCTGACATTGAGACTAATTCCAAGCGCGAAAGCCCCATCATAGCTGGAAGGACCGTGCACATGGGCATGGGCACCATGATTGTGGCCGCTGTCTTGATGGTCGCCATGATCGTGACCCACTATTTCATTCCTTTGAAAAGCCCAGCCAGCGCGGGGTTCGGGCAGCATAGTCGCGGTAGCCTTGCCCAAGACTTTTGGCCAAAATCGGTTCTTCAATGCGGACTTGCCAGACAGCAGCAATCCAAACACAGGCCGAAAGGATCACTTGGACGAAATCAGGTTTGACAAGGGCAAGCCCGGCAAAAAGGGCCAGCTGGCCAACGAACACCGGATTTCGCGAAAAGGCGAAAAAGCCCCGCGTCACGAGTGTTCCAAGAGTGCCCTCTACAGCACCAATCCGCCAAGATCCCGCCATTTGCGATTGCGCCCCGAGAGCCACGCAAGCCCCGACGAAGACAGCAACGAATCCCGGCCAAACAAGCCAATCGAACATAGGTGGCCATTGAGGCACCCAAGTTGGAAAAGTTGCTCGGAATAGACCCCAAGCGGCAGCGCCGACAAATCCAATCTTGAACAAGAGTGCCGTCCAAATTTGGGTACCCTCCGGCTTAGCGAAGGAGTCAATATTGCGTCCAGCAGACTCTTTCGCTTGTCTGCTAAGCAATACAAACCCAACCAAATAGGCGTACAATAGGGCTGTTGTTATCGACGTCGGTAAATCCATGTCAGTCTGCCACCACCAACGTAAACGGCGCAGTGATTACCTTGCCGCCGATCTTTACTTGCACGAATACTCGGTGCGGTCCGGCTACGCTTGGGTGCAATTCAAAAGCTAATGCAGGCCCGCCGCGTGCCGTCGCATCCTTTGGTTCTGCACCCTCAGGATGACCATGCACCATCGTCGTGCCATCGGCCGAGAAGCCAACCAAATGGGCATAGGCCCCCATAAGCGGTTCTAACGAGTCAAGCGGAGCCCCGGTTCCATCGGCAACTGTCAGCGTAGCTGGCGTGTGTGCGTCAGCCGTGAGCGCGCCGCCAAGCGACAGGGTCAGGGTATAGCCGTCGACCTTGGTGGAAAGTGTTTGGGTCGCTGCAACCTCGGGACCTTTGTCTGCGCCCACGTTTAGGGTGACGGAAGGCGTAAGGTTATGGGCGTCTGCATCTTCTTGGCCATGGCTTCCTTCACCATGATCATGGCCTGCTTTGTCATGACTGTGACCTTCATCACCATGGTCACTTTTGCCATGGTCATGAGCGTGCCCGTCTTGCTCTTTGCCTGCGGGCTTAAAGTCCGCCCAAACGCGATATTGACGGGGATATTTCGGGGTAAAGCTGACCGTCCACTGTCCGGGCTGCGCGCCTGGCTCACCATGGACATGGGTGTAATCCTCCAGCGCGCTATCCACGATCATGACATGGACCTTGTGCTCGTGCTGAGTTGCGATGTCATCGGGGCCGAGGGGTTTGCCATCCGCGCCTGTTAGGGTCAAAGTTAGGCGAACTGCCTGGCCCGGTACAGGGGTCGCAGCCGCCGCAACAGACATGGTTGGCTGACCCTTGGTTTCACTTACAGAGCTCGCTGTCGCAGAGACATCAGACTTGGACTCAGCTTTGTCTGCCCCGCCGCCGCCACAAGCAGCCAGCAAGGCCAAAGCACAGATTCCAGCGGTTAGTTTTACTGTCTGTTTCATTAGAACGCCTCCTTTAATTGCCCATCTTTTTGGGCCAAGACCAATTGTTCGAGTGGCTTTTGCCCGAACAATTTGAACAAAATCGGTGTGACAAGCGCATCCAGCAGGGTTGCAGAAATAAGCCCCCCGAAGATGGTTACTGCTACAGGATGCAAGATCTCTTTTCCGGGTTCGCCTGCCCCAATTATAAGCGGGATGAGAGCGAGGCCTGCGGATAGGGCCGTCATGAGAACAGGCGTCAGGCGCTCTAACGTGCCGCGGATTATCATGGCATCGCCAAATGTCTCGCCCTCATAGACAACCAGATTGAGATAATGGCTAATCTTGAGGATGCCATTGCGCGCGGCAATCCCGGTTAGCGCAACAAAGCCGATGAGACTTGCAACAGAGAGCGGTAGGCCAAAGAGCCAAAGCGCGATGACCGAGCCGATCATCGCCATTGGCACACCCCCCATCACAATCATGGCCAGCGCGATCGACCGGTATCGGCTGTATAACAAGGCGAAGATGAGGGTGAAGGACACCAGTGTCAGCCCCCCGATGGTCGCGGTGGCTTCAGCTTGTGCCTCAAACTGCCCTTCAAGTGCGTAAAAGCCACCCGTTGGCGCAGGCACAGCCTCCATTGTGGCACGGATCTCTTTTGTTATTGCCGAAAGATTCGCACCTGGTGCCAGATTGGCTTGCACGACGATCCGCCGCTTGCCGTTTTCCCGATTGATCTGGTTCGGACCATCGGTTTCACGCACCGTCGCGATTTGGGAGAGCGGAATTGCCCCGCTCGGCGTCTCGATCAAAAGCTCTGACAAGGCTTGGGTTGTGCGAGCACCTTCTGGCAAGCGGATCACAACGTCAAAACGGCGTACCCCATCAATGATCCTAGAGACCGTTTGACCGCCCGACAAAGCTTCTACAGCGCGCGTCACTTCAGCGGGGTTGGCCCCATAAAGGGCAGCGCGTTGATAATCGACGATCACTTCAAGCTGCGGCACACGCACGATCTTCTCGACCCGGACATCAACCAAGCCTTCAATGCCAACCATCCGCGCCTGCAAGGCGTCTGCGGCATTGCGGGCTGCATCCATGTCTTCGCCATAGACTTTGACCGCGATGGGCGCGTTGACGCCGGACAGCATATGATCAATCCGGTGTGCCAACGGCCCACCCACGCCAAAGCTTCCCGGCAAGGGTGCAAGCGCTTTACGGATTCTGGCTGCAACTTCATCACGTTCTTTGGCTGATAGCCCAGGGTTCAAGCGAACGTCAATTTCATTAGAATGAATGCCATCTGTATGCTCATCCAACTCAGCCCGGCCCGTCCTGCGACTAACACTTTTCACCCCATCGATTTCCTTGATCAGTCGCTCTGCCGTTGCACCCATGCGGGCACTATCGGCAAGGCTAATGCCGGGCTGTAAGGTCAAACCAACAAGAAGGGTGTTCTCATTGAAGGTTGGCAGGAAAGCACGCGGCAACATCAATGCGCCGCCAATGGCAACAAGCCCGGCCAATGTCGCCCCAACTAGGATAGGCCTTACATGCTGGAACCCCCATTCGAGCAGGCTTTGATTGGCACGCTTTAGACGCACAACCAGCCAGCTATCATGCTCCGCAGGCAACGCCTTCACTTTTGGCAACAAATAGTAGCACAAAACGGGTGTAAGTGTGATCGACACCAGCAAGCTCGCAAGGATCGAAACCACATATGCCATGCCCAAGGGTTGAAACAGCCGCCCCTCAATTCCCGACAAGAAGAATAAAGGCAAAAACACCAGAATGATGATGATCGTCGCATAAACAATGCCCGAGCGGACCTCCCCCGTAGCACGCGCGATAACGGTCATTGTTGGTAAAGGTTGTGGCAGGGCGCGGTTTTCTTTGAGGCGCCGGTAGACATTTTCTACCCCCACGACGGCATCATCAACCAGTTCACCGACCGCGATGGCTAAGCCCCCCAAGGTCATGGTGTTGATAGACAGCCCGAAGGCAGAAAACACCAAGGCCGTGATCAGGATCGACATCGGCAGCGCCGCTAGACTGATCGCTGTTGTGCGAACATTGAGTAGGAATAAAAACAAGATCACCGCAACCACGAGACCGGCTTCAATGATCACCTTCTGCAAAGTACCCAACGAGGCTTCGATGAAGTCCGCCTGACGCATTTGAACCTGTGTTGCGGTCACCCCCTTGGGCAGGGTCTTGTTTAACTCAGTCAGCGCCGCCTCGACGCTCTTGGTGACGACCACGGTATCGGCACCTGGTTGCTTTTGAATGCCGATGATAACGGCAGGCTTGCCAGCAAAGCCCGCATCACCCCTCCGGAACCGCGCCGCAAACTCAACTTCAGCCACTTGGTCCAGTCGAACCACCCCGCCACTGCGCGTAGTAACCGCAATGGAGCCGAGGTCCTCAACCCGTGTGGTACGCGATAATGCGCGCACGACAAATTCGCGCCCGCCCTGATCAATAAAGCCGCCACCTGCATTTGAGGCAAAACCCTGCGCGGCGCGTTCGATCGCATCCAAACTGACACCCAATTGACCCATACGGGCTGCGTTAGGCGAAATACGGAATTGTCGCACTTGCCCGCCAATTGGGATCACTTGGGCGACACCTGGAATGGTCAGTAAGCGTGGTCGGATCTGGAAGTCTGCCACTTCGCGAGCGGCCATGGGGTCAGCGTCGCCATAAGGAATGGCTACCAGCAAAATCTCGCCCATGATGGAGGTAACCGGGCCCATTTGCGGGGCATGATCGAGATCCGCCATTGTTTCTTTTGCTAAGGCAAGCCGCTCGGAAACCTGCTGGCGCGCCCGGAAAATTTCTGCATCCCAGCCAAACTCAACATAAACCATCGAGAGGCCAACACCGGTCACCGATCTCACGCGAGACACACCTGGAATGCCACTCATAGCGTTCTCCAGTGGCTGGGTAATTTGGGCTTCGACTTCGGGCGGGGCCATCCCGCCTGCTTCGGTCATAATCGTAACCGTTGGCTTGTTGAGATCGGGCAAGACGTCGACCGGCAGTCGCATGGTGGCGAGGATGCCAAATAGGATAAGTGCGAGCGATGCGAACAGCACCAGCACGCGATTGCGGAGTGAGGTAGCGACAAGGAAATCAAACATGGCTCACCGCACCTGTTCAAGCAGTGGCGCGCCCGTGGTCGCAACGCGTGTGCCGGCCTTTATGCCGGATGTGGCGACGACCCGGTCTGCATCCAAGTCAGTCACCGTAACCGGGGTTGGCTGAAACTGCTCTGCGGCTTGTTTCAAAAAGACCATGGTCTGGCCATTCGTACCCTTCACCACAGCATCACGCGGCAGAGCCACACCTGCGGTTTGTTCGCTTCCTGCTATGAACACCATCACAGGCTCACCCACCCGCAGATTGCTTGGGCCATCTATTCTGAAGCGGAGCGGAGCAGCACCATCGACCATCGCCAAGCCTTCGCCTTGGCGGAGGAGCAGAAGACTTCGTCCGTCACTGGTGCGGGCGGAGCCTGTTGCCGCCAAGGGAATAGACTTGCCTGATGGTGCACGCGCCTCCACGAGCAATTGGTCTGGGTTGGTGATGGTGAAAACGGTTTGGCCGGGATTGATCACCTGGCCTTGTGATACTGAAACAGCGCTAATTACGCCGGAGACAGGCGCGCGAAGGACCTCGGCGCTTGAGCCTGCTTGGCGTAGACGGCTCGCTTCTGTGCGTGCAGCACGCAGACGGCCGGCTGCTTGGGCTTTTGCGAGATTTAGTCGCGCCGCAGCGGCGTCTACCGCTGTTCTGGCTTCAGCAATCTCGCGGTTTGGTACAACCCCTTCAAGCCGGGCCAATCTGTCTAAGCGGCTACGTGCTTGTGTGAGTTCGGCTGCCTCAGCTGCAAACCCGCTTGAGCTTGCGGAGAGCTCTGCTTCGGCGAGCGCCGTTTCAGCCGCGCCGCGCGCGGTAATCACGGATACGTCCGCATCTAGAGCGGGGCTGACAAGTGCCAACACTTGTCCTTTTACGACCCGTTGGCCAAGTGCTGGCAATTGGCCCGAGACCCGGCCAATAGAGCTGGCTTGGACGACACCAGATGCATTTGGGTCAGCAATGACGACCCCATTCAATTGCAAGGCCGAGCCCTCTGCCGAATTGCCTGCCAGAATTGTTCTGAGCCCAATCAAGCGCTGCATCGGTTTGGGCGCGACGATATCGCCATCTGCTAAACGCTTGGCTTGATTGTCAGGGACACCACCTGCTACGTCGGCATGGCCTTCATCACCATGACCAGGTCCAGCTGCGACTTCGCTCGGCGTTCCAGTCGCCAAGGTCCAACTGCCAGCCAACAATCCAAAGGCGATAAGAGCCAGCCCGGTTCGTTTGCGGCGCACCAAGAGTAAAGCACCGCCCGCAACCCCTAAAAGAAGGGCTAAACCACCGAACATCAGGCCAAGCGGTAGGCCTTCTTCAGCATGAGCGTGAACTGCACTTTCATCGACTACCAACGATCCGCCCAAAAGCGCAGGCTCACCCACGCCACGCAATGAGATTGTCACAGGATAGGTGCCTGGCGTGTCATGCTCTGGGAAAGGAAGCACATAGGTGCCGTTGGCTTCAGCTTTTGCGAGAGCTTTACGAGGCCCAATCGTTACATTTACCGACGCATTTTCGATGGGCGCATTGGTCGCCCAATCATCGACCCAAAGGCGCAGGTTCTCCCCGTCAAGGCGTCCGACTACTTCAAACCGGTCTGATACCGCTTCAAAGCGCGGTGACGCGGGTGCCGCAACCGTAGCTTCGGCCGCTTCTGTACCATGGTCATGGCCGGGTCCAGCCCGCAGCGAAACGGGCATGGCCATTGCCACCAGCAGTCCAAATGCACAAAAGCGCTTCTTGAGGGTTCTTGGGTTGATCATGATGTTTGGTCCTGAAGGAGCAGGCCTTGCGCCTGATTGAAAGAGGAGATTGCGGCATCTACAGCCACACGAGCTTGGACCGCCGCGCGGGCAGCTTCTGAAGTCGCAGCCCGGGCGCGCAAAAGTTCTAGGAACGGAAGTTCGCCCTCGCGCCAGCCGCGCTCGGTAAGCGTAAGTGCTTCAATGCTGATAGCCAGACGCACTTCTTGTGCCTTTAAGCCCGCGCGCGCGGCGGCAAGGCTAGCAACCGATTGGGCTTGCGCGGTTTCAAGCGAGAGACGGATTGCCGCGGCCTTTTTGAGCACCGCAATTCCTTGCGCTTCAAGGCTTGCAGCCTCCGTACCCGCCGACGGGTCGCGCCCGAGTGCCCGCGAAAGGCGCACGCCAGTCGAGGTCCGGGCATCTATGTCGCGCCCGTCGCGCTCGGAGCGTAGATCGAGTCCGACACGCCAAGCAGGCTGAGCTTTGAGACGGGCAAGTCGTGATTGACGAGCAAGCTGATCGGCTTCCGCCAAGGCTACCCGCACGAGAGGATGGTCATCGATCTGCGCAGCGCGCACAGTCTCTGCAGCCAACTGGGCTGGGGCAAATCCAACCAGTCCAACCACCTCAGCACGGGCTTGCCCCTCGCGCCCAATGGCTTGCGCCAATTCATGTTCGCTTAATGCCAGTGCGGCCTCGGCTTGTAGAAGATCAAGTCGCGCCTGCTCGCCTGCTGCTTCTAGGCGTTTGGTATTGGCAACCAAGGCTTGGGCAAATTCAACTTGCTCGCGGGCAACCCTCACATCTGCGACCGCACTGGCTAGTGCCCACCAAGCTGTGCGCAATTCACCAGCTAATTCGAGGCGCACAAGCGCAAGTTCGGCCTCAGCACGGGCTGCCAACGCATCGGCCTCCCCGCGTAGCGCCGCGCGTTCCCCCCGTCGCCAGAGGGGGGCGCTGATCCCGCCTTCGACTTCTTGATAGCCCGTGCCCGATCCGATTTGATCTTGGCGCACACTTACATCGGCTTCTAGAGGGCCAGCAAACCTCTGCGCTGCAAGGGCACGACGTGCATCAGCTGTTCCGCGCTGCGCGACGGCTCCCGCATCCGCCGCGCGACGTTCAATGGCCGCATCGAGAAGCGTCGACCAGCGCGTTTGCAACGTTTCGGCCGTGCTTGTCATTTCTTGCGCTTGAGCGGTGCCCGTCACGGCAAGGGGCGTCAGCGCCACCAAGGCGACAGACAGAGGTGCAAAAATAGCTCGAGGCCATCGACGCACACAATTTAGGGAATTCATAGAAGAGGTCTCCTGATCACAATCCGTGGACCCAGCAGACAGGATGTCAGCCAGGCAATAGTCGGATGGATCAGGCTCGCGGCGGTCGTTTCAGGCCGTAAATTCTGGTTGTAACAACCATCGGCGCATCAGCTTGCGGCGTTGTCAAAACTGCCCAGTTTTCGATGTTAGTTAGGAACTGGTCACTCTCAGCAATATTCACGCCCGTGTGCGACAGACAACACGCACCACAATGGCCCTCTTGTGATTTCTTTTGCTTGGAATCGGATACTGTATCGCATTGGTCTAGGTTAACCACAGCAAGCTTTGCTTGATCAGTTTGAACACTAGCACATGGGCGCATCTCTTCGCACGCGTTTGGCAAATAAACTGCGCTCGCAGCGAGTGGCATAAAAACCAAACTCACTAACAAGAGGCCAGCCAAGAACGCGTGAATTACCTTCATTAGCCGATGCATATACCAGCAGGGGGTATGTGTCAAGATAGAATAACCAAGAGCTTAAATTGATTTGGTAAGGGCCGTCATTAACTCGGTAACGAGCTTTCGTTGCGCATCGGCATCGCCAGCCGAAATCGCGCCCTCAATGCAACTTTCCATGTGCCTTCGCAAGACTTCGGTTTCCACCTTTGCAAGAGCCGCACGTGCAGCTTGGATTTGAGTTACCACATCCATACAGTCGCGGTCCTCCTCCAACATTTTCTGGATACCTCGCACCTGCCCTTCAATGCGGCGAAGGCGGGTCAAAAGCGCGGCAGGGTCTTTGTGTTCGTGTGCCATGTGTTTCATGTTGACCTAAAGAGGCATTATTTCAAAGGCCCGACTCTGCAGAAACTTGGACATCAACTTTTGTTTTAATCCTAGATAATTACCCGCCTCCTTTAGTATGCCTAGACATGAGTTACCATCACCGTCGAAGCCACGCCTAATGCCGACTAGATCGGCGACATTCTTGGCAGCAAAATAAGCTTCAGCCTTCATCAAGTTGTGCGATGCGCCAAATTCCCTCAGCAGTCCGAGCCAATGCGGCCTGGCGCGCTAGAACACCTTATGAGCGGTCAATTGGAAGCCAAGAGAAATCTGCAAGTCTCAACCTTCGACGCGTATTTTAATCAATTAATTCCAATTGGCAGGGGGCAGTTTATCATGGGCACCTATGGGCACGAAGGCCCCCATAGCACTGTCACCTAGTCAATTTATGAACATTCCTGCAGCGACAGAAATCAAATACCAAATCGATGAGGCCGTGGATGATATTCCAAAGAACTTGCTCTATGCGGCGTTCTCACGCTGCTTCTGCTTTTTTAAAACTGTGAGCCCAGACGGGTCCCGTTCAAGCAACAATAGCGCACTTGTAACCCCATGGCTGACTAGAACCTCACCGCTCTCATATTTTTGAAAGGCGTTAGGCCCACCACCAATTAATCGGCCAGCATCCTTTTGAGTTAATCGCAAGCGCTTTCTGATACGGCGCACGTTCTCGGGCACTAACAAATTTTCTACTTCGGCCTTTAACCTATTGAGAGCACGGTCTGAGACCTTCAGATCCTCACCGGTATGAATACTTTCGTCACTTTCATCACAATACCAGCCAGGCATCTGTATCTCGACTTGTTGGCCCTTATACATAATCGTCATCGGCCGAACGTCACGATACATAACAGAGCCCGTTTCGGGACAGGTAGGGTTACTCATCGACCTTCTCCTTGAACGACAAAAGCAAAAACTCGGCCACAGCATCAGCCGTAAACTTGACGTACAATGTCCCCTCACGGGACGGAACATGATACACATCTTGCCATACTCTATGATCGCGATGTGAAGTCATAGACTTATAAAAGTGACGCCGTTCAATCGTCTGAATAATAGCAACCATGTCTGCTCTGACAAAACCAAGTAATGTAGCTCCTCTAAGCGCTGAACCGGTGACGTTTAGACGATCAACCGCCGAAAACGTAGCTTTGACCGCTTCAATGTCATAAGTGGGCTTACGCTTCTCAGACATTAATCCCGATACCACCATAATGGTGTTTTTTCAAGGCTCAAATTTGCGGAGAACAATCCATCTTTTTCGCACGATTACGGCAGGACGGACCAGAGAGGCGAAACAACACGATATTTTCTAGAAATCCTACCCTGCGCCCAAAACATACATAGGCCTGTGTAATCATCGGCCCAGGTTTGAACGCCCAGAGGGCAGAGGATGGACTCCAGATAAAGTTGTACATAGTCTCCCTACAGGCCAACGACGGCGACCGAAATAAAGCGCGCGCGTACGCGAGGCAGGATTTGTACAGCACATAGATAGTAAGACGCCATTGGGGGGGAATTGGGGTCAGCCGTCAGAACTTTTGGCACTGATAGGGGCTTAAGCGGCCACCTTCCAACCCTGACTGCCCTGAACAAAGTTTATCCGCTCTTCTCGTTCTTCGCGATCAGCATCCACAAGCAAATCAATCATATCCCTAATGTGCGCATTTCCTTCGTCAAACTCACGATAAAGCGCACGAACAAAGCGATCAGCTATTTTGGGTTGGGTGCCTCGCTTTTCCCACAGAGCAACGGTTTGATCCTCATTGCCAAGTATCAAGGCCAGCTTAGCCTGGCTGAGACCCATTTCCTTGCGCAAAAAGCGCAGCTCAGAGCCAGTCAGCTTAGCCGCTTTATTGACCAGGCCACGAGCAATCGCACGATGTAGGCCCTCAATATCATGTATTGAGACACCATCGCCGTACGGCGTTGTGTGCATATCATAGCCGTTTACGAGCCACACATTCCGCAGCCCGCACTCTTGATAATGATACATATATTTCTCCTAAATCACGGTGATGATGATTGCTCTTTTCGGCAAATCTATCGCCACCGCTACCTCCATGTTGTTGCCCGCAACGCGGTGCGTCAGGGTCAGTTTCCAGCACTGGTGAATGTCCAAAGCCACAGGCTCGGTTACGACACCCCCCTGCAAGCAAGCCAAAACCTGCATGCTGGTAATTTTTCTCTCTTTCATTCGCTTACGAGCGTGTGCCGTAAAGATCACATTAGAGCTATCTTGCGCGATTTCTCGCAACAGCCGTCTTGCATTTGCGTCGTTCAGCCGCATTGGCAATGGATCACTCATAACCCATAAATATTATAGGTACGTTACTATTGCAAGCTATTTTTCGACAATCACGACAATCTGATTCTCAGGCAGTCGTAAAAGCTCTATCGCGTGCCCGAAAAAGCAGAGTCTGCGTCCGAAACAGACGTAGTATCGTGCAACGATCACCTTGAAATTCGAGCATTCAAAAGACAAAGGACACCCTCCCAATGATGTCGTGCATCGTCGACTTGCAAGCGATTGATAACGACCAAAACATTGCCCGCGCATATGCAATTGAATTCGGGCAAGACTTATTTGGCGCATGGGTCTTACGGCGCTATTGGGGTCGAATTGGGACCCAAGGACAATATCAGGAGCTGATCGTATCGTCCAAAGAAAGAGGCTTGAAACTAATCAGCCAATGGCTGAAAGAGCGGGCCCGGGCGCCAACACGAATTGGCATAGCCTATCAAGTGGCGGCCAACGATACCTTTGATCTGTGTGAACTATACGGCAGAATCGGTTGACACGGTATATCGCACACGGGCACGGTATATCGCACACACTAGCCCTAACGACGATTCGGTAGATCGGACACAAAGCATGGCTGCCTCAGAGCAAATCGACCTGTTCTTGGACAGCATGATCGATGCACCTCTCCGCGACGAGCAAGCCACACTCGAGCATCCCTTCTTTAGTCTCACCAAACGCCCACAGCGCGAGCCGATGATCTATGATCACGGTGCGATTTCGATCCAAGTCAGCCCTGGACCTCGTGGGATTGCGACAATATGGGATCGAGACGTTCTAATTTATTGCGCCAGCATCCTAAACGACCGGCTTGGACGTGGCCTGCCTCTGGACCGCAAAATTCGGTTTGCCGCTCACGACTTTCTCAAATTGACTGGTCGTGGCAAAGGACTTCAGGCCTACACCCTATTTCTAGATGCCTTAGAGAGGCTAAACACGACCTCAGTCAAAACTACGATCGCTGCAGGCGACTCAACAGAAAGACGCGGCTTTACTTGGATCTCGGCTTGGCGGGTCATCGAAGATACTCGACCAGATGGCACACGCCGAATGAGAGGCGTTGAAGTCGAACTCTGTGACTGGATGTACCGCGCGATTGTGCAAGATCGGCGAGTTCTTTCGATCAATCCTCAGTATTTTCGCCTTCATAGTGGCTTGGCAAGGCGCCTCTATCAACTCGCCCGCAAACATTGCGGCCGACAGCCCAATTGGAGCATTGGCCTAGTTCGTTTGGCCGAAAAGGTTGGAACAGCTCAAGATCTGCGCTTCTTCAAGCGAGACCTGAAGGCAATAATCGCCAAAGACGGTGTCCCAGATTACACCTTCACGATGACGCGCGATCCAAACGGCGAACTTGAAGCTGCGATGGCAGAACAAGGGATCGATATGAGCGATCTTAAAAACGACAGAATTTTGGTGGTCGTTACCCCGAAATTCGAGACCTCGCACCAAGGCGACGGTAAACCAATTGGCATAGGCAAGCCGAAAAGGGCACGAAAAGCTAAGGCAGACAACGAAGACTAGGTTCGAGGAAAACGCCCTTTTTCTTATCGGTATATCGCACACGCAATGTGCCTATAACTATCGCCTTTGCTTCCAACTAACGACCCCAAAAAGGCACCTAATGGCCCCCTGCCCCACAATGGCATCAACTGAGGCTCGATCTCGTCAGAAAGACGAAAATTATACATCCCTGATACGGTATATCGCACACGACAATAAGTGAGAATGCGCAATCCTGTACGGTATATCGCGCACATTCTTATCGGTAGAACGCCCACAAAATATCGGTATAACGCCCACATTATGATCGGTAGATCACACACGCTTTATCGGTATATCGCACACTAACACATTCGCTTAACAAGTTGAAACAGTTGAAATAATGCTGACTTTTAAGCGCCGCTAACTCTCTAACATGAATCTAACATTCTTAACGAAGCCGCAGTTTGCGTGCGTGATAAATCACGCAAACTGGCGGTCAACCACAATAAGCGTAGTCTCTGAACCTCTTAAAGGAAATCGACCAATAACTGATTAGAAGCCCGCGAAGAGGGAAGTCCACATTGGTGCAGTAGAGATCGCGGTTCCCAAAGCGCCACCAATAGCGCCCTCAAATATTGTTTTCAAAGACTTGCCGGCGGCCTTGATAATCGTCGGATCTGGCTCATCCATCAACTGGGCCTCGATCGTGGCAATTTGAACATCCGCCTTTCGTCTCGAATTTCCATCAAGCTGGAGTTCGTCGATATTAGAGCGGTAAAATGTTACAAGTTCTCTGAGGTTCTGATTTGAATAAGTGGTTGATTGCGTTGCATGGCCTCCTGAACCGACCACCTGCAGCGGCGAATTGGTCAAATTGCCAATGTTAAAGACAGGTCCACTCTGAGAATTAGCTTCTTTGTACTCCAAGCGCCTTCGCGCAGCAGACGAAATGTCGACATAACAAGTAGCCCCTCTTACATTCACAATGTCGCCAGCATCTAACAAGCCTTGCATTGCCCGATCACGGCGATTTTCATCCCACTCGGGCAAAAGCTTTCTATGGGCACTGTGGACAGAAGCACGCCGAAAATCAGCTCCACTCAACCTAAAAAGAGCCATGAGCAATTCTTCCTTATCATTCTCGATGGAAGTGGCTCCGCTTTCATCCAACCTTACTATCACCGGGGCTAAATCCTCAATGTATGCAGCAAAGTCGCGATTAAACGGGACAATGACAGCCTTCGTAATCGCTCTGATGTCACCAACAATCTTTCGCCCACTATAGAAAAATGTATGCGCGAAATCGAGGAACCAATTTGGATCTTGAGCCGCACGATCTATCAAATGCACAACTAAGCCAAATTCCTGCTCGACATCAGACGGCCACTTCAACTGGCCGCTGCCCAGGCTACCTTCGTTGCGGTCCGCCGCGGCCAAAAAGGCTTCAAAATCTGCGCCAGCCCGTAGCTTAGTAACGACTTCCCTCAGTTCTGGCCTATCCAAAGCCAGAGAGAGGCGTTCCAAAGGTCTTTGATAAGTGTTGTAATCAGCAGCTTGAAGATCAAGAACCGCGTCTTTTATCGCGCGTAGCGCCGCCTCGATGCTCACTCTTCGACGTCCAAATTCGTGCGTGCTTCAGCTGCGAAATCCAGGATGGCCCTACGATTAGCTTCCTTGAAGGTGTCCACAAGATTCTGAACTGCTTCATTGTTTCCAAAGCTGCCTACACGCTCATCAACAAGTGATTCCATATTCTGAATTGCTAACTCTATGCTTTGCGGGTCGTTTGGGTCAAAGCTCACTTTACCTAGCTCACCGTCTAAGGAGGACAGAGCCCTTGCCAGGTCCTCCAGCGATCGCTTAAGTTTATCCAACCCTTTAATCCGCATCTTTTCGGCTCCGGCTAAAATGAAAACCGATTGTATAACATGCTGACAATTGCAGTCATCAACACAAGATCGACTCACAAAAAGAACCACCCGCAATGCCAGCCGCTCAAAACGGCCAAATATCTATCAACCGTGGATTTTGAAAGCATCGGCTAAAGCGATTTCGAAGAAAAATGTCTCAATCGCCGAAAGGGGTGTTACTGGGCATGAATCCCAAGGATTAGGCTGTACTAGTTGGCGTCATTCGTGTGGAGCAAGTCTATGTCTGAAACCCATCTCGGAGCCGCGATGGCCGGCGGCAATCCAAGCCAAGGCCGAAGCGATCATGATCTCTATGAAACCCCGCCTCTGGCCACCTTGGCGCTCGTTAATTGGCTAGGCCCTGCCCTGCCCACTCAGGTCTGGGAAATCGCTTGTGGAAATCATCATATCACCAACGTCCTGCGTGCCCACGGCTGCGAGGTCTTTGAAAACGATCTGATCGATCGCGGCGATCATGTCGTCTCGGATTATCTGGCGTCGTCGGCGGCCGAGGCCCCCTTCTCGCCCCTCGCCATCATCACCAATCCCCCTTGGGATCAGGCGTCCGCCTTCATTGAGCATAGTCTCCTTGTGCACCAACCGCGCTTCATGGCGCTCCTGCTCAAAGCCCAATTCTTCCATAATCGCGCGGGCGTGAAACTGAGTGGCAACCCTCTAACGCGGCCCACTCACACTCTGCCCGTGTCATTTCGTCTTGATTTTAGAGGGCGCCGAAATCCCGCCATGGATTGCACCTGGTTCCTCTGGGCGCCCGATCTTGTCGATAGCCATCCACGTTTTGAAGCCCTCGCCCGTCCTATCTGAAGGCTTTAGGCCGCGCAGGCTACCGTACTCGGCTGGCGCGTATCCCGGCACCAGATCAAAAACTCGGTAAGATCAAGCAAAGCTGCAGGGCCAACCCCCTCAAATTTCTTATCCTGATAATTGCTCTGGCGCGTCAGCTCGCCGAGATTGCCGGTTGCTTCAAACAAGTCCGAGAAGTCAAACAGGGGTTTGAATTCCTTAGCAGCGTTTACCAGCTCGAGCTGGTAGATCCAGTGACCGTGATTGTGTTGAAGATCCCGACATGTCCACTCAAACAGCGTCTCTATGTGATTGCGGAACATTGTTTGGCGTACCCAATATTCCCGGCGCATCAAAACCGCCTGTATGACCGCCACGTGCGTCGATACAGGCCGCACTAAAGGATGACGCCACTGGCAAAAATCATTTGCCTGGTGTGAAACTTCCCGGCACGCCTGAACAACTTCCAAAAACTCCCCTCGACAGCCTGCCCCCACTGCCCTTCCATTCTTCAGATCTCTGTAGGAAATCCCAAGGATCTGTCTCAGCGTAATCAAGCCTTCGATATGCCCCTGAAACGCCCTGTTGGCCCGCTCACTCATCCGAAAAGCACGAACCGGTACATCGAGCCATTTATGAACGCCGTCTTCTTTTAAAATCTCGTCGCAGGCTCTGTGCCACGCAAACTCCATGTCTCTGGGCCGCCATTCGCCAGGCTCGTTTCCGCGTCTTAACTTGTAGATACTCTGGCCAAAGGTTTTGTTTTGAACCTGCTCCAGCAGCCATCTGGGCAAGCCCGCAAGTCGGGCTCCGCCGACGCGTTGATAGATCTCCGACTGGAAAACCTCCTCGCCCTTTTGCCTTGAAAATTCCCCTATCGTTGGAAAGTTTTGTGCGATCGCCGCCATGCTTTGGGGTAAAATCGGGGCCAAGGGTAAGGCTAAATCTGCTTGATCCCTCTGGGCAAGTTGCTCGTTGAACTTATTGAATTCACGCTCTAGTCGCTCAATTACCCACTTTTGCTCAGCCAATAATCTATCCTCCAATAGTCCCAAGGCCATTCTGGCCTCTGAATCGTCCAATAAAGCTCGCAGAATCCAGATGCGTTGAGCCAAATCTAGCCTTACGCATGGGCTCTTGCGGGCGTCCCCGGTCAAAGCCGGGTCGGGCTCTATTCGCGCCAGAGGCGCTCACCGAGCCAGCTGCGCCGTCTCGGCCCTTCGGGTGGCGATCCCTAACGCACGCTACCACAAGCTACCCGTTTTGAAAGAGTCCTGCCCCACTCAGAAGCGTGATTTCGAGGGCGAGGCCGCGCCTCAGACAAGAGCCAGCAATCATTTTGGGGGCAAAAATCGCTGACCTGCATTCAGGCGATCTGTTAGGTTCTCAGATGGATCCCGCGTGAGCTCACCAAAGTCTGTCGAGTATCAGTTTATCGCCTTTTGGTCAGGAGAGATGCGCCATATTTCAACTCATGTCATGCGAGAAATGGGCTATGAAAGTAGGGGAACTGGGAGCAATCGAAGTGACTAGTATAGCTGATTACAACGCGGTCACCCTCCTCGTAGGCATTTGCGTCTGGACAATAGGACTAATGGTCGCGACCATTTGGGCTGCTATTGGCTCGAGGGAATAGGTGTTCATCCTATCATGAAGGACCACCATTAAAGCCGCCATCTTTGTGCCAAGTTGCCCATGATGTACCGAAGTATCCCACCCATTTTGTCGAGTGGTCGAACGCTCCTATCGATTTTTGCGATCACGATGTGGCGCAAACCTGCCGACGGTATGATGCGAAAGTGACGACGGTGTGCCGCTAGATTGGCGGCGGTATGATGCAATGTAGGCGGCGGTATGACGCGAATTGAGCGACGGTGTGGCGCGCGGCGATAGTTTTGCAACTTTCTCTCTTAAAACTTGAGTTTTTTCAGGTGCCTGCAAGGTCCTGCATGGAGTGCGTTAGGTACGACCACGAAGCCCAAGGGGCGCAGTGCATAATATAGGGTGTGGACCCTCAGGCTTGGATTTTTCAAGGACTTTTGTGTTTGAAGTCTTTTTTGCTCACCAAATTTAAGGATTTGTTAAGCAAAATTGCAAGATTGAACGAAACATAGCATAGATATGCTGAAACTCCTTCAATTGACCTTCGCCGACTGCGAAAGGATGAAAACGTGGTACAGAATAACTATGGCTCTGAAGCGAGTCGGATCGGCGCATTAGCCCAAGCGGGCGAGGAAATGGTTGAACGGCTCCGGCGTACCGCCTTTCTTCCAGGCGCAAGGAAAGGCTTGCAAGTTCGCTTTGGGATAGCCGAAGCGGCTGAACTTTTGGGTTGTTCTACAAATCGTATCCGGATGGCTGAGCAGGATGGCCGACTTCCGCCAGCACCTGAAAGCGAGACCGGGCGAAGATTGGGATATGATATTTCGGCACTATTGAATATGCGCGAGGTTTTAGGTGCGTCCCCACGTAGGCGCGAGCAGGACCCACCTGCAATCATCGCAGTCCAAAACTTTAAAGGCGGTGTTGGAAAGTCCACCCTAACGACCCACTTGGCGCATTACTTGGGTATTGCAGGCTATCGAGTGTTGGTTGTGGATTGTGACAGTCAAGCTACAACGACCACTCTTTTTGGCTTCAATCCCCATTTCGCGATCCGCCAAGAGGAAACTCTCTACCCTTATCTGGCATTGGAGCCGACAGAGGATGATTTGGCCTATGCAGTGAAAGGGACTGTCTGGCCTAATGTTGATCTCATTCCCTCAAATCTGCAGTTGTTCGACGTTGAATATGAGCTCGCGGCTGCAGGATCCCGTGGTGGTAGCGTGCTACCTGCCCGGTTTCGCAAGCTGCGCGAAGGGTTGGCTAAATTAGCGCGGAACTACGATGTGGTGATCCTTGACCCACCCCCTGCCCTCGGGACGATTTCGTTGGCGGTTATGCAAGCAGCCAATGCGCTTCTGGTACCATTAGCGGCAACCACGCCCGACTTTTGCTCTACTGTCCAGTTTTTATCGATGATGGATCAAGTCCTAGAGCAATTAAGTGGTGCCGGCATCGAAGTTGATTATGATTTTGTGCGCCTGATGTGTTCGAAGTTTGATGCCAATGACCCTAGCCATTCAATGGTGCAAAAAGTCATGGAGCAAGCGTTTGGCCCTGCCCTACTCCCGGTTTCCTTACTGGAATCGGCAGAAATTAGCCATGCTGCGTTACGGATGATGACAGTTTATGAACTTGAAAGACCGGTCGGGACGCCAAAGACCCACAAACGATGTCGCCAGAATCTGGATGAAGCATTTGCTCAAGTTGAGCAGCTAATTAGGCGACGTTGGGGCCGCGTTTCTGCAGGCAATCCTACCCTACTAATGGGGGTAGTATAATGGACGTACTTTGTACTACTTCGCTTTACCGGACCATGCCGTGTGCCAGTGGCTGTAGTAGTGGTTGGTATGGCTCAGCCTTATCAGACAGGGGCCCTTTAGCCGAAGGAATGTTCCTGTCTTTCCGCCTCCCCTCCCCCCCTAAATTCAGACTTGGATAAGCGCTATGTCAAAACGTCAGCTTGACTATCTCAACGAGCTTCTAAGCACGCCAGCGGATGGTACTCCCATTGATTTAGAACACGCACCGGTCGATGAGGCGCCTGAGCATCCGCGCGCCAAGCGTGGCAGCACTCTGTTGTCTCGTGATAACGCGCTGGCCAAAATCGCTTCTGGAGATGTGCGCCAGATTACGCAACTGTTGCTTGATCCATGCAGAGTACGGGTGTGGTCTGGAAATGCGAGGTATCAAGCGGGGCTCAATGAAGCAAATTGCCGGGATCTGATCGACGCGATTTTATCAGAGGGCGGCCAGAAAGTTCCAGCGATTGTTCGCCGTGTCGAAGGAGATTCTACCTACGACTACGAGGTGATCGCCGGCACCCGGCGGCATTGGGCGATTTCTTGGCTTCGTAGAAATTCTTGGCCGGATATGATGTTCCTCGCGCAGGTCCATGTTCTCGATGACGAGAGCGCGTTTCGACTTGCCGACGTCGAAAACCGCGCGCGCCGGGATGTGTCAGATTTTGAACGCGCAAAGAATTATCTTCAGGCACTTTCTGGCTATTATGGCGGAAAGCAGAAGCGCATGGCTGAGCGATTGCGCGTTTCTGAAGGCTGGCTCTCGAAAATGTTGAAAGTTGCAACATTGCCTGAATGGGCTGTAGCGGCCTTTTCTGGGCGTGGGGATATCCAGCTAAAGACTGTTTACCCTTTGGCCCAGTTTCTGGACCTGTTGGATAAGCAAGGCGATACAAGTGACCTTTCCAAAGTTAGGGCTTCAGCTGGGGAAATTCGCGCAGAACAAGCCAGTCGTGTTGAGCGAGGCCTTCCGCCAATAGGAGCTAGCGACGTCGTGAAGACGCTGATGTCTGCAGGGCAGGGTGCTGAACAAGGCGAATTGCTGTTTGAGGCCGACTCGAAGCACGGTCGAAAAGCGCTGTCGGTGTTGTCCTCCAATCGCAACGGAATCACGCTGCGTCTGCATAGCGGATCGGGAGCAGGTGAAGCCGAAGTGTTGGATTTGGTGAAGGCGGCGCTTACCGCCTTGGAAGCTAAGGGCAGGGGCCTTGGGCGATGAATGTGAGATAGAAGACATGGGCAGAACAAAAAATTTCCCCGGGGAAATTATCGTTCGATTAGAGCTTAGTGGAAACTGGGACCACACCAGTCTTTCCCCGGGGAAATCTTTCACGTCTATACTTTTGGGGCCTTACCAATGATACGCGCAAAGCCCGCGGCGGCACCAGAGCAAATCGACCTATTTCTTCCGTATTTGTCAGACCTTTCATTGCGCGATCAGCGCGAAATGATGGAACGCCCCTTCTTTAGTCTTGCCAAATCAAAGCGGATCAAGCCCATCGATTACACGTCACCAGACGGCAAAATCTGGGTACACGTTTCAGCCAACCCCGATTATGGAATGGCGACAATCTGGGATGCTGACATTCTAATATACTGCGCGAGTATGTTAAACGACATGAAGGGCAGGGGAGTTAATGATATTCCTCGCGTCATAAACATCATGCCTTATGACTTGTTGCGCGCTATCGGCAGACCCACCACTGGAAGGGCATACGAATTGCTGGCGGGGTCTCTTGATCGCCTTCAATCAACGACTGTCAAAACCAATATCCGCGCTGACCAACGACGTGAAGCTACATTTTCTTGGCTCGATAGCTGGAGCCAATTGGTTGATGAAAGAACCGAGCGCTCACGTGGTATGCAACTAGCTCTTTCTAGCTGGTTCTATGATGGCGTTCTGATGAATGGCGGTGTTCTTGCCATCGACCGTGCATACTTCAATATCACGGGTGGTCGCGAGCGCTGGCTTTATAAAGTTGCGCGCAAGCACGCTGGAGGAGCAGGGGAGGGGGGGTTTGCAATAGCTCTGCCAACTTTATTCGAGAAGTCTGGTGCGGAAGGGCCGTATCGACGTTTCAAGTTTGAAATTACGGTGATCGCTAAACGCAATGAGATCCCCGGCTATAACTTGGCTCTTGAGAATGCTGCGAATGCTAAAGAGCCACTACTCCGCATGACACGGATCGTCGACAAGCGGCCTCAAGCAACGCCAGACTCGCAGGGCATACAGCTGAAAACAGACCCTAAGACGACAGACGCCAAAGCTAACACGAAACCAAAACCCTTCTCACAGGGTATGACAGATCGCGAAGCTGCGGGATACATAACGGACGAAACGCTTGCATATGTTCGCGCCCATTTTCGTGGCTGGGACTTCCATGCCCTGCACGAGGACTTCAGGACCTGGCTGAAAGACGATGAGGCACGAACCCCGGCCAATTACCAAAAGGCTTTCATCGGATATGTGAAACGATACCACCAACGCAATCGGTTCACACTTTAATTTGAGAATACTTGGGACGCAGATAGCTGTCGCGTTCTCGAAGTGACGACTTGCCGTGAACCAAGAGTGTGTCGACCGACTCAACGAAGCGTCCAAACATCCCGTTTGAAGGGATTATGCGAATCAGACTCCCAAACTCGTTCAAAATACCCAGCCCACACCCAACCCGTCGACACTTTAGGAACGAATAGATCCGACCAACGACACTTCAGGAACAATCACGCGATCCTTCGAGAACAAAAGTGCCGACACTTCGCGAACAATTTCACGACACAACAGGAACCCTCGAAAACAATTATTATCTAATAAACAATATCTTATGGTGCATTTACAGCGCTTAACTTATATAACACCACCCTAAAATTTAAACGATGACCGATTTTATAAAAATTGATAAATAGACGAAGATCAGGAACTATTTGGTTGCTGATAACAGGCTAGGTAACCCGCAAACCGTTCTAAGCCCTAGTCGAAAGCTTGACTTGGTGGCAGCGGGAGGGACGTCAGCTTCGAACACCAGACTATTCTGCCATTCATCACAATTGTCATATGGTACCAACTATCGCATCGATTGCCAAAAGGCGGTCAGTTTGGCGCTTTGGCGGCGATAGGCTGATCCAGAAAACCAACCCTATCTTTTAAAAATGTACCCTGCTTACACCCTCGGTTCGCAGCCGACATCTCACACCGCCGAAAACCTCATCATATCTGCAAACATCAATTTTTTAGATTGGCCGTGGTTTGCTTTGCGCCATAGGTTGCCGTTGCGTGTCGCCTAGAGCTTTCTTCTAAGCGGACATTGCTACCATGAAAAATGATAGTGTTTTGACTGTAAATCAGCTGCTTGTATGCTGTGGCAGCGTGAGCGTGGGGCGCGTCCAGATCTTGTAAAGCTGAATTGCTAATCAAGACAGAGCGCCAGGCCGTCTAACCAGTTTCCTTCGATTGATTAAGCGATTTGCGTTCCCGAGCAGCAAGTCCGCATGCAGGCTCTCATCTTCATAAACTGGTAGCTGGTCGATTTGCCCAGACCTAGCTAATCTGTCGATCGCGCCTAATGCGAATGTAGATGATACACCGTTGTCAGCGAAAGCAGTCTTGAGCAAAAGAGAAAGCCAGTCGGGACCAAGTCGGTTTAGTGTAAGCCCTCTTTCATACTCGGACCAGTTTGGGAGAGCGGACAGCAAAGAGATTGCCGGTTCAAGCGCCTCACAATCAATACAACCAATTACAACCGCTACCTTATGGCGTACAACGATTGAGGGGTCAGCAGCTATCGACAGTACAATTGAAATTTGCTTTGAACTTAGTTCCTTTGGGTAACATAGCGCCCCATCTAGGATGTAACCCCTCGACCAATCCGACTCGTCATCTATTAACGCAAGTGCAGCATTTAGGGCAGGAAAAGATTTCGCACTTAGCCGCCCGTATATGCTGAGCCCCAAACGTCTGACCGAACGATCTTGATTACTGAGCAGTTCAATCAATGGCTCAGGCCTAGCCGCATCAAAATCAATCTGTGCAGTATTTAATAGTCCATCTAATTCTTGATCAGAGAGATTGTTCTTTGCCAATCTTTTGTAAGTGCCTTCGTATGCGTCCATAAGGTAAAGCCATGCATTCAGAGGTGGACTGGAAGTGCAGGATTTAGCAGTATTCATTTAGTGCACAAGCGTTTGCCTTCCGCTCCTGTGCCAGAGATATTTTAGCGGAGGTTTGTGATCGAAACCCGCCATTCCGCTCTCGGTCAGCTATTGCCATAAGCAGGCGACCTCCAAAGTATTAGTTCAAGGCAAGTGTGATCGTAATTTGTGTGAAAGATTTAGTGACCGGCCAACTGGCACAAGTGACGAACACACGGGCTGGAGGTGGCCGCTTTTCATGGTAAAAGACTCGTCACTATAAGGCTTATGACAGCATGTTAACGGCGAATATGCGAGCTCCAGCCTAGCGAATCATAAAAATCCTATAATTCAATTGGATAAATCAACGCAGCCCGATTCCATGTCCCTTAACTGTTCAGCACGAGTTCGAGTTCAGCGGGGATTCACAGACCGCCGAGAACATGCTACTATTTCGGCTTCAGGCGAAAGGGTGGCGTGGTAAGCTAATGGCGAGAAGTGATCTCCTTGTTTCGTTGGTGAAGGCTGGAGCTTCTGGTGACCGTTCCACATTAACTACGACTGTCGAGGCTATTGTCGCCGACGAACGCGCCAAAAGCCACCATATCCTAGCGGATAGACTTCATCGCGCCTTGGCTTCGGTGCCTGTCACCGCTTCGAGCGAACTGAGGCGCACCGGTGCCTCTGGGCGCGACTTCGTCATCGAATCAGAGCCGCGCGTCACACTCAGTAACCTTATCCTAACGCTCCCAGCCGAGCGGCTTACCCGTCAGTTGATCGAGGAGCAGCACCGCGCTGACCTGTTGCGCGCGCAAGGCATGCAACCACGCAATCGAATCCTGCTCTCGGGTCCTCCCGGGAACGGCAAGACTTCACTCGCCGAGGCGGTGGCAGAGGCGATCGCGGTGCCTTTGCTAACAGTCCGCTATGATGCGCTGGTCGGTGCCTATCTCGGTGAGACTAATGCGCGGCTCGCCCGGCTGTTTGAATATGTGCGGGCAACGCCCTGCGTGCTGTTCTTCGATGAGTTCGACGCGGTCGGCAAGGAGCGCGGCGACATCCACGAGACCGGTGAGATAAAACGCGTCGTCTCGTTTCTACTCATGCAACTCGACCAGTTACCAAGCTATGTCGTAGTGGTCGCCGCGACCAATCATGCGGAGCTGCTCGACCGAGCCGTATGGAGGCGCTTCCAATTGCGGATTGACATGCCGCTGCCGTCGCGAGATTCCGCTGCGGTCCTGATCGAGCGGTTTTTCGAGATGTGGCCGGAGCCGTCGGGGATGACTGCTACCGCGGTTGCCACCCAAATGGGTCCATCAAGCTTCGCCGACATTTATGAATTTTGTCAGAATATTCGACGACGACACATTTTATCCCAAGGATCCGAGACATTAAGGGGCGTCCTTGCCCAAGAGCTTCGTCTTTGGAAAACTCGCATTAGATCGGAAAACGATGGCACTTCCCCCGAAACAACCCCTCCTGCGCATAGACGCCCCCAGAGTGATACCACGAAGGCCAGGAAGCGGATTCGGACGCTCACGTAAATTCGAACCGGGAGATCAGGCCCGAACCGCTGCTGGCCAGAGACTTACGGGGCTTGCCGCCCAACTGGATGCCAACACACCACTGCTTCAGCTCCGCGCCGATCCAGCTGCATTGGCCCCGGAGCGGCTGCTCGTGTTTGAATTAACCGGCGGGGTGATGAAGTTCACCGAAGCGGTCCGCCTCGTGCCTGGGCTAGAGTTTCTTGGTGCCGAGGATCTCGAGGAGGATGAGCACGACGAAAGCCCCGCGGTCTATCTGATGGTTCCTAGCGAGGCGGCTCTTCGAGGCATCGTGACGCTATGGCGGGGCTGGCAGAATACGGGCAACGTTCCGCCACGGTTCAGTGTGTGGAAGTCAATGCTGTCACAGCTTCGCGATATCCGGCCTTGGGGGCCGCAGGATCGCGTCACCAAAGAGGATCTCGAAGTGTTGACTGGCGAGCTTGGCGTTGGCGCGCCAACTACGCGCGTCGAGGTCGAGCTGGTCTTTCGACGCAATGGCGACCCTGTCGAGGCTGAGGCGCAGGCAGGCATTCTTGAGGCTGGCGGTGTCATCGTCTCACGTTCGCGCATCGCCGATGCCGGTTATCACGCGTTGCTTGTTGATATTCCCGCAAAAGCTTTGCAAGCTGTCGTAGAGCGCAGCCCGACGGGCTTAGCCGGACTTGAATCGATCCTCCAAATCCGGCCACAGAGCATCTTCCAGATAACACCTTCTGAGGAGGTTGCAGGCCTGCCGGGCGGCGGTGCGCCGACCTTAGTCGGTGAGCCTATCGCGGCGATCTTTGACGCAGTGCCCTTGTCCGCACACCCCAAGCTCGCTGGCACGCTAACTATAGATGATATCTTCGATCTGGACGGCCTTGCCGTCGGAGCGCGTAAACACGGGACGGCTATGGCCTCTGCAGTGATACACGGCGACATTAATGGAGTTTGGGATCGTCCGTTGGAGCGCCGCGTTCATTTCGTCAACATGCTCTATGCGACTGCCAACGCTGACCAACCCGAGCGTTTCCCCGACTTGCTACCTGCCGATATGTTCGAGCGCGCGGTTCTAGCAATGCGCGCGGGCAATGCCCCGACCGCCCGCCACGTCATCATTATAAATGCGTCGCTTGGCGATCCAAATAAGCCTTTCGCAGGCCGCCTTTCAGGCTGGGCGCGTGTTATCGACCACCTCGCCAGCACCTACGGCATTCTTTTTATCATCAGTGCTGGCAATCATCATGCGCCGCTCGAGACCGCCGCGATGACTGCCGGGCAATTTGAAGCGCTGCTTCCCCCGGAGAAGGTGCGAGTGGCACTGAAGGCCAGCGCCGCGCAAATGGCCATGCGGCGCATTCTGGCGCCGGCCGAATCCATGAACGCGATTACTGTAGGTGCCCTGCATGCTGACCAGTTCACCTATCCACTCGCGTTGCCAGCAGATTATTACAACATCTGGGAGCATACAGGCCTCTGCAGCGTTTCGAGCGCCATAGGTCCGGGGCACAATGGCGCGACCAAACCTGAAATCCTTGTCCCGGGAGGGCGTCATCACGTCCGGCTCCAGCCACAGGGCTATGATCATCGCCTAGTGCCGCTGACAACGAACGCCGCTGCCTTTGGCGGCATTGCAGTTGCCGCACCGCAAACGGCTACTTCACTCGGTCCCAACGTAATCGCAAGGTCGATCGGCACAAGCGTAGCGGCTGCACTCGCTACAGGCGTCGCAGCACGCGCGCATGAGGCTTTAGAGGCGGCTTATCCTGATTTCGGGGCAATCCCGAGCGCACAGCGGGCATGTCTGCTCAAGGCGCTGCTTGTTCATGGCGCTCGCTGGACCGATGCTCGTGACCTATTGGTCGAGGTGTTAGGGCCGCCCGAAGGTAAATATAGCTACCGCCAAAAGGATAATGTCCGCCGCTATCTCGGGTTCGGTGTTTACGACCCGGAGCGTATCATCAACTGTGCCGATGACCGCGCGACACTCTGGGCGGTCGGGTCGCTCGCCGCCGATCAGGGGCAACGCTTCCGTGTTCCTTGGCCGGCGACGATGTCGGCCAAAGCGCAGCCGCACGGCTTATCAGCGACGATAGCTTGGTTCTCACCGCCGCGCCCCGGCGCGGTCTCCTATCGTGCCGTTCGGATGAAGATAATCGAGCCCACCCAACTCGGAGAGGCGGGCATCAAGGCCAGTGGCATTCAGCCGGACCCGAAGCAGGCGCATAAAGGCACTGTTGTCCATCGGCGATGGGACGGCAAAAGAGCTGCAGCGATTGGTGCGACAGGGTACTTCGACATCGACGTCCAGCGCGAAGCCGACGATGGCGACATGCCCGCCAATTTCGCCATCGTGACTACGATTGAAATGCCAGGGGATATGGAGGTCTACACTCAGGTTCTGAATCGCGTCGCAATCAAGCCAGTCATTCCGGTTGCCGTTTGATTAGCTGCAAAGCGTGCCAGTCCATATTGGATAGCTACGGCCAAATCGCTTTCTACAATACTACTGCCGTTTATAGCTATTTGTTCTGGCCTTTTAAGTCGATCGGCTTACCCAATTTTCTTGGGGTGTTTTGTGCCTTTGACCGGAGCAAGTCGTCCAACCTAGCCCGTTTAATCACTCAACAATTGCCGACCATGGTCCTGTCAAGCTCGCCTTTTGCCAGCCAATCGTAAATGCAATTCTTGCCAAAGGGCACGTGATCCGCCGCCTTGGCAACTGCTAGCCATGTCTATGGCCTAGGTCCTTCCATGGTCTACTTCTTAAGCCTCCGTCTTGCGTCGACTTGTAGCGGTTCAGTTTCGACGTGATGAGTTTTAAATGGTACAAGACCCCAATTAAATGGCAGCATACCGACAGCGCCAAGCCCAAAGCAGACCAACCGCAATCGGCCAAACCCGGCCAAAACAACAGCAAGTTTCCTGATCAGCAAAGCATCGCCGAGCTAGCCATAAAGCCAGCAAAAAATGCCCCGTTCGGGCCTCTAAACCGACGAATTACGACGACTTACTTCGCTTGAAAACGAACGACTTAAAGCAAGTCATAGGGGGTGTAAGATAACTTGCCTAAAATCACATATAATCAATAGGATAAGCCAACCGACGACTTGGGTCCTTTTATCTTGCCCCCAACGCAAAAAACGACTTACATTCCTCGGGCCTCATTCAAGGCTCGCCATTATCAAGCCAGCCCTATTCTCAAACAAAGCCAGTAAGGCCAGCAAGTGAGGGGAGACCTATACAAGCGCGGTTGTTTGGCATGATCAGCTGCGCCCATAGCTCAGGCAGTTATTGGCAATGTAGGCTCGCGCATAGGCAATCGGCGCCCCATAAATGACCTCTGAAACGTTATTTAGTCTAAGGCTAAAGCCGAAGCCATTAGAACGGCAAGGGCATTGAGGCGGGCGCTAATCGCCTTTGGCGGCGCAGTTTTGATTGGGCCTCGAAGTTTGGACAGTGACGCGGGCAGGGGGCTCTTGGCAAAACCCACCCAACAAGCGGCAGCACTAGAGTTGAGCTACCCGACACATTCTAGCAATCTTGAATGATCAGCCCTCAGAACACTGCGCCCAATGCCGAATGCGCTTTCCATCCGTCACCACCATAAACCTTGCCTCCGTCCGGGCCACATTAGCAGCATCGGCGATCAGTGCTCGGTTCTTTGAGCACCCGCTAATTTTTGGAACAATGCTGGCCCTCGGACTTGGATTTATTGCAGGGGCCTTAGTCGGTTTCTTGAATCAGTCTGGTCCACCAAAGGACAAAAGGCCGTTCGAGTGCCCATACCTGAATTATGAGGCTTTCAAGGCCTATATTTGTTTCGGTTTATGGCGATATGTTTCTAAGTGGGGCCACAAGGGGAACGGAGGAGATATGAGAGAGGGATAGGCAAGATAAAGGGAGGAATTTGTTGCATTATCCTACTGATATTGTTCGCAAAATAGGTGAATCTGGTTGCCCTTCCTGAATTGCCATGAATTACTGTGTCTATGGCTGGTCTAGTAGGCAATTCAGACCGCCATCTGGGAGTTCCGACCATGGCGTATGGCAGTCAGGATCAGGGTGATCGAGGTAGCAGATCAGAGCAGGCTTTCACGCTTCAGGAGCGCTTGAGCCTGCGCCTCGCAAGCCATGGGGCCGAGGCGCAGGCTCGCTTGCCAAGCCGCCTCAAAGGTGACGGCGGCTCTGTCCGGGCCTCTCTCGCCCGCGAGCTGGTCCATGCAAGCGGGCAGGGGGCTCCATTAAAGACTGGATCGGCTTCCAAAGGCGATAATCTACCAGCTGGAGAAGTTACTGCGTCATCCTGCCGGATCCGAATGGAGCCATAGAGAGGAGTATTATCTTGCCAATGCCAACCATTGCACTCGCCAAGAAGCACTTGAACAAGTTGATGCAGGTTATGGAAAAGCGAGAAAGCAGTAACGAGACCAAAAATCTTCTCAGCAAAAACCCAATTTGTCGGGTCGACACCCTATAAGAATCCCTGCGCCCTTTGGGCTTCGTGGTCGTACCTAACGCACTCCATGCAGGGCCTTGCAGGTATCTGAAAGGAATAAAGGTTTCTTATACCGGTCGCCAAAAATATCCGAAGCTGGCAGACAGCCAGCGCATCGCTGGCACACAGCCAGCAATGTGATGGCGAGCAGCCAGCATTGTGCCAGCAGACAGCCAGCATTGTGCCAGCAGACAGCCAGCGTTTTGCTGGCAGGCAGCCAGCGCTTTAATGGCGAACAGCCATCGCAAAAATCGCTGGGAGCGCTCGATCACTCAACAAAATGAGTGAGATACTTCGGCTCTCCATTGACAACTTGGCATAAAAAAGACCACCCGAATAGTGGTCCTTCTTGTTTGTATGAAGACCTATTCCCTCGAGCTAATGGCAGCCCAAATGGTCGCGACCATCAGTCCTATTGTCCAGACGCAAATGCCTATGAGGAGAGTGACAGCGTTGTATTCTGCTATATCAGTCACTTCGATTACTCCCGGTTTGACCTGGACTGTAACCTATTTCTCGCATGGCATGAATTGAAATATGGTGCAGCTTTCGAAATCGTGACAGTGTCAGTATCAGGATCAAGTTGGTCATCCGTGCTTAGATCTTGAGCGGCTCGACATCAAAACCACACTTGGCCGTGCGATGGTTCGCCCATGCATGTTTAAAATCTTGTTGAATTGTCTAGGCGCTTAGTAGCTTGTTTCTAGTTTTTCCGAAGTGACGGAGCGGAAGTGTTCGGACCGTATCAACAAGCCACCAACTCTTACTAAGATTTCATAATTTGTCCCATAATTAACATTATGCGAATCTCTGTTGTTACAGCCCATTGGAGATGTCTCAGTTTGGCTCATTTAAAATGTCACACTGATTGCACGTCTCCCCTTGGCGATTAGGCCGTGGGGGATCGTTATGACGGTAGTAAGCATGAGCGAGCGACAGATTGGCGCTGAAGGGTATTTTTGCAACCACCAAACCGCCTAGCGTAAGGGGACTAACGAGGACACCAATGGTGCTATGCTGCGATTTTTACCGCGCGAAACTGATCTTGCGACCGTCACCGATGCTCTGTTCCATGCCATTGCTGACAAAATGAACCCCACGCTCCAAAAGTGTTTGGGATACATCGCGACCATCAAAGTGCTTTCGACTTTTAACGGTCGAGAGCGCTTCTTGACCAAGTTTTGCGATTGTCTGATGGTAGGGGCCGGAACTTCGCACTTGACTAAGAATCTACACCGGTCAGGTCAACGCTGGCTGAGGCAAGGGTTAGAGATATAGCTATGACCACGCGCATGCAGTTCCCGTCTCTTGCCAAGATAAACTCGCTTTTCTGGATTACGTCGCTGCGGGCCAATGAGGTCGGTGTAACCCGCCGCGTGCTTGATGACCTCGAGCCACTTTGCGAATCTCAGCACCTCCCCTTCGAGCAATTCACTCCGACAACCGCCCCCGAACTCTTGGCCGCCCTCGACGCAATCGCGGTGCAAGCATGCCACGGCATGTTACCCATCATCCATTTCGACACGCACGGCTCGTCGGACGATGGTATCCATATTGTTCAGTCAGGGGAGAATGTCGGCTGGGCTGCGATTGCAGAGAAGCTCCGCATTATCAACCGAATTACAGGCAATAATCTATGCGTCGTCTCAGGCGCTTGCTTCAGCTTTCAAGTGGTGAGTGAGCTCGACATCAACAACACATCCCCCTTCTTTATTCTCCTAGCGCCAGAGCAAGAGATTGCAGCCGGTGACATCGAGGCCAACATCGTCAGCTTTTATCGTGACGTGCTCGACAGGGAGGATGTCGTCACGGCATACGAGCGCTGGTTTCCGGGGGTCCTGCGCCTCTTCCACTGTGAGAAAATGCTGGCGATAGTGCTGGCGAAATATATTAACAATTTCGGACTCGGTCCGCAGCGGCAGAGGCGCAAGGAAGAGTTGGTGACGCGGGCTTTCAATGATGGTGTTCCGCGTAGCCGGCAAAATCTTAGGAGATTGCGCAAAAGTGCAGACAACCTGATCAAAGTGAATGAAGCGCTCATCCAGCGCTTCATACCTACCTTTCTTGCAGGGAAGGCGCCCGAGTTTACGGTCAAACAAATTAGGGACATGGTGATCGCCGCCCGCGCCAATGGCGTGAAGCCTGAAGGTCCATACGCCCAATAGATCGAGTGAGTCACCGCCGGAGCGATGCCGGATGCCACTCGGCGTTCCTCCCATTGCATCAAAATTGCGGGGCGTCTACCTTCCCGCAAGGCGTTCTGCGAGAGACCGGTTCTGGCACACCCAGACGTTGACGCCGCGCCCGCTTAAAGGCGAATTTTGGTCGGTTGCCGCTGGAAGTTCATGAGAAAGGTCTGCCGGGCGCCCTTCCAACCTGGAACGGCCGGACACGCAAATATCGATTGGTCTTTGAGCCACGAAGGTCTCACTGCTATCTCATAAGCTAGAGATGGTCATCGCGTTTATTAAGTCCAAGTTAGAGCAAACATCTGACGGTGCGAAGGGATCTGTCGAGATGGGGGATCTCTTCCAATTGGCGACATCTCTGATGCTTTTTATCGTCACTGGCCCGTCGCACTCTTATCACTACCCCTTGGCCCCATTCCCGAACGCTGCTAGCCAAACTCCTGTTACCACACGGTGCGAGCCAGTCTCGGGTTGGCGCAAGAACTGGCCGGAAAAATGAGCAAATCAATGAACGAAGGCCTAAGTGCAGCAAAGTCAGGCAAAAAGGACGAGTTCTACACTCAATATATCGACATTCAGAAGGAAGTTGAGGCGTATCTGGAGTATGATGCCGATACGTTTCGCGAGAAAATCGTCTACTGCAACTGTGATGACCCCTTCGAGAGCAATTTCTTCAAATTCTTTGCTGCCAACTTTAATCGCCTTGGTCTGAAGAAGCTTATCTCTACGAGCTATGATGGCTCGCCTATTGCGGGCCAACAGCTGACCTTTGAAGATCAAGACAAGTTTGCCCACAAAGCTGAGACTATCGCGATCGAGATTGAAGAGGTCACCGACCTCAACAATGACGGGGCAACCGACATCCAGGATGTAATGCTCTTCCTTGAGGCGAATCCCCATAAGCGGCTTCGCCTAAAGGGCAGCGGGGACTTCAGAAGCCCTGAGTGTGTGGAGCTTCTCAAGCAGGCTGACATCGTAGTCACCAACCCGCCGTTTTCCCTGTTCCGGGAATACATGGCACAGCTGATTGAGTACAATAAGAAATTCCTCATCATCGGCAATTTCAACGCGGTGACTTACAAAGAGGTCTTTCCCTACATCATGTCCAACCGCATTTGGTTGGGGGAAAGCATCCACAGTGGCGACCGTGAGTTTCGGGTTCCTGGCAACTACCCCTTGGAAGCCGCTGGCTTCAGAGTGGATGTAGATGGCAATCGCTTCATTCGGGTCAAAGGTGTGAGGTGGTATACCAACCTTGACCATGGCCGACGCCACGAGCCGCTCAACCTCATGACCATGGAAGACAATCGGAGATTCAACTCCGATGCAAAAGGCGCTGAGGCTTACGCCCGATACGACAACTACGATGCCATTGACGTTCCGGCCTACAAGGCGATCCCAAGCGATTATGATGGGGTGATGGGTGTCCCTATCACCTTTCTCGACTACCATAATCCTGAGCAGTTCGAAATTGTCGGGACCACAGAATCCAATAACCCTCACAACCCTTACCGCACTCGATGGTATTCATCGGCAGAATGTCGTGCTGCGTATTTGGAGCGGTTTGGAAAGCCCGGAGTCTATGATCTGAATGCCTCAGGTGTCATAAACGGCGTCAAGAAGTTTAAGCGAGTTCTCATTCGTAGGAAACAAGGTGTGGGCACATAAAAATGAAGACGAGTCTCCGAACCGACATTACCATTGGGCAGGTCTGCGATGGGTTTGTCTTTAATCAGTTTGAGGGCAAAGGACTTCATGGCTTGTCTGGCAAGCTGACGATCCAACCTGAATACCAGCGCAATTACATCTATGCTGAAAAAGGGGGCAAGCCCGAGCAGGCAGTGATCGCCTCAATTTTGAAGTCATACCCTCTTGGCCTCATCTACTTCAACAAGGTAACAGAGGAGAAATTCGAGGTCCTAGATGGGCAGCAGCGCATCACCAGCGTTGGTAGGTTTGTGACAAACAAGTTCGCCATTATGGACGGCGGAAACCCCAAATACTTTGATAGCCTGCCCAGGGATCAGCAAAACTTGATCCTCCGGACCCCTCTGCTCATCTATGAGTGCGAGGGAACGGAAACTGAGATTAAACAATGGTTCCAAACAATCAACATTTCGGGCATCCCCCTGAATGAGCAGGAATTGCTCAATGCGATTTACTCGGGTCCCTTCGTGACCGCTGCGAAGGCAGAGTTCAGTAACAGTCAGAACGCTAACATCGCCAAGTGGAGCGCGTTTATCAAAGGCAGTGCCAATCGGCAGGATTTCCTCGAGTGTGCTCTCGACTGGGTGAGCAAGGGCAACATCGGCGATTACATGAGCAGCCATCGCCAGAGTGCCAGTATCGTCGAACTCAAAAACTACTTTAATTCAGTTGTTGACTGGGTGACTACCGTGTTCCGGGACGTTGAAAAGGAGATGGCCGGTATCGAGTGGGGCAGGCTCTATGAGGCTCATCGCAACACCCCCTACGATCCTGCGAAAATCTCTGCTGACCTAAAGATGCTCTACGGTGACCCCTGTGTGAAGAACCGAAAGGGCATCTTCGAGTTCATCCTCGGTGGGCAGCAAGATACCAAGCTTCTTGATATCCGCGTGTTCGAGAAGGCAACGGCTCAAGCCGCTTACGCCAAGCAGACCAATAAGGCAGTAGCGGACGGTGTGTCCAATTGTCCTCTTTGCGCGATTGGCAATTCCCCGAACAAAGTGAAAATTTGGGCGTTTAGCGAAATGGATGCCGACCATGTTCAAGCATGGAGCAAGGGTGGTGCCACGACTGCCGAAAATTGTGAGATGCTCTGCGTCACTCACAATAGAGCAAAGGGTAATCGGTAGAGTTTGGTGCAAGATCTCAACGCACCAACGTAGGCAACGCCGAGCTGCCTCTTTGCCCCGTGTCTGCGCTTCAGTAAGACGCATACCAGACTTTCAGCCGCATCGGCCTAATAGCACCCTATTGGCAAAGGTAGTTGCCACAGCTCTGTTCCCGCTCACCGGATCGGGTGTCCAATTCGTAGGCGCTGCACTGCTACCCATCGTTGGGTAGTAGTGCACAACAAACACGACTCTCATAAAAATAGCGTGCCCACTTTGGACTCTGTTCTGTTCCCTCTGACAAAATCGATATTTTGTCAGAGGGAACAGAACAGAGTCGGCCTAAGTAAGCTAGTGGCCTACAATATAAAGACTGGTAACTTCGGTGACCTTCGATTCGCCGATGCTAAAAAAATCTCCGTCGAGGCCGATAATTGTTAATGGGCATGAGAATGGTCTGCTTGGGACAGAGAGCGGTGTAAGCAAATGGCCAATCTGCTTGGCCAGCAGTGCCAAGTGTCCCGGCAAGACAGCCAGGGAGTATGTTCACATGAGACATACATACGTCGTGCAAACAAATCGCTTGCTGATTGCAAGATGAGTTGGCTGGCGATTGCACCCCAAAGGCGTCATGAGGGTGTTCTTGTTGGGTTGAACTCTCAAAAATCAACGACGCTATGCCAATTCAAGACAGTCTGATTTTGGTAATAGTTGGCCGAAAGCGGATGGTCTGGTTTGTATTCAAAAACAAAGCATGCAGACATTGATTTGAGCGAAAATCTAAAGCTTTCTCTGGCCGAGTAACTAGGGATCACATCAACTTCTGCAGGGCCCGTTTGGAGGATTAGCCTACGCGCCCACGCTTCGATCTGTGCAAACAAATATTGTAGACCTGCGCCCAGGCTGCTATCTGAAAAGTGTCACTTGGGGAGTAGCCAGCCGCCCTGACAAGCGGGCCTTTGCGTCAACATACTTGGTCATCTGATCATGGTGCAAAGGGGACGAATTTCGTTCGGGCGAGACCAATGACATTGCACTTCCGTTTTCGCCGGGCGGAGGGGTGCGATGTCGTTGGAATCTTTGCCGCCTGGCCCCAAGGAATGTCATGGAAGCCCTCTTAACATCTACTGCTGTCGTTGCGCTCGCCGAGATTGGCGATAAGACCCAATTACTAGCAATTCTCCTCGCCACCCGCTTCAAGCAGCCGTTGCCAATTATCGCGGGCATATTTTTCGCGACGATCGCAAATCACTTTCTCGCCGCGTTGCTAGGATCCGAAGTCGCCTCATTCCTTGAAGGTCCATGGTTTCGATATGCAATTGCAGCTTCTTTTGTGGCCATGGCTGTATGGACGCTAGTTCCTGATAAGATTGATGACCTAGAAGATAAGCCTTCGCGTTTTGGTGCTTTCGCAACAGCAATGATTGCCTTCTTCCTAGTTGAAATGGGTGATAAAACACAAATCGCGACTGTGGCGTTGGGGGCTCGCTTTCATGAAGTTATCCCAGTTACCATAGGCACTACGCTTGGCATGATGATCGCGAATGTACCCGCCGTCTATTTGGGCCATGAATTGCTCGCGCGTGTTCCGCTCAAAATCGTTAGGTCAATTGCTGCTGCGCTCTTCTTGGCAATTGGTCTTTGGCTATTTGCTCAAACTTCAGGTTTGATCTGATAGTAAGTTGGGTGGTGGCGCTTGATCAAAAGCCTGAGGACCAGACGCCATTCACCCAACCAAGGTCAATGCGACTATTCTGACAAGTTCCACACAAGGGCAAACTTCCTGCCGTGCCGTTTACATTGTATCGGAGGTCACTACAATCGCTCTATACGCCCCATTGCACCGCAAACATAAAAGCCTAAGGGCAACGGGACATATCTTGTGGCTTTATGTGGCGACCGCTTGCAGAGCGTTGATTTTGACAACGGCCGCTTCCACTTCGGCATAAAGATCAACCTCAATATCTTGAGTATCAATCTCCACGATGAGTGCAAACCGGACGACGGGCTCGCCCAAATTTAGTTTCGCCTTCGACTTCCACCACCCAGCAACTGGGTGAACTGCCAAGAAATTGCGCCGAGCCAAATCAGATGCTCTGCATGTAAGCTGGTCTATATGAAGTGATCCAACATCCCGGCGAACACTTCCAAATTCCCAATTATCATCTTCCTCGACAATTGGATCCCCGTGGTCAAAGGCTCTACCAATACGCGACACGAATTGTCGCTCATTTTCCCCAGCCCTGTTCAACTTGAAGCGAAGATTATGGGAAGCATAGCGATATCGCGACCCGCGCGAGGCTTCTGCAGGATTTGGCGATATAAAGGAGCTGAGGGCAACCCTGAGAGTTACGTTTGAATTACCTAGGCCACGAAGTGTCTCAGTTGGCCAAGGCAGTTGAAAAATCTTCATTTCCTTATGGACATCATTGTCAGCTTCCGACAAACCATAGGGAATGATCGTGTCCTGTATGACCAGAGAAACTGCGTTGGACGCACTGCGCCGTGCTCTATCCAGATTTGGCACACCAAAGCCATAGCGATTGAAGAGTGGTGTATAGCTCGCCTTAGTTGGATTTGCTGGAAGATGGCTCCGCATTTGAGGTGTCCAACGGGCTGATGAAACATACAGCGCCCTAATCGTTTCAGGCCAGAGCGATGGATAGTCAGACCATAATTCCGAAATCTGCTTCGCCGCCAAAGCGGTTGCGGCACTCGTAGCGTTTGTGAGACTAAACGACAGCAATGGATATGAATGACGGGTCGTGAGCAACGAGAGCCAATGGTGCTCCATTGGTGGAGGCGCGTTGCCTACAGCCCAATTCCCGCCCTCCAAAACTATGTCTGGCTTTATTGGCCAAGTGGACGACCATGACGCTGTTCTAGAATTTGGTGACAAATCGCCCAACGGAGCGGCAGCAACTAGCCCTTGACCGGTTGGAAGGGCTGTCTTCTGCGTGAATGCACCAACGCTAATGACGTTCCACGCCTGAGCAGGAGATTCTAGTTCACTGTCCCGACTGTCACAGATGTCTAGGTAATTGCCAGCGCCGAACTTGAAATTATCCGTGTTACCGGCAGATACCAAAAACAGTCTAGAATTGCTATTCTCGCCGGAAGCGCCACAAGCGAGCTGATCAAGCTCGGAGGACCAAGAAGTGGGTGCGCCGTCATGGGGCGTATCATCGGAAGTAGTAACAGCCATCGCGAAAACGCGTCTCCGCTCGGTTGTTTCAACTACATCTACGGCCTGCCGCGTCCTGATGCCGAGCAAAAAATGAGGGTTAAAGCCAGCGTCTGGCAACAATTTTACTGACTCTAATCGATGCCCAACTCTGACAGCCTGCATTGATTGCAATGGAACACTTAAGTCTCCAAAAAGAGCGAGGCCTGCAAGTTCGGTTCCGTGTCCTTTAACGTCGTTCAACGACCAAGCAGGGTCGGCTGCATGTCGATCGCTAATAGCTAAAGCTGGTGCAATTAGTGGATGGGCACGAGAAACGCCAGTATCCAGAAGTGTGATGTACCCTCCATCAGGCTCGTCAACATATTCAGTCCGCTGGACTAGGTCCTGAACCCAATCAGTTTGCTCAACAACGTCCATGGAATCGAAGAAATCGACGGCGGAAGCCGGAGTTGCGAGTGCCCGTACGCCACCCAGCCTTCTAACTGCCAGAGCAATCTCATCATGTGTCGCATCACAAATCACAACTATGTCTTCGGGGAATTCGAGCCGATCAGGACCAATTGCCACACCATAATCAATAGCATTGGCGAAAAACTGCTCCGACGCTTCCGGATCCAGCCAGACTTCCCAGCTGATCTTGCCCTCGCCCACTGGAAACTTATCCTGCGGACTGCGCCAAAGCGCCCTCAATCCCGCCTCAGTAATCTCCGCTATACTCTGAATTAGGTTAGCATTTTTGGGGCGACCCTGAATAACTCGGCCGTCTTTGACGCGGTCCGGGGTGTTCTCAGACTCAAATTGTTCAACTTTCCTCCGCAGGTTTTCAACACCAGTGGCGGTAGCAAACAATGTAGCCCTTTCAATTCTCACGCCTGCTTGGGTCTCAATGTCTGCTCGCAACAATTCAATGCCGCTTGAACCAAGACTCTCCTTAGCAAGAGGCTCATTTGGGCGACCATTAACCTGAAGGTAAACACCAGGTAACTCTTGGGCCACAATCGGGGGAAGTTGGTCTAGTGCATGCAAAAGTGATCGTGCATGCCCTGTACGATCCAGCACATCACTAGGTGACTTGCCTCCGCCGCCGCTTTTAGCCTTAAACGGTTGCGCGCTTCCTAGATCGTTTAGCAGAAAGTGCTTTAAATTCCTTCGCATTCACACCTCTACCTATTCCCTGCAGCGACCGCCGGCGCTCTAATGAATTTATCAAATCAAGAGTCGTAATGTTGTCCCTGTCGCCGAGAACAGCTCGCCGCGCTGCGTCCTCGGCGGCAGCCACAACATCCGCAGTCGATAAGCCGACGGCGCAATTTGTCACGTTCGCCCAAGACAGGTTCCCATGAGAGAACCCAATTAGGCGACGTTCGATAGCCTGCCGGATCGATGCTGCATCAGGGAGTTCGTACGAAAGAACTAGGTCAAACCGCCTTAACACAGCCCGATCAAGTATTTCGGCGAGATTTGTCGTGGCAATTACAATGGATGGACCGGTATCTTCGTCTAAAAATTGCAAGAATGAGTTTAGCACCCGGCGTGCTTCGCCTACGTCATTCCCCTCACCTCTAGCCGCAGCCAAAGCGTCAATCTCATCGAACAGATAAACCCCGCGAGTTGTCTTTATGGCATCAAAAACCAACTTCAACTTCTGCGCGGTTTCACCCATAAATTTTGTAATGAGGCCATGTAGCATAACCGAAAAGAGTGGAAATTGCAGCTCGCCTGCGAGACAGTGAGCCGTCATCGTTTTGCCAGTACCAGGCGGACCGGACAACAAAACCCGCCTACGAGGCGTCAGACCCTTTTCCTCCAGCTTCTCCCTCATCCTTGTCTCAACTACTATTTGAGATAGCTCGTCTACAATGGAGGAAGGCAATATGACGCTGTTCAACCGCTCGCTGGGATAAGATGCGAACAAAAACTGAGCCAGATCTCCCCGAGGGGTGGCAATGGCTGTCAGGCTCGGCGTTCTCGAATTATCCCGCTTTGGTAGCTGCCCAGCGTTTGCCCACTGACGCAATTGCTCAGCCAAGCGGATATGTCCCTTCTGCTCCTCTGCAGCAGAAAGTTGCATTGCCAAATCGAAGAAGCGATCGGAGTCTCCCTCTGCGTGGCTTTTTACTAGGCCTATGAGTTGCTGTGCTGATGCCATTCGTAACATGTATCGTGAAATTGCTAACGATACACCCCCCAAATTGACCTCAATGTAAGCCACGATACGGCCCAAGGGTCAATGATTTTGCAAAGGAACTAGCAACAAGACTTGAAGGCTGACCTGAGGTCAGACCAACACACTTCTGTAAACAAGAGACTGTTGCAAAGAGCGAAACAGTTTCAACAGCGTCCCTAACGCATCCATTCGTGGATGATAGTGGCGCAACTGTGACCCAGCGCCCTGCTCAGTTGATTGGCTGCAAAATCTGACGTCAATCGCTCGCTCTACGCTCGCAATTCAAATCTGAGGCGCAAGTCATTCACTTGGCAGTTTTTCTGACATTTCTCTACAAATAGCTGCCATACCCTCAACATGTCGTCGGCTCGGCTTAAACACAGTCCGCCGCCCCCCATTCGCCTCCGATAGACAAGCGCTTAAAAATTCACTTTGGCGATCACTTGGGGCGCTAGATCTTGAGATTACTATCCAAAATTCAGTGCTGGGCTTACCTTCAAAGGCATCACAAAACTCAATTAGTGCAATTGAGTGCCGTCGAACAACAGCACTATTTCTTGATAGCTTCCGAGGGAAGACACCCACATTGTGCCTTTGTCGGGCTTCAATTCGACATTGACTGGCAAGATCTGAAGCCTGTGACGCAGACACAATGGTCTCATCTGTCTTTGGTGAAGTAAGTGGACTTGCCCAAGCTGAAAGTGGTCCCAACAGCATTGCCCAAATAGCACTATAAACGAGGATTTTTGACATTTTGATTTTCCCTTCGTGTGTGAAAGCAGACAAGAGCACAGCTCCTTTTGTTTTTCGCAGAAGCAAATTGAAACTCGCCAAACTGGTTTGTTCCAGCCACAGCGGTGCCCGAAGCGCGAGGGCACATGGAATATCGAGTTCCTGTTTCTTTTTATTGGCCATGGGAAGCCTGCGAACAATTCGTTCCGTCGCCTATTTCGATTTGCAGGGTGACATGGCTAAGACCGAATTTCTCGTCGAGTTCTTGCGCGAAAGTGGCAAGTGTTAGATCCCCAGGGTGACCTTCAGGCATGACAAGATGGGCCGAGAGAGCTGCTTGCGTGGTTGAAAGTGGCCAGACATGCAGATCATGAACCGAGGCCACCCCTGGGCGCGCCACAAGCCAATCCTTTACCTTCGTTAGATCTACGCCCGCAGGGCTTGCCCCCAGCGAGAGGCTGGATGAGGCCAAAAGCAAATGCCATGTCCCCGCAACCATGACAGCGACTATGACAAGACTGATCGCTGGATCGATCCAAGCCTGTCCAGTGAGCAAAATAGCCCCGCCGGCGAATATAACTGATAAGGAGACGAGACCGTCCCACAACATGTGGAGGAAGGCACCCTCAATATTGATGTCGGTCTTTCTGCCCCGCGCAAACAGCCAGGCCGTGCCGAGATTGATGACTACCCCAATGGCCGCGACCGCCATCACCAAGACACCGTTAGGTGGGATTGGATTAGCAAACCGTTGAACCGCCTCCCAACCAATGACGCCCGCCGCAATCAAAATGAGCAAGGCGTTGGCAAGAGACGCCAGAATGGTGGCCTGACCAAAGCCGAACGTAAAACGTCCCTTCGGCGGCAGTCGTCCCAGCGCTGTTGCGCCCCATGCCAGCAAGAGGCCCAAGACATCGGTCGCATTATGGCCAGCATCTGCAATGAGCGCGAGGGAATTAATCGAAACTCCTACGCCAAGCTCGACCAAGACGAAGCAGACATTGAGGCCAATCCCAAACGCGAAGGCCCCATCGTAGTTGGCAGGACCATGGGCATGGCCATGCGCACCGTGATTGTGACCAGCATGACTTTCATGGCTGTGATCGTCCCTCATCGCCTTGATCCCTTTACAAAGCCGAGCCATCGCGGAATTCGGGTAGCGTAAGCTTGATAAGCTTGGCTAAGGCTTTTCACCAAAACAGGTTCTTCAATGCGCACCTGCCAAATCGCGGCGATCCAAACACAAGCGGATAAGATGACCTGCACCGTGTCCAGCTGAAACATTGAAAGTCCAAGAAAGAGGATCATTTGCCCGACAAACACAGGATTGCGCGATAGCGCGAAAAATCCGCCGATTACGAGGGCTGCAAGTGTTGCTTCGACAGCACCAATCCGCCAAGATCCAGCCATTTGGAGCTGAGTTCCCACGGCGATGAAAGCACCAACCAACATGAAGCCCAGACCTAACCATGGAATCCATCCTAGGCTATTAGGCCAGTGTAGCCACAAATTTGGATAAAGGACCCCAACAAGACCCCAAGCACCGCTTCCGATAAAGCCGAACTTGAATAAAAGTGCTGTCCAACGTTGGGATCCCGCTGGCCTAGAAAAATAGTCAACGCCGCGTCCCGCGACCTGAGTTCCCCTCATTGTCAGAGCTAAAAAAGTCAGGAGATAAGCCCATGTTAAGGCTAATGCTATCGTCAAGACTGAATCGGTCATCATGGGCAAGAACTCTTATACTCGTGGCAGATCATGCGCCTGCACCCATTCTAGCGAGAAGCCAGATCGAGATGCCGTAAAGCATCGCTGTCATGGCCACGCCGCCAGAAAGAGCGAGAGGGAAACTGAAACCGGCACGGATCGCTGCTGGCACCGACAAAAACATGGGCAGCGAAGGCAGAACAAGCCAGAAGGTCGTATCCAGTTGTCGACCTACTAGGGCACTGTCGCGCGTTTCCCAATATACCCAGCAAGCAGATAAGATTGAGATAAGTGGTAAAGAGGCGAAGAATGCCGCCGCCAATGTGTTGCGTCGTCCAAGCTCGGATATGCTCGCAATCAACAATGCCGAAACGATAATTTTGAGGCCAAACATCATGCTATAGCTCCTTAGGCTGTTCACGCGCTTGGATCGCGCGCTGCGGCAGCACCGCAATCAAGATCAAAATAGCCACGCCAAGGAAAATCGACGCCATTGGACGACTAAAGTCGAAGCCACCCTGCGCTATGGGCTTATCAAGCAAGTCGCCTACCGCTGCGCCAAGCGGGCGAGTCAGAATGAAGGCTGCCCAGAACAAGACCACTTTGTTGGCGTTTGTGAAAAGGTGCAGGCCGACGAGAAACGCAAGTAAAGCAGAGAACACAAGTGCTGCTCCGCCATAACCAAGTCCCGCCGTATCAGCAGTCCAATCGCCTAATGCGGTTCCCAAGGTCTGGCTGGCGGTAATGGTAATCCAATAGAAAGTCTCGCCACGCGGTTCATGGACGTGATCGACGTTAACGCTGCCCATAACAAAGCGCCAAACAGTAAGACTAGCAATTACCATAGCCGCCAGTACAAGACTGCCTCCTGGATAACCAATCCCGATTGAACGGGTGGCGAAATCTGCCAAAGTTGTGCCAACCATGGTCGATGCGATGATCGTGCCCCAGTACAGCCAAGGCAGAAAACGTCGTGACTTGATTTGAGCGCTGGCAAGGGTGACAAAGAGAACAAGAAAGCCAAAAGTCGCAGACAAATAGCCGAGGCCAAGTGTCATACTCGCTGTATCGCCGCCGGTTTCGCCAAGCGTCGTTGCAAGTATCTTGATCACCCAAAATCCGAAAGTTACAGCGGGCACCTTCCCGAATGAGGACGTTTGAGTAGTTACTTCGATCTTACTCATATTTCATTCCTTTTTGTGCCGCCTGCGACCAGAATTAAAAGTACGAACTAGTTCGCGACCACCAACGTAAACGGCGCGGTAATCACCTTGCCGCCGATCTTTACTTGCACGAACACACGGTGCGGTCCGGCAACGCTTGGGTGCAATTCAAAAGCTAAGGCAGGCCCGCCGCGTGCCGTCGCATCCTTGGGTTCTGCGCCTTCAGGATGACCATGCACCATCGTCGTGCCATCGGCCGAGAAGCCAACCAAATGGGCATAGGCCCCCATGAGCGGCTCTAACGAGGCAAGCGGAGCCCCGGTTCCGTCCGCAACTGTCAGAGTGGCTGGCGTGTGTGCGTCAGCCGTGAGCGCGCCGCCAAGCGACAGGGTTAGGTTATAGCCGTCGACCTTGGTGGAAAGTGTTTGGATCGCTGCAACCTCTGGACCTTTTTCTGCGCCTACATTGAGGGTGACTGAAGGCGTTTGGTTATGAGCATCTGCATCGTTATGGCCTCCTTCATCATGATCTTTGCCTGCTTTGTCATGACTGTGGCCTTCATCACCATGGCCACTTTTGCCGTGATCATGGGCGTGCCCGGCTTGCTCTTTGCCTGCGGGCTTAAAATCCGCCCAAACGCGATATTGACGGGCATATTTCGGGGTAAAGCTGAACGTCCACTGTCCGGGCTGCGCTCCTGGCTCACCATGGACATGGGTATAATCTTCAAGTGCGCTATCCACGATCATGACATGGACTTTGTGCTCGTGCTGGGTCGCGATGGCATCGGGGCCTAGGGGTTTGCCATCCGCGCCTGTTAGGGTCAAAGTCAGGCGCACAGCCTGGCCCGGTACGGGAGTTGAAGCCGCCGCAACAGACATGGTTGGCTGACCCTTGGTTTCACTTACGGAGCTCGCCGCTGCCAAGACATCAGGCTTGGGCTCTGCTTTGTCTGCTCCGCCGCCGCCACAAGCAGCCAGCAATGCCAAAGCACAGATTCCAGCGGTTAGTTTTACTGTCTGTTTCATTAGAACGTCTCCTTTAGTTGCCCATCTTTTTGGGCCAAGACCAATTGTTCAAGCGGCTTTTTCCCGAACAATTTGAACAAAATGGGTGTGACAAGCGCATCCAGCAGGGTTGCAGAAATAAGCCCTCCGAAGATGGTTACTGCTACAGGATGCAAGATCTCTTTTCCGGGTTCGCCTGCCCCAATTATAAGCGGGATGAGAGCGAGGCCTGCGGATAGGGCCGTCATGAGAACAGGCGTCAGGCGCTCTAACGTGCCGCGGATTATCATGGCATCGCCAAATGTCTCGCCCTCATAGACAACCAGATTGAGATAATGGCTAATCTTGAGGATGCCATTGCGCGCGGCAATCCCGGTTAGCGCAACAAAGCCGATGAGACTTGCAACAGAGAGCGGTAGGCCAAAGAGCCAAAGCGCGATGACCGAGCCGATCATCGCCATTGGCACACCCCCCATCACAATCATGGCCAGCGCGATCGACCGGTATCGGCTGTATAACAAGGCGAAGATGAGGGTGAAGGACACCAGTGTCAGCCCCCCGATGGTCGCGGTGGCTTCAGCTTGTGCCTCAAACTGCCCTTCAAGTGCGTAAAAGCCACCCGTTGGCGCAGGCACAGCCTCCATTGTGGCACGGATCTCTTTTGTTATTGCCGAAAGATTCGCACCTGGTGCCAGATTGGCTTGCACGACGATCCGCCGCTTGCCGTTTTCCCGATTGATCTGGTTCGGACCATCGGTTTCACGCACCGTCGCGATTTGGGAGAGCGGAATTGCCCCGCTCGGCGTCTCGATCAAAAGCTCTGACAAGGCTTGGGTTGTGCGAGCACCTTCTGGCAAGCGGATCACAACGTCAAAACGGCGTACCCCATCAATGATCCTAGAGACCGTTTGACCGCCCGACAAAGCTTCTACAGCGCGCGTCACTTCAGCGGGGTTGGCCCCATAAAGGGCAGCGCGTTGATAATCGACGATCACTTCAAGCTGCGGCACACGCACGATCTTCTCGACCCGGACATCAACCAAGCCTTCAATGCCAACCATCCGCGCCTGCAAGGCGTCTGCGGCATTGCGGGCTGCATCCATGTCTTCGCCATAGACTTTGACCGCGATGGGCGCGTTGACGCCGGACAGCATATGATCAATCCGGTGTGCCAACGGCCCACCCACGCCAAAGCTTCCCGGCAAGGGTGCAAGCGCTTTACGGATTCTGGCTGCAACTTCATCACGTTCTTTGGCTGATAGCCCAGGGTTCAAGCGAACGTCAATTTCATTAGAATGAATGCCATCTGTATGCTCATCCAACTCAGCCCGGCCCGTCCTGCGACTAACACTTTTCACCCCATCGATTTCCTTGATCAGTCGCTCTGCCGTTGCACCCATGCGGGCACTATCGGCAAGGCTAATGCCGGGCTGTAAGGTCAAACCAACAAGAAGGGTGTTCTCATTGAAGGTTGGCAGGAAAGCACGCGGCAACATCAATGCGCCGCCAATGGCAACAAGCCCGGCCAATGTCGCCCCAACTAGGATAGGCCTTACATGCTGGAACCCCCATTCGAGCAGGCTTTGATTGGCACGCTTTAGACGCACAACCAGCCAGCTATCATGCTCCGCAGGCAACGCCTTCACTTTTGGCAACAAATAGTAGCACAAAACGGGTGTAAGTGTGATCGACACCAGCAAGCTCGCAAGGATCGAAACCACATATGCCATGCCCAAGGGTTGAAACAGCCGCCCCTCAATTCCCGACAAGAAGAATAAAGGCAAAAACACCAGAATGATGATGATCGTCGCATAAACAATGCCCGAGCGGACCTCCCCCGTAGCACGCGCGATAACGGTCATTGTTGGTAAAGGTTGTGGCAGGGCGCGGTTTTCTTTGAGGCGCCGGTAGACATTTTCTACCCCCACGACGGCATCATCAACCAGTTCACCGACCGCGATGGCTAAGCCCCCCAAGGTCATGGTGTTGATAGACAGCCCGAAGGCAGAAAACACCAAGGCCGTGATCAGGATCGACATCGGCAGCGCCGCTAGACTGATCGCTGTTGTGCGAACATTGAGTAGGAATAAAAACAAGATCACCGCAACCACGAGACCGGCTTCAATGATCACCTTCTGCAAAGTACCCAACGAGGCTTCGATGAAGTCCGCCTGACGCATTTGAACCTGTGTTGCGGTCACCCCCTTGGGCAGGGTCTTGTTTAACTCAGTCAGCGCCGCCTCGACGCTCTTGGTGACGACCACGGTATCGGCACCTGGTTGCTTTTGAATGCCGATGATAACGGCAGGCTTGCCAGCAAAGCCCGCATCACCCCTCCGGAACCGCGCCGCAAACTCAACTTCAGCCACTTGGTCCAGTCGAACCACCCCGCCACTGCGCGTAGTAACCGCAATGGAGCCGAGGTCCTCAACCCGTGTGGTACGCGATAATGCGCGCACGACAAATTCGCGCCCGCCCTGATCAATAAAGCCGCCACCTGCATTTGAGGCAAAACCCTGCGCGGCGCGTTCGATCGCATCCAAACTGACACCCAATTGACCCATACGGGCTGCGTTAGGCGAAATACGGAATTGTCGCACTTGCCCGCCAATTGGGATCACTTGGGCGACACCTGGAATGGTCAGTAAGCGTGGTCGGATCTGGAAGTCTGCCACTTCGCGAGCGGCCATGGGGTCAGCGTCGCCATAAGGAATGGCTACCAGCAAAATCTCGCCCATGATGGAGGTAACCGGGCCCATTTGCGGGGCATGATCGAGATCCGCCATTGTTTCTTTTGCTAAGGCAAGCCGCTCGGAAACCTGCTGGCGCGCCCGGAAAATTTCTGCATCCCAGCCAAACTCAACATAAACCATCGAGAGGCCAACACCGGTCACCGATCTCACGCGAGACACACCTGGAATGCCACTCATAGCGTTCTCCAGTGGCTGGGTAATTTGGGCTTCGACTTCGGGCGGGGCCATCCCGCCTGCTTCGGTCATAATCGTAACCGTTGGCTTGTTGAGATCGGGCAAGACGTCGACCGGCAGTCGCATGGTGGCGAGGATGCCAAATAGGATAAGTGCGAGCGATGCGAACAGCACCAGCACGCGATTGCGGAGTGAGGTAGCGACAAGGAAATCAAACATGGCTCACCGCACCTGTTCAAGCAGTGGCGCGCCCGTGGTCGCAACGCGTGTGCCGGCCTTTATGCCGGATGTGGCGACGACCCGGTCTGCATCCAAGTCAGTCACCGTAACCGGGGTTGGCTGAAACTGCTCTGCGGCTTGTTTCAAAAAGACCATGGTCTGGCCATTCGTACCCTTCACCACAGCATCACGCGGCAGAGCCACACCTGCGGTTTGTTCGCTTCCTGCTATGAACACCATCACAGGCTCACCCACCCGCAGATTGCTTGGGCCATCTATTCTGAAGCGGAGCGGAGCAGCACCATCGACCATCGCCAAGCCTTCGCCTTGGCGGAGGAGCAGAAGACTTCGTCCGTCACTGGTGCGGGCGGAGCCTGTTGCCGCCAAGGGAATAGACTTGCCTGATGGTGCACGTGCCTCCACGAGCAATTGGTCTGGGTTGGTGATGGTGAAGACGGTTTGGCCGGGATTGATCACTTGGCCCTGCGCGACAGAGACAGCGCTGATCACGCCAGAGACCGGCGCACGAAGCACCTCCGCATTTGAGCCCGCTTGGCGTAGGCGGCTCGCCTCAGTGCGTGCCGTGCGCAGACGGGCAGCGGCTTGGGCTTTTGCGAGATTTAGCCGCGCGGCAGCGGCATCCACTGCCGTTCTGGCTTCAGCAATCTCGCGGTTAGGTACAACCCCTTCAAGCCGGGTTAAGCGATCCAAACGACTGCGCGCTTGGGCCAGTTCGGCGGCTTCTGCCGCAAACCCGCTTGGGCCGGCGGAGAGCTCTGCTTCGGCGAGTGCTGTTTCAGCCGCGCCACGTGCCGTAATCAAGGAGACATCCGCATCCAATGCAGGGCTGACAAGGGCAAGAACTTGTCCCTTCACAACTCTTTGGCCAAGGGCTGGCAATTGGCCTGAGACACGGCCGACACTGCTCGCTTGCACCACACCAGAGCCATTCGGGTCTGCAATCACCACCCCGTTTAATTGCAATGCAGAACCCTCTGCCGAATTTCCAGCCAGAATGGTTCGAAGCCCGATCAAGCGCTGCATCGGTTTCGGCGCGACGATATCGCCATCTGCAAGACGCATGGCTCGATTATCCGGCACATCACCTGCCACGTCGGTATGGCCTTCATCACCATGACCAGGACCAGCTACGACCTCGCTCGGCGTTCCAGTCACTAATGTCCAGCTGCCAGCCAGCAATCCAAAGGCAACAAGGGCCAACCCCGCTCGTTTGCGGCGCACCAAAAATAAAGCACCGCCCGCAACACCCAAAAGAAGTGCTGCACCGCCGAACATCAGGCCAAGCGGCAGGCCTTCCTCAGCATGAGCGTGCCCTGCACTATCATCGATTACTAGGGATGCGCCCAAAAGTGCAGGCTCCCCCGCACCGCGCAATGAGATTGTCACAGGATAAGTGCCTGGCGTGTCATGCTCTGGGAAAGGAAGCACATAGGTGCCATCGACGTCAGCTTTTGCGAGAGCTTTACGGGGCCCAATCGTTAGATTTACCGATGGACCTTCGATCGGTGCATTGGTCGCCCAGTCATCGACCCAAAGACGCAAGTTTTCCCCATCAAGGCGTCCAACGACTTCAAATCGGTCCGAGACCGCCTCAAAGCGAGGGGAAGTCGGTGCCGCAACCGATGCTGTGGCCGCTTCGGTGCCATGGTCATGGCCCGGACCTGCCCATAGCGGGACAGGCAAGGTGATCGCTGTCATTAGCCCGAGGGCAGACAAGCGGCTTTTAAGGCTTCTTGGGTTGATCATGATGTTTGGTCCTGAGGGAGCAGGCCTTGCGCCTGATTGAAAGAGGAGATTGCGGCCTCTACGGCCACACGAGCTTGCGCGGCAGCAAGTGAAGCTTCTGAAGCCGCAGCCCGGGCACGTAAGAGCTCTAAGAAGGGGAGTTCGCCTTCGCGCCAGCCACGCTCGGTAAGGGCTAGGGCTTCGATACTGATAGCCCGGCGTGCTTCTTGGGCCTTAAGGCTCGCGCGCGCGGCTGTGAGATTGGCAATTGCTTGCTCCTGCAAGGTTTCAAGCGAGAAACGGACCGCTGCGGCCTTTGAACGCGCCGCAGTTGCTTCGGCTTCAAGACTGGCTGCTTCTGCCCCTGCCGACGGGTCGCGTCCTAAAGCTCGTGAAAGCTTTAGGCCAGTTGAAGTCCGTGTGTCCAAGCCGCGCCCATCGCGCTCAGACCGCAAATCAAGCCCCACGCGCCAAGCTGGCTCAGCCTTTAGCCGGGCAAAGCGGGCTTGGCGGGCAAGTTGGTCAGCTTCTGCCAAAGCCACCCGCACGAGCGGGTGATCATCGATTTGCGCCGCGCCCACAGTCTCTGCAGTCAGTTGGGCTGGAACAAAGCCTACCAAGCCAGTCATCTGAGCGCGGGCCTGCCTTTCCCGACCCATGGCCTGTGCCAAATCTTGCTCGCTCATTGCCAGTGCTGCCTCGGCTTGCAGAAGATCAAGACGTGCCTGCTCCCCTGCGGCTTCCAAGCGCTTGGTATTAGCAACTAAAGTTTGGGCAAATTCTACTTGCTCGAGGCCAACGCGAACGTCAGCAACCGCTCCGGCCAACTCCCACCAAGCCGTGCGCAATTCACCAGCTAGTTCGAGGCGAGCCACGTCAAGTTCGGCCCCAGCACGGGCTGCCAAGGCATCCGCCTCACCGCGCAATGCTTCGCGCTCGCCCCGTCGCCACAGAGCGGCACTGATCCCGCCCTCAACTTCAAAATAACCTGTGCCGGAACCAATTTGATCTTGCCGTGCACTTGCATCAGCTTCTGGCGGCCCAGCAAACCGACGGGCCGAGAGAGCGCGGCGCGCATCGGCTGATCCACGCAGCGCAACAGCGTCCGCATCTGCCGCGCGACGTGCGACAGCCGCATCAAGAAGCGTTGACCAGCGCGTTGGCATGGCTTCATTCGCGCCACTGATTTCTTGTGCTTGTGCGGCACCTGTCACCGCAAGGGGCGTCATAACTGCAAAGGCGAGAGACAAGGGCGCAAAGACAGACTTCCGCCGTCGGCGCTCATAGTTTTGGGAATTCATTAAATGGGTCTCCTGATCACGATCCGTGGACCCAGCGGACAAGATGTCTGCTAGGCAATAGTCGGATGGATCAGGCTCGCGGCGGTCGTTTCAGGCCGTAAAGGCGATGAGGCAAATCAAAGGGTGCTTCGGCGTCAGGCTTTAGTGAAACAACCCAAAGCTCAACCTTTGAAATTTGCGTGTCGGCAGCGCTCAGTGTCGCATTGGAATGGGCCAAGCAGCAGCCACCACAATGACCGCTTTGCGACTTTTCTTCGGTTGGCTTCGGCATCTTCTCGCAGAAGTCTGCGGCCTCAACAGTAGCGCTCACGTGATCGACTTCCACTGAAGAGCAGGGAGGATTGCTCTCGCAGGTCGCCCGCCAACTAGCCGCACTCGTCGCGACTGGCGCAAAGGCCATCGTCAACGCGAGGAAAAAAGCAAACAGGGCGCGAGTCAGCTGCATGTCACATAAATATACCGGAGGGGGGTATATGGCAAGCCTCGAATTTTCCCTAGTCGATCGATTTCGTCAGCGCTTGCATGAGGTCGCCCAAAAGTTTGCGTTGTGCATCAGCGTCGCCAGCTGCAATCGCGCCTTCGATGCAACTTTCCATATGTCGCTTCAGAACTTCCGCTTCCACCTTCGTCAGCGCCGCACGCGCTGCTTGGACTTGGGTGACCACATCCATACAGTCACGATCTTCTTCCAACATTTTCTGTATGCCACGCACCTGCCCTTCAATACGGCGAAGGCGGGTAAGCAGTGCGGCTGGGTCTTTATGCGTATGGGCCATGAGACCTATGTTGGCCTAAAGGCACCGAGATTCAAAGGTGTTTTTCTGCTGCGGACCTAGATTTCGCTTCGGTCTAGGGACCTGAGTCAGCGATGTCCGCTTTCGGGTTCAGTTGAGTTGGCCGTTATTGGCCAGGTTTGGCGCAAAGCAGACCTAGCATAAGAGGCACTCCGCCGTCGGCGCTCAAATTCTAGCACCACTGACTCAAGTCAGGACAGGCTTGCCTCGCGGGATAACAGATAGCGCTTGGCTACCGCCTCGACGACGTCTGTGCCCGCATCAAGCCGCAAGTGTGCATAGCGCTCGGTTGTTTGAGGTTTTGTGTGCCCAAGAAGCTTACCGATTATCGCGAGGCTTGCACCATCTGCCACGGCCCAAGAGGCGAGTGTGTGCCGCAATGTGTGCAACGATGCGTCGCGGACCCCAGCATGGGCGACCACCCTATTCCAAGCACGCTTGGGCGGCTCCATAGGTCCGGACAGGTCTGCCTTTGGGAAAACCCAAGCACAACGCTTCTCAATGTGACGCAAAATCTCAGCGCCAGCTCCGGGTAATGGGATGGCTTTAGAGCGGGATCCGCCACCACTTTTGTGCCGCAAAGGCGGAAGCAATAAGATCCCTCGAGATAGGTCTACTTCGCGCCACTTTAACTCGACGATTTCGCTGCGACGTGCACCAGTTAAGGCAAGCAACCGAAAGCAATTTGCTGCTTGGCTACTTATGCCATCGGCTTCTTCGAGGGCAGTTATTGCATTCCAGATCGCCCCAGCCTCACGTTCGTCCAAGTATCGCTCTTTCCCAGCCAATTGGAGACGTCGGACGCGCGTTGCAGGATTATCTGCGCGCAATCCGCGGCGAACACTCCAAGCGAGCATTGCCGCCAACGTCTCGGTTGAGCGGGCAGCCGCCCCTCGCCCACCACGAACCCTTGCCAAGCCTCGTGTACGCGTTTTCTCGGTTGTAGCGGTCCTCCCGGCCATCACGGCTTGTTGCCACTCTGATATGTCGTCAGCGGTAATTGCTCTCAGCAATTTGCTCCCTAGGAGCGGGATTGCGTGACGCTCCAAGTTCCCTCGGTCCAACTTCCATGAAGACTCGCGCTTGTCTGGCTTTTCTCTCGGGCCCTCAGCCAGATAGAGCACGACTGCCTCCTTAAATGTGAGTGCCGCTTTGTCCTCTTCCCGTTGCCCTGATTTTCGCGTTTGGGGGTCGAGACCCCGTGCCACGTCTCCAGCCAAAATGGTAGCGAATTCTAAAGCTTCATCGGTTGTAAGGGTGCCATAATCGCCGATGACGTAAAGTTTGTCCCTTCCTTCGAAACGATAGCGATACTCAAATGTCTTGCGACCTGTTGAGCGGACGCGCAGGCGGAGACCTTCCAATCGACCGTCTCGAACAACAAAAGCTCGACTTGAAACGGGCAAAATGGCATCAATGACACGTTTTGTGAGACGAGTTTCGGCAAGTTCCGTCATATCTTCATACCTTTAGAGGCCATTTTGGGTCCGTGTATGGTCCGTGGCAGGGAGAAAATCATGGCATAATCTTGCGAACCATTGCAAGCTAAAATTTGATCAACTATCTGTATTTATTTGGAAAATACTAACTATGACAAGCTCTGAAAAGCCCTGAAAAACCGTCTGGATACGTTGACATCGTAGGGGTCACAGGTTCAATCCCTGTCGCGCCCACCATTAAATCAAAGACATTGGTGAGTTACAATTGCGGTGACGCAATTGCCTCGTGTATCAACCAGCGACACCATAGCGGCCCGCATGGATCGCAATTGTGGGGGGCAGCCCAATTGTATCAAATGCGTTTTGGATCGCCATAAGGTCGGTCCAGAACGCCAGATGTTCACTCTGTGTGTGGCTTTCGAGGGCCTTGGCGCTCAACACAAATGGGAAGATATGCACGTCTACCTTTGTTTGTCCGGCCCGATGGGCGGCACTTACCAGTGTCCAAATGTCCTCGATAACAGGGTCAGTCATCGCCAAACAGCCAACACTCTCGCAGCGTCCATGGATCATAATAAAGCTACCGGTTCGACCAACGGCCTGATCGAACGCGTTAGGATAACCCACATTCATGGAGAGATGATAGGAGGAGGCATTATTCATCGCCTCAGGGGTCACACCATAGACGCCCTCAGGGACTTGTTTGTCGCCTTCGGCCTTTTTGGGGCCCAATACACCTGAGGCGGCACAAATTGGCCAATTGGCGAATTCGACAAACCTGCCCGCGCCGCCCGGCTGCACATAAAGGTGCAATCGCTTTTCTTGCTTAAACGCCCGGATGAAAACGGGGTCGCCTAGGCTGGCACCTAGGGCCCTAAGGCGTGCGGTAACCATTGGGGTGGCCCGCTCAACGGCCACAGCCGCCCGTTGCGGCCCGGGTAATTCCAAGCGCTGATCGCTGCAGGCAGCTGCCAAGGCGGGTAAAGCCAATACGGGAACAAAGATGGTTTTGCGTCGCGTAATCATGGCCTAACCTTAGCCCCTCCAGACTAACCAGACCAGAGGCCTTACGAGCGCTCTGGTGGGCCGACCATCTGGCGCCCCACTTCATAAAGAAAATGGCCCAAGCATCTCTGCCTGGGCCAAGTTGGTACGCACGTTGACTTCTTGGTTTGTTTTAGCGGAACAGCGACAACGCCGATTGCGAAGAAGTATTGGCAATCGACAAAGCCTGCACGCCTAATTGTTGCTTGGTTTGCAAGGCTTGCAGCTTCGCGCTTTCCTTTGAGAGGTCGGCGTCAGCAATGGAACCGATGCCATTGTTCAGAGCATCCTGCAGCTTACCGATGAAGGTCTTGTGCACTTCCAAGCGCTTTGCGCCTGCACCCCAAGTCGCCAATTGGGTGCCCAAATTGGTGATAGACGCATTGACGAGACCCAAAGCGGTGGCCGCATTGGTTGCACTGTCGACAACGGAGGTAGCAGTCACGGTAACCGTTGCACCACCCAAAGCTAAGCTTGCGCCGTTGACTGTAATGGTGTTGCCACCGGCAGAATCGCCCAAGGCCACCGCGTTGTTTGGTGTGCCGCCGATCATATTGGCCCCGTCAAACGAAGCATTGGCAACAATGCTGGTGACTTGGTCGCGTAATTGCGCAAAGTCTGCAGCCAAAGCTGCTTGAGCGGAAGCCGAAAGGCCTGCTTGCGAGGCTGCAAGCGCCTTACCCTTCATTTCATTGAGCAGTTCCATGATGCTTTCGCCGGCTGCAATGCCAGTATCAAGAATGGAAGCTGCCCGGTCGGTCGATTCACGCACCCGGTCGTAAGCGCCAACATCGGAGGTCATTTTATTGGCAATTGCCCAAATCGCGCCATTATCTTTGGCTGACGCGACCTTTAAGCCAGTCGAAATCGCATTCTGTGTTTTCGCCAGGTCTGAATTGGTTTTATTCAATGTTTGCAGTGCCACCATGGCACCTTGATTGGTGTTAACGCTGAGCATTTCTAGCCCTTTTCCTACTAGGTACTCCCCCACTACGAGCGGGGCGCGCTCGCTGTGAACGCCCAGTAACATTACCGTTGAGTTCTGAATGGTTCATTGAAAAACATGGTTAATATTACCTGAGAGTCACACAAAAATATGATTATCTGTGGTATTTGTCAGTAAAAAGGCATCAAGCAATAACCAGAGTGATGAAATACTGTTCTTACAAGATATTTTGGAAATTCTCTGAGTTTTTATACGCTACCTGAAAATGATTTCGTGTTTACCTTTTTTCTCAAAACTTGATGGTGCAAGTCCAATGCTACTTATCAGTTTTCCCTCGCCATGAGAAACATTTGAATAGAGGCAAAGAACGCAACAATTAAGCCCCCGAAAGCCTCGGCCCTCGAACGGCTAAGCTTGACGAGGGCCGCAGTTGCCGTGCCGCGCCGCTCGAACAGCACAAACAAACCACCTCCCCGAAAACACCGACAACTTGTCTTGAATTGAGACGAAAAGCGAAATAATTGCAAAATTCTTCATTAACTAATTTGTCGATAACAGGGCAATAATAGTTTTGATGAATATAATATTAAATAAACATTCTTGAACTGATCTGAAAATTCAAGGATTTCCGATCAGTTACTTGTGCCTTATTTTGCCTTATTTCGCCCACATCATGAATTGGCCCCTAGATTGCTCCCCTATCCTCAGAAGCCACACAGGGTTTGAGCTTCAATTCAGTGGGAGTACATTATGAAGAAGGCAGCAATCATCTCGGCAATCGCACTGGTCACCTCGATCGGCGGTCAAGCATTTGCCCAACAAGCCATCAACGTTTCTCAGTTCATGAACAGCAACATTTCAGCAACCACCGTGGGTATTGCCCATGACGTTTGCTGCAACGTGGGCTTCTCGGCTCTTGCAGGCGCAAACTTAGCTGAAGTCACCGGCACTGCTTCCAGCGTCTCTTGGAACAATGACCAACGATTCCGTGGCGATGCCACAGCAATCACCGTTGGTCAGGTCGGTAACATCGGTGGCAATGTCGCTTTGGACTCCGCTGCCTTTGCAAACAATGCTACGGGCTCGTTCGCCGGTGCACATGAAGTCAGCATCAATAGCGTCCAGCAAAACTGGATCGACCCAACTGCCTATACCACTGCCAATGTCTTCAATATCGGCGGCAATGTCAGCGCAACGGCCCAAGCCAATGGCAACGTCCTGAACGCTGCCGCACCAAACGCAGCGACGTTCAACGTCTCGGCGCAACAATATGGTGGCGCAGCCATGAATGGCAGTGTGAACCTCACCGCACAGAACATCACAGGCGACGTGACCGGCATCACCCGCGGCTTTGGTAACTCGATGACCTTGTCGGCTGGCGGCAACATGAACATCGTTGGTCAGCAAACCATGGTTGCTCCGATCAACACCACCACCTTTATCAGCGCAAACAATGTTGGCGGTTCGGTGATTGGTTCGTCGACCTCGCTCGGCAACGTGTTCAGCGTTGGCAATCGCTAAACGTCAAGGCTAACAACCAGCTCAGAGGTCAGGATCCGTATTCGGTTCCTGGCCTTTTGTCTCTCAAACCTTCTGTCGCTGTGCTTGAAACCTTGAAGTGGCCGATCATAAATTTTGTCGGTCAACCCAGTCTTAGTCAAGCAAAGCAGAATGACTGGCAACAAGTCCATAAATTGATCAACTGGCGTTGTCGGCAAAAATACAAGTCAACACATTTCATTATTCATGAATTGTCCACGATTTATTGGTTAAGTTGAACTTGTAAGGGGCATCTCAGCACAGGCAGGTTACGAAGAGAAACCGGCTCAAAATGAAACAATGACGAATTATCGCCTGAGAGGGGAAAGCCCGTTTGAGGCGAAATGGTTCGCCAAACACGAGAATGGACCGGAATCGAGGGGGCGAAGGCCAGTTTTGGTTGGCGCCGTGATTGCAAACCCGATTGCAGTGTTCGTCCTAAAGGAGCGAAGAAAATGAAGGAAGCTCATCCAACTAGCCCAGTGAAGCTTGACGTGAAGCTTGACGTGAAGCTTGATCGCTCTCGCTTTGCCCGCGCCGCTTTTGGATTGTCGGCTGCAACTTTGAGCGTCGCTGCGATGCTTGCTGCTATGCCAGCCCATGCGCAAAGCCGTGCCGGCTATGCCAATGAATTCAGCCGTCCCTATGGCACCAATCCCGGCG
>NZ_NKIS01000028.1:10579-14649 GCF_002278815.1 Novosphingobium sp. PASSN1 | reverse complement strand
GAAGACCAGATCGCGCTGACCGAAGCTTATGCCAAGGCGCAGGGCTTCTGGATCGATCCTTCGGTCGAGCCGGTGTTCACCTCGACGCTGGAACTGGACCTCTCGACGGTTGTGCCGTCGCTTGCTGGCCCGAAGCGTCCGCAGGACCGCGTTTCGCTGCCCGACGTCGACGACGTGTTCAACGCCGACCTCGCCAACACCTACAAGAAGGCGCAGCAGCGCGTTCCGGTCGAAGGCAAGGACTTCGATATCGGCGATGGCGACGTGACCATCGCGGCGATCACCAGCTGCACCAACACCTCGAACCCCGGCGTGCTGGTGGCCGCCGGCCTCGTCGCCAAGAAGGCCAACGAGCTGGGCCTGAAGCCCAAGCCGTGGGTCAAGACCAGCCTTGCGCCGGGATCGCAGGTCGTGACGGACTATCTTGTCCGCGCCGGGCTGCAGGAGCATCTCGATGCGGTCGGCTTCAACCTTGTCGGTTATGGCTGCACCACCTGCATCGGCAACTCCGGCCCGCTGGCCGAGCCGATCAGCAAGGCGATCAACGAGAACGGCCTCGTCGCTGCCGCCGTGATCTCGGGCAACCGCAACTTCGAAGGCCGCGTCTCTCCGGATGTGCGCGCGAACTTCCTCGCCAGCCCGCCGCTGGTGGTGGCCTATGCGCTCAAGGGCACGGTGATCGAGGACTTCATCTCGACCCCGATCGGCCAGAGCAAGGACGGCGTTGACGTCTACCTCAAGGATATCTGGCCCTCGAACGCCGAAGTCCACGCGACGATGATGGGCTGCATGGACCGCGCGATGTTCCAGGCGCGCTATGCCGACGTCTACAAGGGCGATGTGCACTGGCAGGCGATCGACGTGACGGGTTCGGAAACCTACAGCTGGCGCGCGGGCAGCACCTATGTGGCGAACCCGCCCTACTTCGAGGGCATGACGATGACCCCGGCTCCGGTGGGCGATATCGTCGAGGCCAAGCCGCTGGCGATCCTCGGCGATTCGATCACCACCGACCACATCTCGCCGGCCGGTTCGATCAAGGCCGACAGCCCGGCGGGCAAGTGGCTGATGGAGCACCAGGTCGCCAAGGCGGACTTCAACTCCTACGGCGCGCGCCGCGGCCACCACGAAGTGATGATGCGCGGCACCTTCGCCAACATCCGCATCAAGAACGAGATGGTGCCGGGGATCGAAGGCGGCATGAGCCGCTATGGCAGCGATGTCGGCGCGATCTACGACGTGGCGATGCAGCACAAGGCGGACGGCACCCCGCTGGTCGTCATCGCAGGCAAGGAATACGGCACCGGCTCCAGCCGCGACTGGGCGGCCAAGGGCACCAACCTGCTCGGCGTGCGCGCGGTCATCGTGGAAAGCTTCGAGCGCATCCACCGCTCGAACCTCGTCGGCATGGGCGTGCTGCCGCTGCAGTTCCTCGAAGGCGAATCGCGCGAGACGCTGGGCCTGACGGGCGACGACAGCTTCACCATTCGCGGCGTGGCCGGCCTCAAGCCGCGTCAGGACGTTGAAGTCGAAGTGACGCGCGCCGATGGTTCCAGCTTCACCTTCAAGGCGCTGTGCCGCATCGATACCGCCAACGAGCTGGAATACTTCCTCAACGGCGGCATCCTGCACTACGTTCTGCGCAACCTGGCGGCCTGATCGGCCGCCAGCGAGGGCGCTGCCCTCGGCCAGAATCAGAAAGCCATAAGCAGAGGCCTGAATCAGAAAGGGCGGCTCCACCGGGAGCCGCCCTTTTCGTTTGCCTGCCTGACGTTTGTCTGCCCGTCGCTGCGGGCTTTTGGCGGATCAGGCCGCTGTAGGGGCCTTGTTCTTCAGGCCGTGGCGACGGCGTGCGACGAGGCCCGCCGCTGCGGCGCCGAACAGAAGCATCATCGATGGTTCCGGCACTTCGGTTCCGCCGTTGGTGGTGCCGCCATTCGTGGTTCCGCCATTGGTCGTGCCACCATTGGTGGTGCCGCCGTTCGAAGACGAGGTTGACGACGAGGTCGAGCTGCTGGTGCTGCTCGACGTTGACGAGGATGTGGAAGACGAGGTCGAGGTCGAAGAGCTTGTGGAAACGTTGCCCGAGCTGGTCGAGGTAGACGAACTGGTCGAGACGTTGCCTGACGACGTGCTGACGTTGCCCGAGCTGGTCGAGACATTGCCCGACGAAGTCGACACGTTCCCCGAGGACGTGGACACGTTGCCTGAGGAGGTCGAGGTCGTGCTCGTCACCGCGCCCGAGCTGGTCGAGACGTTGCCGCTCGAAGTCGAGGTCGAGATGTTGCCGCTGGACGTCGACGTCGAACCGCCCGAGGTCGAGCTGGAGCCGCCCGACGTCGAGCTGGAGCCGCCCGACGTCGAGGTCGAGCCGGTGCTGGTCGAGGAGACGACCACGCTGCCGCCGCCGCCGCTGCCGCCGCCCCCGAAGAACCCGCCGAAGAACCCGCCGCCGAAGCCGCCGATCCCGCCGCCGCCAACCACGACCGGCACCGCGCCGCCACCGCCGCCGCCCGCCTGCTGGGGCGGCATCGGTGCCATGTAGGGCACCGGCGCATAGGCCATCTGCTGCTGGGGCATGGCGCAGGACTTGGTGACGGTCGTCTTGACCACGCGGCGCATGCGGTGAACCGGCCGCGGCGCGACGACCTTCGCGTAGTGCCGCTTGACCTGCTTGACCTTGATCGGCTTCACGTGGTGGATCTCGGCCGCCGAGGGCGCTTCCGAAACGTGCACTGCACCGCCGCCCAGCACCGCACCGCCCGCTGCGCAGGCCGCCAGTTTTGCCAATGCCATCCGAACCGACATGATCGTTGCTCTCTGTTTCCGTGGGAGCCCGCGTCTATCCCCGATTGGTGGACAAACCCTCTCCTGACAGATCGAACAACGCAGATCGCACCCGCTGCGGCAATGCTGTTAACCGCATTTCACCCCCTCCCGGAGCACCGAATTGGGTCATTCCGGGGCGATTGGCCAAGTCTGTGCCAAACTGGAACCGAATTGCGCGCAGCGGTTACGCCATCAGCGTTTACCACTATTCGCTGTCGTCTCCGCCAAACAGGCCGGGCAGGTCTGCCGAGGGGGGTGTGAGCCCGAGATGGCGCCACCCGCGATCGTTGAGGCAGCGCCCGCGCGCGGTGCGGGCCACCAGACCGAGCTGGATGAGATAGGGCTCGATCACGTCCTCGATCGTGTCGCGCGGTTCGGAAAGCCCGGCGGCCAGCGTTTCCACGCCGACCGGCCCGCCCTTGTAGATATCGGCGATCATCGAGAGGTAGCGCCGGTCCTGCAGATCGAGCCCGAGCGAATCGACTTCGAGCCTGGTGAGCGCATTGTCCGCGACCTCGCGGGTGATGACCGCTGCGCCTGCTACTTGCGCAAAATCGCGTACCCGCCGCAGCAGCCGGCCGGCCACGCGCGGAGTGCCGCGCGACCGGCGGGCAATCTCGCCCGCGCCCCCGCTGTCGACACCGATGCCGAGCAGGCCCGCACCGCGCGTGACGACGCGTTCAAGCTCCGCCACCGTGTAGAACTGGAGGCGCACCGGGATGCCGAAGCGGTCACGCAGCGGCGTGGCCAGCAGGCCTGCGCGCGTGGTCGCGCCGATCAGGGTGAAAGGCGGCAGATCGATCCGCACCGAGCGCGCCGAAGGCCCTTCGCCGATGATGAGATCGAGCGCGCGGTCTTCCATCGCCGGATAGAGCACTTCTTCCACCACGGGATTGAGGCGGTGGATCTCGTCGATGAACAGGACGTCGCCGTTCTCCAGATTGGTGAGCAGCGCGGCCAGATCACCCGCCTTGGCGATGACCGGGCCGGAGGTGGCGCGAAAGTTCACCCCCATCTCGCGCGCGATGATCGCCGCCAGCGTGGTCTTGCCGAGACCGGGCGGGCCATAGAACAGCACATGGTCCATCGCCTCGGCGCGCTGCTTGGCGCTTTCGATGAACACATGGAGGTTTTCGCGCGCAGCTTCCTGCCCGACGAATTCGGCGAGCGTCTTGGGACGCAGCGCCGCGTCCGGATCTTCGGTCTGGCGGCGGGGGGTGAGGATGGGGTTGTCGGTCATG
>NZ_NKIS01000028.1:0-9622 GCF_002278815.1 Novosphingobium sp. PASSN1 | reverse complement strand
CGTTCAGCCCGGCATCATCGCCCAGTTCCTTGACCGCCGCGGCCACGGCCATGCTGGCGGTCGCGGGCTTGAAGCCGAGGTTCTGGAGGGCGGAGATCGCGTCCGCGCTCACCGAACCGGCGGGCACGGCGCCGAGGCCTTCGATCGGCGGGCTGCCGGCACCGGCGGAGATGGGGCCAAGGCCGCCTGCCTTGTCCTTGAGTTCATTCACGATGCGGCTGGCGAGCTTGGGGCCGACGCCCTGCGCGCGGGCGACCATCGCGGCATCGCCGCTGGCGCAGGCGCGCTGGATTTCTTCGGCGGAGAGCGCCGAGAGGATCGCGAGCGCGACTTTGCTGCCCACGCCCTGCACCGCTGTCAGCAGGCGGAACCAGCCGCGTTCGCCCGCGCTGGCAAAGCCGATCAGGCGCTGGTCATTCTCGGACACTTGCAGTTCGGTGTGCACCACCACTTTGTCGCCCCGAATGCCGAGCTGGGTCAGCGTCTTGGCCGAGCAGTGGACGAGGTAGCCGACGCCGTTCACGTCGATGATGGCCCAATCGGGGCCGAAATCATCGAGCAGGCCAGTAAGCTTTGCGATCATGGTTTGTTCTATGGCAGCGAACCCGGCATGGGGCAAGCGTGCCTACCTGTGACTTCCCATCATGTTGGCGTGGCAGATCGCCACGGCCAGCGCATCTGCCGCATCGGAGCCTTTGAGCGCGACGCCGGGCAGCAGCACCTTCAGCATGGCCTGCACTTGCGTCTTGTCTGCGCCGCCCGTGCCGACGAGGGCCTTCTTGATCACCTTGGTCGGATATTCGGCCACATGAAGTCCGGCTCGGGCCACGGCCAGCATGGCAACGCCGCGCGCCTGCCCCAGCTTGAGCGTGGACTGCGGGTTCACGTTGACGAAGACTTCCTCCACCGCGCCCGCGTCCGGCTGGTGCGCGGCGATGACGGCGGCGAGGCCTGCATCGAGTTCGACCAGCCGCTGCGCCATATCGGCCTTGGCATCGGTGCGGATCTGGCCATTGGCGACATGGCTGAGGCGGCTGCCTGATTTCGCGACGATGCCCCATCCGGTGCAGGTGAGACCGGGATCGATGCCGATGATGATCACAGCTTCAGCCCGAAGCGCGGGCCGATGTTCATCATGGCGAGGTAGAGCGCCACAGTCATTGCGCAGCCCGCGATCAGGGCGATCCAGAACGACACGCCGCTGCGCAGCAGAGCCGGGATCAGCAGGAACATTGGCAGCGAAGGCAGCACATACCAGAAGGTCGCCTCGGCGTGGATCGCCATGTTTTCCGCATCGGGCCGCGCGCGCCACAGCAGGATCATGCCGAGGACCGAGACGAGAGGAAGCGAGGCGACCAGCGCGCCGACGGTGGGGAGCTTGCGCCCGATCTCCGAGATCAGCGCGATCAGCAGGCCGGAAAGCAGCGCCTTGATGGCCAGCGGTAGCATCGGATCAATAGACCATGTCGAACGGGCCGCCAGCCGCTTCCGCGCCGTCCCAGCCGCGCGGGGCAGCCTTGTCGAGCGCGTCCAGTGCCTGCCCGTTGAAGCCGCTGGCGGCGCGGCAGGAGAGGTTCGCCACCTCGCGCTCACCCGAAGCGCCTTGCAGCACGACGAGGCCGGAGATGCGCTTGCCCGGGTTCTCGTTGAGCGATCCCGTCTCTCCGGCATGGACGACATAGTGCGTCGTGCCATTGGTGAAGCGGATCGTTGCCTGATTGAGCCCGCCCTGGCTGCGGTTGCCGCCGCGGTGGATATTGCTCCAGGCGGCATCGCTCGCCACGTCGATGGCGGGATGTCCGGGCGGGCCGAAGCGGTAGTGCAGCGCCTTGCCGCCAAGGCAGACACTGCCGATCCGGCGGCCGAACTGGCAGGAATAGACGACCCGCTCGCCGCCCGCGCAATGGCTGGCGGCGGTGACATGCGCAGCGCGGCCAGCCCGTGCGGGCTTTGCCGCCGAGCCTGCGGTTGCAAGCAGCGCGGCAACGCTCAAGGCTGCCGCGATGGCTCGCATCAGCCCAGCTTTTCCATCACGTCGTCGGGGATCTCGTAGTTGCCCCAGACGGTCTGGACGTCGTCGTCCTCTTCGAGCACGTCGATCAGCTTGAGCAAGGTCGCGGCGGTTTCCGCATCGACCGTGGTGGTCAAGTTGGGCTTCCACGCCAGCTTCACGCCTTCGGCCTCGCCCAGCGTCTTTTCCAGTTCGCGCGCGACGGGGTGGAGCTGGTCGATCGAGACCCAGATCTGGTGGCTGCCGGGGTTCTCGTCGCCGTCGCCCATATCGGATTCGACGTCGTCCGCGCCCGCTTCGATTGCGGCTTCGAGGACTTTCTCTTCGTCGCCCACCTTGCCGGGATATTCGATCAGGCCGAGCCGCTCGAACCCGTGGCTCACCGCGCCCGATGCGCCGAGGTTGCCGCCGTTCTTGGCAAAGGCTGTGCGCACGTTGGTGGCGGTGCGGTTGCGGTTGTCGGTCAGCGCCTCGACGATGATGGCCACGCCGCCGGGGCCATAGCCTTCGTAGCGCACTTCCTCGTAGTTATCGCCTTCGCCCTTGGTCGCCTTGTCGATCGCGCGGGCGATGTTGTCCTTGGGCATGGACTGCGCCTTGGCCGCGTTGACGGCAGCGCGCAGGCGCGGGTTCATGTCCGGATCGGGCATGCCCATCTTGGCCGCGACGGTGATTTCGCGGGAGAGCTTGGAGAACTGCGCCGAGCGTTTTTTATCCTGCGCGCCCTTGCGGTGCATGATGTTCTTGAATTTGGAATGGCCTGCCATGGTCTGCTGCTTCTGGCTTTCGAAGGTTAGCTTTGCTCGCCCCCTAGCTGAGACGCGCCCAGACAGCAATCGGGCGCAGCAATCGGGCGCGCACACCCTGTCTTAACCCGGCTTGGCGCATCAGCTGCGGCATGACTGCGTTGTTTCACGATTTCACCGCCTGGCTGGCGCGTCCGCAGATGCTCCGGCCCTCTGGCCTGCGCGCGCCGGGTGCGGGGCTGGCCTTGCTGCGCATGCTGGGCCTCCACCTCACCGTGCTGCTGCTGGTGCTGCTGCCCCTGCTGGGGATGTGGCAGAAGGCGATGGGACTGCCTTCGCCCGAAGCGTTCGACACCGTGTCGAAGGCCATGCTGGTGCCGTTCGTGGTGCTGCTCGCGCCGGTGGCCGAGGAACTCGCGTTTCGCGGCTGGCTGACCGGCCGCGTGCGGGCCGTGTGGCTGGTCGGCTGCGGTGTTGTCGCGGCGGGCTTCCTCGCGATGGTCAATTTCCATGTCTATGAAGTGCCTGCCAGCTTTGGTGTGCTCGGCATGGGGCTGGTGGCGCCTGCGGGCTGGTGGTGGCTGCGCGGGCGCGGCGTGGTGCCGGGGTTTGCGCGGGCGTTCCCGGTCCTCGTGTGGCTTTCCATCGCGATCTTCGCGCTTTCACACCTCAGCAACTACCCGCGCTTCTCGGTCGCGCTGCTGCCGATGGTGCTGCCGCAGTTCTGGGCGGGCCTGACGCTGAGCTATACGCGCATGCGCATCGGGATCATCGGCGCGATGCTGGTCCATGCAGCGGCGAATGGCATTTCGATCGGCCTTGTGCTGCTGAGCGGTTAGAGCGCCTGCTTCACCACCACACCGCGCTTCATCACGAAATCGACGTGTTCGAGCCGGGTCACGTCTGTGAGCGGATCGCCGCGCACGGCAATGATGTCTGCGGGCATACCTGGTGCGATCCGGCCCACGCTGCCCTCGCGGCCCAGCGCTTCGGCCGCGCCGACCGTGGCGGCGGCAATCGCCGCCATCGGTGTCATCCCGGCGCGCACCATCAGCGCAAATTCGCGCGCGTTGTCGCCGTGGCGCGAAACGCCGGTATCGGTGCCGAACGCGATTTTCACGCCCATCTTGATGGCCAGCGCATGGGATTGGCGCTCTGCGGCGGCGGCGGATTCGGCCTTGGGAATCGTTGCGGGCGGAAGCAGCCCGCCGCGCGCCTGCGCCAGCGCGGTTTCGGGCGCGAGCATCGTCGGCACCAGCCAGGTGCCATGCGCGATCATCGCCTTGATCGTGGGTTCATCGAGGAACGTGCCATGATCGATGGTATCGACCCCGGCGTTGACCGCCGCCATCGTGCCCGCCGCAGCATGGCTGTGCGCCGCCACTTTGCGGCCAAAGCCGTGCGCGGTGTCGATCAGCGCTTTCATTTCCTCGCTGGTCATCTGCTGGCCCAGCCCGCCCGCGACATTCGAGAGCACACCGCCGGTTGCAGCAAACTTGATGACTTGTGCGCCCAGCCGGATCTGTTCGCGCACCGCGCGGCGGCAATCGTCCGCGCCGTTGCACAAGTTGTTGTAATCGTGCGGGGCAAATGCGCCGTAGCTTTCCTCGTTCAGCCCGCCGCCATCGCCGTGTCCTCCCGAAACGGAGATCATCGTGCCTGCATTCACGATCGTCGGGCCTGACACCGCTCCTGCGTCAATAGCGTCGCGCAGGGCGCGAACGCCGCGCGGCGGTCCGCCCAGATCGCGCACCGTGGTAAACCCGGCTTCCAGCGTCTGCCGCGCATGGAGCGCTGCCAGATAGGCACCGTCCTCACGGTCGCGGGTTGCGGCTTCGAGCCGCTCGCGCATCGGATCACCATCGCTGAACAGGTGGACATGCAAGTCGGTCAGGCCGGGCAGCACGAAGGCATTGCCCAGCTCGACTGTTGTCGTTCCGGCGGGCGCGGGGATCGTGCCGTCGCTCACGCTGGTGATCACGCCATCGGTGATCACCACGGTGGAAGCGCCGCGCGGCGGCTTGCCGGGCTGGTCCAGCAGTTGCCCGGCGTGAAGATAAACCACCTTCGGAGCAGATTTGGCTGCTGTTTCAGCCGCTACTGGGGCGGCAAAGGCAATCAGCGCGGTGAAACCGGCTAGCAGGGCAAGGCGCATCAAAAAAACTCCGGCAGATCGTTTCGCCGCAGCCTAGCGCGCCTGCACCCCGCGTCCAGTGCTCCTATTCGATCCCCAGCGCGTTCTTGTAGGTATCGAGAATCGCTTCCATTTCGCGGCGATCATCGGGCTTGAGCTTACGCAGGCGGACGATCTGGCGCATGATCTTGGGATCATAGCCGGTGGACTTGGCTTCGAGGTAGACGTCCTTGATATCGTCGCCGATGCCCTTCTTTTCTTCTTCGAGGCGTTCGATGCGCTCGATCAGAAGGCGCAGGCGGTCGTCGGCGGATTCGGCCATGAGAAAGGGTCTCCGGTGAGAAAGGGTCGGCACCCGTTAGTGCGGGCAGACCGATTCGTGCAAAACCCTGCCTGTGGAAAGTTTAACCTTCCGGGCGGCCCTTGAAGCCTTGCGCGATCACGTACCACTCGGACGAATCCTTGCGGCTAGCGGGCGGCTTGGCGTGCTTCACCGTCTTGAAGTTGCGCTTGAGGATGGTGAGCAGTTCGCCGTCCGTCCCTCCGGCAAAGACCTTGGCAACGAATGCCCCGCCGGGCGCGAGCGTCTGCACCGCGAAATCGACGGCGGTTTCGACAAGGCCCATCGTGCGCAAATGATCGGTTGCCTTGTGGCCGACGGTGTTGGCGGCCATGTCGGAAATCACGAGATCGGGCGCGCCGCCCAATGCACCGATCAGCGCGTCCGGGGCTTCGTCGGTCATGAAGTCCATCTCGAAGATGGTCACGCCTTCGATCGGTTCGACGGGCAGCAGGTCGATGCCGACCACTTCGGCGGCGGGCGCCTGCTTGCGCACCACTTGCGCCCAGCCGCCCGGCGCGATGCCGAGATCGACCACCCGGTGCGCGCCTTTCAGCAGGCCGAAGCGGGTGTCGAGCTCGATCAGCTTGAACGCGGCCCGGCTGCGCCAGCCTTCGGCCTTGGCCTGCTTGACGTAAGGGTCATTGAGCTGGCGGGAGAGCCAGCGGTTGGAGGAGGCCGTGCGCCCCTTTGCCGATTTGACCCGTGTGCCCGGATCGCGGCCGCTGCGGCTCACTGGGATGTTCCTTTGCTTTGTGCCGTTTCGGTGCGGCGATCAGTTTTGCTACCGGCAGTTGGGCTACCGGCACTCGGGTTACCGGCGCCAAGGCCACCAGCGGCCATGAGGCTGCGCAGAATCCCCTCGCGGATGCCGCGATCAGCGATGCCGAGCCGTTCGGCGGGCCAGATATCGAAGATCGATTCGAGGATCGCGCACCCCGCAACGACAAGATCGGCTCGCTCGCGCCCGATGCAGGGCACGGCCACGCGTTCGGCCGGGGAAATATGCGCCAGCCGCTGGCTGATTTCGCGCATCGAGGCGGTCGGCACGATCAGGCCGTCCACTGCGCTGCGGTCATATTGCGGCAGGCCAAGGTGCAGGCTGGCGAGCGTGGTGACCGTGCCGCTGGTGCCCAGCAGGCGCAGTCCGCCGCTTGCCGCCGCAGCAGCGCCGGCCGGGCTCACGCGCTCGGCAAACTGGGCAAATCCTTCGGTGATGCGGGCGCGCATCTTGCGGTAGGCGGCGGCGCGGGCCTCTGCCGTCAGGTCGATAGGGCCGATGCTTTCGGTCAGCGAGACGACGCCCCAGGGCACCGATTGCCAATCGAGGATGCGCGGCACCGCGTCGGTGGTATCGACCAGCACCATTTCCGTGGAGCCGCCGCCGATGTCGAAGATCATCGCCGGGCCTTCGCCGGGTTCGAGCAGGATGTGGCAGCCCAGCACCGCCAGCCGCGCCTCTTCGCCGGCGGTGATGATGTTGAGCCGGATGCCGGTTTCGCGGTGCACCCGGTCGATGAACTCTTCGCCGTTGGTGGCGCGGCGGCAGGCCTCGGTCGCCACCGAGTGCGCAAGGTGGACCCCGCGCTTGCGCAGCTTTTCAGCGCAAATGTGCAGCGCGCCCAGCGCGCGGTCCATCGCCGCATCCGAAAGACGGCCCGATTGGGCGAGGCCTTCGCCCAGCCGCACGACCCGGCTGAACGCATCGATTACCATGAAGTGATCGCCCGAAGGCCGCGCGATGAGCAAGCGGCAGTTGTTGGTGCCGAGATCGATCGCGGCATAGGCCTGCCGGTGGAACGGCGGCGTCTTCTGCCAGGGCTGGCGCGGAACATCGAGCGGGGGTGTTGCAGTCGCAATCTGGGAAATCGGCGTCTGGGAGATGGCTTCCGTGGCCGCATGCAGGGCGATGTTGGCAGCCGGGTCAGCAGCGGTTGCTGCACCATTTTCGGCGGGTGGACCGGCTGATTGCCTGTCAGGGATGCTGGCCGACGCACTGGGGGCAGGACGCGGCCCCTGAGGCTTGCCGCGAGCCGCTCCCCTGCGCCCCCGCCGCTTGCCTTGCCGCGCCTTGCGCTGCTGCGCCGGCGGATCGAATTCCGCCATGACTACCAATCGCTTATGTTTTCCCGCCAGGGGAACGCCCGGCGGGTACTTGACATACACTCTAGCGATCCTGCGGCTTTGGGGCAAGCATGGCGCTGGAGTGGCGGCGTCAGCTTGACTTGCGCCAAAGCCCCGCCTAAAGGCCCGCCCTCATTGCCCCGTCGTCTAATGGTAAGACTACGGATTCTGATTCCGTCTATCGAGGTTCGAATCCTCGCGGGGCATCCACTTTTCCGATAAAAATCGCGCGCATCGCAAGGCCTTCGTTTGGCTGGGCGCGATGCTGTTTGCCTTCGTGTGCAGGTGCAGCGCTGTGCTGAGGCGGCGCCGATCCCGTGCCGGGGCTCAGCGCGAATAGGCATGTTTGCTTAATTCTCCGCTAAGGTCTCTCTGGCAAGGGTCTCGCTGGCCGTTTCCGTTATCTCGCTTTGGCCGGGCACAATAGGCGCACATGCTGCAAGGCAATTCCACTTCTGCCTCAATCGGCCTCTTGGGCGCGCTATGGGACATCATGGCATTGGGGACGGCGCCCGTTGGCCTGATTTTGTTCGCGTTCGCGTGTGGGGCGCTGTTCATGGCGGCAGTGCACAAGGTGCAGAGGAAAGCGCCGGTCGTCTTGGTCGATCCAACGGTGACGGCCTCCGATATGACCGATTCCGCCAGCGCGGTGCAGCCCGTATCTGCCGAATCGCTTGGCAGCACCATCGCCGCAGCGGTGCGCGCGGGGGAATTGGTGCTGCATTATCAGCCCAAGCTTGATTGCCGCACGATGAAGCTGCGCGGCGCGGAGGCGCTCTCGCGCTGGACTCTGCCGGATGGAACACAATTGGTGCCTGATGCGTTCGTGGCGCAGGCCGAAGCGGTGGGCGGCATCAGCGAGCTTACGGTTTGGGGGGTGGAGCAGGCCCTGCGCGACAGTCGGTGGCTGGCCGGAAAAGGTATGGGCAGCAGCCTTGGCGGCCCGATCTTCGTCAATCTGTCCGGCACACTCATCACGCGGGACTTCGCCAGCCGCTTGATCGCCCTTGTCGGCGATGAAGCGGCCCGCATCGGCTTCGAGATCACGGAAACCGCGGTCCTCGATAATCCGGAAGAAGCGCTGGAATGCCTCCACCAATTGCGCGAGGCGGGCATCGCGCTGGCTATTGACGATTATGGCGCAGGGCTTTCCTCGCTGAGCTACCTCAAGCAGATTCCGGCGGGCGAACTCAAGATCGACCGCAAGTTCATTCAGGGGATGACCCGCAGCAATCGCGATCCGCTGATCGTGCGCTCGACAATCGATTTGTGCCACGGCCTTGGCATGACCGTGACAGCCGAGGGCGTGGAAGATGCGATGACCGCATCGCTGCTTGGGGTCATGGGTTGCGATACGATCCAGGGGTATTTCATATCCCGGGCCGTGCCGATTGAAGGCCTGGTGCGGTTCATCGAGGAGCATCCCGGCACCGCACCGCGCGTGCCGCAGATCCGCAAGAAGGGAGGAAGTCCGAGGGCCGAGTAATATCCGTTTCGGACTTTTCTGGCTTTCCAGCGGCTTTAGGCAGTCACCCCGACAGTCTTTCGAGATTCATTAACTGCGTTCCCCAAGACAATCACAAGTCCCCGCGTGGCATGACCTGCTTTCATCGGAAGTCCGTTTGAATGGAAGGGGTAGTGATGCTGTCCAGGTGGCTCGAGACGGCGGTGGCGATGTGCCTGTGCGCATCCGCCATGCCTGTTTCTGCCCAGACGGCCACGACGACGACCACGACTCCGGCGGAGACGACGGCGGCTGCGGCCGGGACGTCCAAGGCTGCCGCCGCCACGACCACAACGGTGCTGACCTCGAACGCCAGGTACATCGAACCCTTTCGCGGTAAGAATATCAGCACGTTCCAGAACGATGTAGCGCCGCTCTACAAGAATATCAGCACGTTCTGGTCGGGCGTCGATCCGCTTTACAAGAACATCAGCACTTTCTGGGGCGGGCTCAATCCGGACTACCCCGCGCTTGGATCGTCTTCCACCGGGCTGCCCGACTACAAGAACATCGCGGCGTTCTGGACCACCAACGGCAACCTGTGGTCGCAATCGATGACCATCTGGAGCAAGATCGATGCTGGCACGGCCACCGCTGCCGAGCGGACCCAGCTCAACGCGAACCTGACCGCCGTCATCAGCAATTCGAACACGTTCTGGGGTTCGGCCGTCACCACGCGGCTTGGCGGGACGTTCCAGTCCAGCTTCCAGACGCCGCTGTTCGCGCGTTATGGCATCTCCGCCACGTCTGCGCAGAACCTCGC
>NZ_NKIS01000027.1:0-14711 GCF_002278815.1 Novosphingobium sp. PASSN1 | reverse complement strand
TTACCGCCCGCGCAGCGCGTCGAGCAGTTCCGAAAGGCCCGGACGGAACGAGTGGCCAAGCCCCGAACGCGCGCTTTCCACGACGAGCGGCTGCGGCCAGCCATGCAAGCTGGCGATGATCACCTGCTTGACCGCCTGGAAGATCATCTCGTCCTGATCGAGCACCTGCTTGAGGCGGCCCGCCAGCGGGGCGACGATGCCATAGGCGAGCAGCACGCCCATGAACGTGCCGACGAGCGCCGAACCGATCATCGCGCCCAGGATCGAAGGCGGCTTGTCGATCGAGCCCATCGTCTTCACCACGCCGAGCACCGCCGCGACGATGCCCAATGCAGGGAGCGCGTCCGCCAGGTTTTGCAGCGCGTGCTGCGGCTCGCTCATTTCGTGGAAGTGAGTCTTCATCGAATGGTCCATCACGTCTTCGACGGCGTGGACTTCGAGCGTGCCCGAGGACACGACAATCAGCGTCAGCGTATCGCAGATCAGCGAGACCAGCGGCTTGTTGGCGAGGATGCGCGGAAACTCGGCGAAGATCGGCGAGTTGGCCGGGTCGGTGACGTGGCTTTCGAGCGCCACAGGGCCATCGCTGCGCAGGATCTTCATCAGCCGCGTGCACAGCACGATGGCATCGACGTGGTCCTGCTTGTTGTGCTTCGGTCCCTTGAAGACCTTGCCGAAGCCGCCGCCGATGGCCTTGATTTCATGGAGCGAATTGCCGGTGACGACCGCGCCCAGCGCCGCGCCGCCGATGATCAGCATTTCGTGCGGAATGGCTTCCATGACCGGGCCGAGCGCACCGCCGGTGATGGCGAAGCCGCCAAACACCATGACAAGAAGAATGACGATACCGATGGCAGCATACATGGTGAGGGGTATCCCGGTTGGGTCAGCGCAGGAAATCGAACAGCGAGAGATTGGCGAGCTTGGAAAAGCTGGCCTGACTCGCTTCGAGCACGGTGGAGAGCTGCTGCAGGCGGGCGAGCGCGGAGCCGAGTTCGGGCGTGCCGATCTCTTCCTGCTGTGAAGTGCGTGCCTCGCCCATCGCCTGCTGGCGCTCGGTTGACATGTCGATCCAGCTGAGGCGCGAGCCGACCACCGTCTGCGCCGTGGTGATCGCATCGAGGCCATTGGCGAGCGAGCCGAGCGCTGCGCTGGCAGTGGCGGCCGTACTCGCGGCCCCGCCAGACAGCGCATCGGACAGGGTCTTGATCACGGCCATCAGATCGGTGGGATTGCCCGCCGGATCCTTGAACGAGAGGAATTCCGGGCCGGTCAGGCTGCGGCTGACGGTCTGCCCGTCACCCAGCGAAAGCTGCCCGGCGCTGCCGCTGCCGATATATCCGGCAAGCCCGGTTACAGAGTCGATCTCGTAGGCATTGCCCGCGCTGTCTCCGCCAAACAAGGCGTGCCCGGCGCTGTCGCGCGCGTTGGCGAGGCCGACGAGGCCTTGGTGAATCTGGCCGAGTTCGGACGCTATGCTGGCGCGCTGCGCCGGGGGCAGCAGGCTGGAGGCGGCCTGCGTAGCCAGTTCCTGCGCGCGGCTGACGTAGTTGGCGAACTGATTCAGCGCGGTATCGGTGAGATTGAGATCGACGGTGGCGCGGTTGGTCGCGGCGGCATCGATCGTGCCGAGCGCCTCTGCCCGGGCGAGCGCGCGCAGCTGCGAGGCCGCCAGCGGATTGTCCGAAGACTTCGTCAGCTTGCTGTTGGTGCTGATCTGGTTCTGCAGGTCTTCGGCCTGGCCGCGCAGGGCAGTAAGGCTCTGCGTCGAGCGTTCGAAGAAGGCAGCGGTGCTGGTGGCGAAGATGCTCATGCCAAAAGTCCTTAGATACCCTACCGGATCTGGAGCAGCGAATCGAACAAGCTGGAGGCGACCTGCATCACCCGGCCCGAAGCCTGGAATGCCTGCTGGTAACGCACGAGATTGACGCCCTCGGCATCGAGATCGACCCCGGTCTGGGCGGAGAGTGCGGTCCTTGCCGCGCTGGAGATCGTGGCGAGCGCATCGCGCGTGACCGTGCGGCCCGAGACAGAAGCGGAGACATCGAACAGGATCGCATCCATCCGCCCGGCGGGATCGGCCGCATCGAGCGCGGTGTGCAGCGCATCGAGATTGCCCGGATCGCGGCTGTTTGGCGGCGAATTGGCTGGGGCGGTGGCGATCTTTGCGGGATCGTTGGTGGCCAGCGCAATGGTCGCGGCAGTCGCGCCCGAGAGCAGGTCCGCGCCCGGATCGCCATTGCGATCGGCACCAAGGCCTTGCGCATCGTTGACCTTGGTCACGATGGTTTCGGCAAGTTTGTCGAGATCGGTTCTGAGCTGGTCGAGCTTGCCCAGCGCCAGCTGCCCCCCGGCGAGCGAACCGCCCGTGAGCGAAAGCGCCGCACCGCCCAGCGTGTAGCTGATCGTGGTGCCGGTCACGGCCATCGCAAGCGGCCGGGTATTGCCGCCGCTGACGAGCGGATCGTTGGTGGCCGTGCTGCCGAGCGTGACGGTGACGCTGCCATCGGGCGCAAGCGAGGTGGCGATATCGCCATACTGGCTGAGATCGGCGAGCAGGCTGTCGCGCTGATCGAGCAGCGCGGTCTGGTCCGAGCTGGCATCCGCCGCGCGGGCCAGCCGCAAGTTGGTGCGCGCGAGTTCGCCGGCAATGCGGTTCACTTGCGTGACGCCGTCCGAGGCTTCGAACTGGAGGCCCTGGCCAACCGCATCCATTTCCTTGGCGGCGATCTGGAAGGTCGCGCCCATGGTCCGCGCCGCCTCGATCACCGAGGCGCGTAGCGAGGTATCGACCGGATCTTCCTTCAGCTTCTGCAGCGCGGATTCAAAGCCGGTGATCCCCGGATAGACGCCCGATTGTTCGAGCGCGGCCTCGATATTGCCCAGCCCGGAAACTTCGGCATCGGCGCGCGCGGTGTCAGAGCCCGTGCGGCGCACTTCGCTTTGGCGGAAGGCATCGGCGTTGCGCACGATCTTTTCCACCCGCACGCCCGAAAGCGAGACATCGCGCACGTTCTGGTTGTAGCCGGTGGAGGCGACTTCGGTGAGGCCGATGGAGCGGCGGACATAGCCATCATTGCCCGCGTTGGCGATGTTCTGCGCGGTCACATCCAGCCCGATGCGCGCTGCCTTGGCGCCGGACAAGCCGATGGAGAGGAGATCGGAGGCCATCGTGCGCTACTCCTTCGCAGCGGGCAGCAGGCGCGCGAACTGGGCTTCGAGCTGTTTGGCCAGGCCGAACGCGCCGGTGGTTGCGGCGATATCGGCGAAGCGTTCGTCGCGCATCGCGGTGAAGGTTTCCTGCGCCTGCCCGCCGAACAGGTCGTCCTTGCCGGCAAGGCTGGTGGCACGCGCAGCAGACAGCATCTGGCGCACGAAGATCGCCTCGAACCCTTGCGCGGCCTTTTTGAGCGCGGCGCGGTCCGTTGCGGACGCCGGGCTTGCGGCTGCAGAAGTTGGTGAAATCGCGGTCATATCACCTCCATCTCGGCCCGCAGCGCGCCTGCCTGCTTGAGCGCTTCGAGGATCGCGACAAGATCGGACGGGGTGACGCCGAGCTTGTTGAGCGCATCGACAAGGCTGGACAGCGAAGCGCCGGGCTTGAACAGCGCGACGTGGGCCTGGGCTTCCTCCACGCTGATCTGGCTCGCGGGGGTGACCGCCGTCTGCCCGCGACTGAGCGGGCCGGGCTGCGAGACCTGGCTTTTCTCGTCGATCTTCACGACGAGCTTGCCGTGGCTGATCGCCGCCGGAGACAGGCGCACTGCCGAGTTGATCACGACCGTGCCGGTGCGGCTGTTGATGATGACGCGCGCGGCGGTTTCCGCCGGAGTCACGTCGATCATCTCGATCGAGGCCATCATCGTGGCGCGCGCGTCGGTGGCGGCGGGCAGGCGCATGGCAAGGGTGATGCCATCCTCCACCGTGGCCGCGCCGGGGAAGCGCGCATTCACCGCATCGCGCACGCGGCTGGCGGTGAGGAAATCGGCGGTGAACAAGTTCCAGCGCAGGCTTTCCCCGCTTTCGAAACCCGTGGCGACCGCGCGTTCGACGCTGGCGCCTTCGGCAATGCGGCCAACGGTGGGGACGTTGACCGTGAGCTGGCTGCCATCCTTGGCCGTGACGCCAAGGCCGCCGACCGCGAGATTTCCCTGCGCCATCGCATAGATCTGCCCGTCCGCGCCATAAAGCGGGGCCATGATCAGCGCGCCGCCGCGCAAGCTCTTGGCCTTGCCGATGGTCGAGACAGTCACGTCGATGCGCTGGCCGGGCTTGGCGAAGGCCGGAAGATCAGCGGTGATCATCACGGCGGCCGCGTTCTTGAGGCCCGGCGCAATGCCTTGCGGCAGTTGCACGCCAAGTCGGCCTGAAACGCCGCGCATTGCCTGCGTGATATATTCCAGGTTGTCATCGCCCGTGCCCGCAAGGCCGACGACGACCCCGTAGCCGGTGAGCTGGTTGGTGCGCACGCCCTGAAACGCGCCGAGATCGCGCACGCGATCAGCGTGGGCGGGCGCGGGCGCCAGCGCGAGCACTGCGAAGAGGGCGAGCATGGCCCGGAGGAGGGGGGAGCGCGCCATCATCAGAACGGCGAGATCATGTTGAAGAACTTCGACAGCCAGCCTTCGCGGCTGGCGCGGCCGACGGCACCGTTGCCGGTATAGGTCACGCGCGCATCGGCCACTTGCGTGGAGCGCACGCGGTTGTCCGCATCGATATCGCCGAGGCGCACGATGCCCGAGACTTGCACCCATTCCTGGCCCTGGCTCAGCAGCAAGCGCTTTTCTCCTACGACAAGCGCCGTGCCATTGGGGCGCACTTCGGCGATGGTGACGGAAACCTCGCCGCCGAGCGTGCTCGTCTGCGTGGCATTCCCCTGACCGTTGAACGACGAGCCGCCCGAAGCTTTAAGGGCGTTGGGATCGAGGAACGACAGCGGCCCGGCGGTGGGCGGCACAACGTTGAAGCCGCCGTTCTTCTGCGTTTTCGAAGCGGCGGTTTTCGAGGAATTGATCTGTTCGGTCAGGATGATCGTCAGCGGATCGCCCACGGCATGGGCGCGGCGGCCTTCGACCAGCCCGGTGTAGCCCGCCGCGACGTTGAAGATCGCTCCATCGGCGGCGCGCGGTGCGGGCGCGGCGGGCAGCACCGGGGCAAAGCCTTCGGCGGGGCGCGCGGGGCGGCCATGCGCGGGATGCGCGGGCAGGACTGCCGCGAGCACAATGGCTGGCGGCACGAGCAGGCAGGCGAGCAGGCGCAGGCCAAGCGGCTTGTCTGCTTGCGCAGAGGCCGCAGAAGCGCGGAAGGCGGCTTCGAAGGGAGAGTCCATCATGGCGCGAAGTTCCGTTCCGGTCAGAGCGTCTGGTTGGCGTTCTTGAGCATTTCATCGACTGCCGAGATCATCTTGGAATTGACCTCGTAGGCGCGCTGCGTCTCGATCATGTCGACCAGTTCCTCCACCACGTTGACGTTCGAGCTTTCGAGGAAACCCTGCCGGATGCGCCCGCGGCCAACCTCGCCCGCGATGCCGATCTGCGCCGCGCCGCTGGCGGCTGTTTCGGTGAGGAAGTTGTCCCCTTGCGCGGCGAGGCCTGCGGGATTGGCGAAGCTGGCGATGGTGATCTGGCCTAGCTGCGAAGGCTCCGCCGTGCCGGGCAGCGTGGCCGAAACGGTGCCATCGGGTGCGATGGTGATCGAAGTCGCGCCTTCGGGGATCGTCACCGGCGGCTGTACGACATAGCCTTGCCCGGTGACGAGCTGGCCTTCCGCCGAACGGCTGAAATTGCCTGCGCGGGTATAGGCGAGCTGGCCGCCGGGAAGCGTGACCTGGAAGTAGCCTTCGCCATCGAGGGCGAGATCGAGCGCGTTGTTGGTGGTCTGCAGCTGGCCCTGCGTGGCGATCCGCGTGGTCGACTGGATGCCGACGCCGGTGCCGAGATTGAGCCCGGTGGCATAGGCGGTCTCGCCCGAGGACTGCTGCCCGGCGGTGCGCGCGTCCTGATAGGCCATCGTCGCGAAGTTCGCGCGGTCGCGCTTGAAGGCGGTGGTGCCGACGTTGGCAAGGTTGTTGGCGATCACGCGCATCCGCGTGTCCTGCGCTTCGAGACCGGTGCGGGCGACGTGAAGGGCGGAAGAGGGCATGGGTCTGGTGTCCTTGAAGCTTTATCGGTGGGATCAGGTCAGGCGCATGAGGCCCGCGCCGCCTTCATCAAGCTCGCGCGCGGTGGAGATCAGCTTGGTGCGCATGTCGAACAGGCGCTGGGCTTCGACCATCTCGACCAGCACGCGGGTGGGTTCGACATTGGATTGTTCGAGGCTGCCGGGCTGGAGCTTCGCTTCCTCATCAGCGGGCAGAGCGCCGCCGCCGAACACGCGGAACAGGCCATCAAGGCCCTTTTCGATGCGCGAACCGGCGGTGCTGACGAGCTTGAGCCGCCCGACTTCCTGCTGCGGCTGGTCCGGGTTTTCCGGCAGGGCCGCCAGCACGCGGCCATCGGGCGCGATGGTGATCTTGGCGCCCGGCGGCACGGTGACCGGCCCGGCATCGCCGACGACCGGGCGGCCATCGCCATTGGTGAGCACGCCGGTGGCATCGACCGCGAGATCGCCGCGCCGGGTATAGGCTTCCTCGCCGTCCGCTGCCTGAACGGCGAGCATGGTGCGGCCAGTGAGCGCGACATCGAGCGGGTTGCCCGTCTCGATCAGCGCGCCCTGCTTCATGTTGGCCCCGCGCACATCGCCGCGCGTCATCGCGCGGGCTTCGATGCTGGGGCCTTTCAGCGTCATCGGATCGGCGCTTTGCAGTTCGGCGCGAAAGCCGATGGTCTGCGCGTTGGCCATGTTGCTGGCGATGACGGCCTGCGTCATCATCGAGCCGGAAAGGCCGGAATAGGCAGTGTAGATCAGGCGGTCCATGTCAGATCAGCCTCAGGTGCGCAGGTTGATGATGGTCTGCGAGATCTGCGTGGCGGTATCGATCGCCTTGGCGTTCGCCTGGAAATTGCGCTGCGCGGTGATCAGGCCGACCATTTCTTCCGAAAGATCGACGTTCGAGCGTTCCAGCGCGCCCGAAAGGATGCCGCCATAGAAGCCCGAATCCGGCTCGCCATAGGTCGCGGTGCCGGAAAGGCCGGTGGCGCTCCAGTTGGCGGAACCCTCCTGGCGCAGACCACCGGGCGAGAGGAACGTGGCGAGCGCGATCTTGCCGACCGCGACATTGGTGCCATCGGCATAGCTTGCGGTGATCACGCCGTTCTTGCCCACGGCCACACCGGCAAACTGCGCGCCCGATGCATTGGTGGGCGGTACCTGCACCGATTGCAGCGTGTTGCCGCTGACAACTCCCGCCGCATCGGTGGGGAAGGCCTGGAGCCGATTGCCGCCGCGCAGGATATAGCCGTTGTCGTCGACTTCGAACGCGCCGTTGCGGGTGTAGAGCGTATCGCCCGAGATGGCCGAGCGGGTGGTGAAGAAGCCATCACCGTTGACGACGAGATCGAGCGCGGCACCGGTCTGTTCAACCGGCCCTTGGGCAAAGTTCTGGTTGATCGCCTCCACCGTGGCACCGATGCCGAGCATGAGCTTGGGATTGGTGAACGCGCTGCCTGCGATGATATCCGAGAAGGCGACGGTGCTCTTCTTGAAGCCGTTGGTCTCGGCGTTGGCGATGTTGTTGCTGATCACGCCAAGATCGGTCTGGGCGTTCTTGAGGCCGTTGAGCGAAGTGTAGAACGACATGGGGGAGTCCTTTCGGAAAGCGGTTTCAGATTTTCAGGCCGGTCAGCTTGTCGAGCTTGGCTTCGATCGATTTCAGCGTGTCGGACGTGCTGTTGGCCGCAGACAGGCTGGAAAACTGGGCGAGCTGGGCGATCATCTGGCTGTTATCGACCGGCGCAGTGGGGTCCTGGTTCTGCAGCTGCGCGGTGAGCAGCTTGACGAAATCGTTGGCACCCAGCGCCCCCCACGAGTTTTTCGCGGTGGTGGTGGCGGCTTTGGCGGCGGAGGTGGCAGCACTGGCCGCCGTAAAGGGGTTGATGGCGGTCATCACTTCATCCTCATCGTTTCGAGCATCAGCTGCTTGGCGGTCTGCATGGCTTCCACCACGTTCTGGTACTGGCGGGCGCTTTCGAGCATCTCGACCATCTCGGCGTTTTCATCGACCGGGGCGGCCCAGACATCGCCATTGGCATCGGCCAGCGGATGATCGGGATCGTGCGTGCGCACCGGCGCGGCATCGCTGCGATAAACCCCGGTGACGCGCACCGCGCTGAGCCCGCTGGAGCGATCGAGTTCTTCGGCAAAGACGGGGCGCAAGGGGCGGTAGGCCGCATCGGCGTTGGCCGCGACATTGCCGGCATTGGCGAGGTTGGAGGCGGACGCGTTCATCCGCACGAGCTGCGCCGACATCGCGCGCGCCGTGACGTCGAACAGCGAGAGGGGGTGGCCGGAGGTTGCCATGCTCATTCGCCCTTGATCGCGCGGGTGAGCGTCTCGACCCGGCCGCGAATGAAGGAGAGCGTGGCCGAATAGCCCACTGCGTTTTCGGCAAAGGCGGTCTGTTCGGTCGCCATCTCCACGGTGTTGCCATCAAGGCTGGGCATCACCGGCACGCGGTAGCGCGTGGCCGAAGTCATCGCCTGAGCCTCGCTCGCGCCGCCCGTGCGGGCCTGCAAGGCAGCGGCGAAATCGATGTCCTTTGCCTTGTAGCCGGGGGTGCCGGCATTCGCGAGGTTGGAGGCCAGCAGGCCCATGCGCTGCGAACGCAATTCCAGCGCGGTGCCGTGGATGCCGAAGAGAGAGTTGCTCATGCGTGGTGCCTTGGCAGAAGGATTTTGGCAGGGGGATATTCCTGGCATGGGATCAGCAAGGGGCGTGCCAACCGCGGAAATGCTGGGGTTCTGCCGCCCGGTTCGGACGCTTGCGGCAAAGGCTTGCCGGGTGGCGGCAAATTGCTTCCGTGATGGCTGAAGTCTGCGGCCCGGCTGCCGTTCTTTGGGCAACGAAGGAGCGAGGCACAGCAGCGATGGATATGGCGCATATGCTCGATCCCGTGGCGGGGGCGATTGTCATCGGCGGGACATTGGGCGCAACCGCGCTGCGCAGCGGCGTGGCGGATTGCCGCGCCGCGATTGTAGCCACGGGGGCTTTGCTGCGCCCGCGCTTTCGCGGCGAAGTGGTACGGGGGAACCTTGCGCCGCTGGTTGCGCAGGCGGACCGCGAAGGCCTGCTGCGGGCCAATCCCCGGCCTTGCGGCGATGGCGCGATCGATCAGGCGGTGGCCGCGCTCATCCAGACCCGGTCCCTGGCGGCGTTCGTCGCACGCGATGATGCCGCGCGGGAGGGCCGCGTGGCGGGCGCGATCCGCGCGGTGCGTACGCTGGCGCTGGGCGCGGAGCTGGCGCCGGTGTTCGGCCTTGCCGGCACGCTCGTTTCGCTCAGCCAGCTGCCGTCCGATGGGCTGGCGCGCGGCGCGTTCATGGGCGCGATCTCGCTGGCGGTGCTGACCACGCTTTATGGCCTGCTGCTCGGCAATATCCTGCTCGCCCCGCTGGCGCGCGCGGTGGAGCGCCGCGTGGAAGCCGAGGAAGCCGCGCGGCGCGAGATCACCGATTGGCTGATCGCCAGGCTGGGACCGGCCTGCCCGCCGATGCCGACAAGCAGCGCTGCGGCGCGGCGCGCCTACTTGCGCGAGGCGGGATGAGCGCGCCGCCGCATGGTCTCTACGGCGCGCCCATTGCGATGCCGTGGCAGACCATTCTCGCCGATCTGGCGATGATCCTGTTCATGATGACCGCCGCCGCGCTGGCCAATGCGCCCGATGGGCCGCTCTTGCCCAGCACGGTCAAGCCTGCGCCCCATGCAGCTGCACCTGCGCTGCGCCCCATCGCTGCGTCACCGCGCGCCGAGCCGGTGGGCGTGTGGCGCGATGATCCGGGCGCGCCTGCGCTGGCCACATGGCTGGCGCAGCAGGCGCGCGATCCCCGCCTCAGAGTTTCGATCCTGGTGCGCCATGGGCTGGGGCACGAACGCGCCGCGCTCGCGCGGGCCGAAACGCTCATGACGGCAGCAGGCGCGCGCGGGGCCGGGGCGCGGATCGTGATCGAGCCGGGCCAGGCGGACGGCGCGAGCGTGGTGCTGGCCTACGATGCCGAATAAGGCCCCTTGCCATCGGGGTGGCACGATGATTGCAGCGCAGGCGGCATCGTGTTTCCCTGTGAAAGCATCCCGCCATGCCCCGTGCCATGTCCCCTGCTCGTTTCTCCATCCCGTTTGCGCTCCTGCTGGCTCCCCTGCCTGCACTGGCCGCACCGTTCACCGATCTTGCCCTGATCGACAATTCCGTGGCCGCGTTCACCGGCCAGCCCATCGGCGTGCCCGGCGGCGCGGCGCAGCCGGTGGACCGGCGGCTGCGGCTGTCGGCCTGCCAATCGCCGCTGGCGCTATCATGGTATGGCGCAGCGCAGGCCAGCGTGCTGGTGAGCTGCCCCGATATGGGCGGCTGGCGCGTGTTCGTGCCGGTCAAGGAAGCGCGCCGCGATGCGCCTGCCGCGATTGCCGTGGCGCGGGGCGAGGGCGTGACGGTGACTGTGGCGGGCGATGGCTTTTCGGTGTCCCAGCCGGGCGAAGCGATGGAAGCGGGCGCGGTGGGCGCGTGGATCCGGGTGCGCATGGGCGCCAAGGCCGATCCGCTGCGCGCGCGGATCGTGCGGCCGGGGCTGGTCGAATTGCCGATGGATTGATGCCCGAAAGCGGCAATGTCCTGCGGGCCTCTGCCGCTCCCGGCAAAATTTTTCCGCCCCTCCTTAAACCCGCCCTGCAATCACCGTTCTTGATTGCAGGAAACGCGAGGAGCGGACCATGTCATCCTTTGAAATAGGCGCGTCGCGCCCGGTCAGCGCGGTGCCAGTGACCGGACCGGCCATTACTGCAGCAAGTGCAGGCGGCAAGGCTGCCGCAGCGGAAACCGCTGTTGAAACACCCAAGGCCCCGGCACCTGCCGCCGCGCCGAAGGTGGAAACTAGCGAAGCGGTGAAGGCCGGGGCTGCCCCGGTCGATCAGGAGCGGGTCAAGACCATCCGCCACGCTGTCGAAACCGGCACATACCCTGTTTTCCCCGCCAAGATCGCCGATGCGATGATCGCTGCCGGAATGCTGCTGAGGAGCCCCAAGTGAACCCCAACGCTGCTCTCGATACCGTTCAGCCGATCCGCCGCCCCATCCAGTTGCGCGATACGCTTCGGCAAATGCTGGCCGTTCTGGAAGACGAGCGGCATGCGCTTGCCGGGCTGGACGTGGATGCGATCATGGGCTGCGCGGTGGACAAGAACGCGCTGTGCGGCCGCCTTGATACGACCGCGCCCGAAGCCATCGACGAGGAATGCCGCGGCCTGCTGGAGGCTGCGCGCCGTGTAAACGAGGCCAATCGCCGCGTGCGCAACCTGATTGCGGCCAATGTTTCGGCGCGTCTCGATGCGCTGACGGGCCAGCCCGCGCTCTACCGCGCCAATGCTGCCTCTGCCCGGATCGGCCGCGCGCGCTGATTTGGCACGCTGCTTGCTGATGCCCTTCCGGCTGCCGCGTGACGGTGGCCGAGAAAGGGACTTCAGTGAGCGAGCCTACCCCCATTGCCGTTACCCCTGCTCCCCGCCCTGCGCCCGATGTGCGCGGGGCGATTGCGCGTGCGGCTTCGGCGACCGGCACCGACTTTTCCTATCTCATGGCGCAGGCCAGGATCGAATCCGGCCTCAACCCGAATGCCCGCGCGGCAACATCGAGCGCGGCGGGTCTCTATCAATTCACCGGGCAGACCTGGTTGGCGATGCTCGACAAGCACGGTGCGGCCTATGGGCTGCCGGGTGCCGGTTCGGTCGGGGGGGATGGTTCCTCCCGCGCGCAGATGCTGGCGCTGCGGTCCGACCCGGAGCTGTCCGCGCTGATGGCGGGGGAGCTGGCGAACGACAACCGCGATTTCCTCTCCGGCCAGCTCGGCCGCGATCCCGATGCGAGCGAGCTCTATCTTGCGCACTTCCTCGGCGCGGAAGGGGCCGGGCGGTTCCTCGGTGCGCTTTCGGCCAACCCATCGCAAAGCGCGGCGGCGCTGCTGCCCAAGGCGGCAGCGGCCAACCGGACGATCTTCTTCGGCCCCACCGGCGCGCGTTCGGTGGGTGAGGTGATGGAACTGCTGCGCGGCAAGATGGCCAGCGCGATGAATGCGGCCGACCTGCCGATGCAGGCTTATGCCGCTGCGCCGGAAACCCGGCAGGGGGGGGCAATCCAGCAGGCGTTCAACGCAGCGGCGAGTTCGCCCGATGCGCCGCCCGCGCGTTCGATGGCCGATACCCTGCGCGATGCCTTTGCGCTGTCCCAGCCCGGCACTGTCCCGGCGCATGTGCGCGCGGCTTATGGCCAGCTGCGCAGCTTGGGGATCTAAGCCGCCATGCTGAAACGCCTTGGCCAGCCCGGCGCGCTCGCGCTGCCTGCGGGTATCCTGATCCTGATCGCGCTGATGATCATGCCGATCCCGTCGTTCCTGCTCGACGGATTCTTTGTCCTCAATATCGCGCTGTCCATTGCCATCCTGATGGCGGCGATGAATGCGCTCAAGCCGCTCGATTTCTCCTCGTTCCCTTCGGTGCTGCTGTTCGCCACGCTGCTGCGCCTCGCGCTCAATGTCGCCTCCACGCGCATCGTGCTGGTCAACGGCCACGAAGGCGGCGCGGCGGCGGGGCATGTGATCGAGAGCTTCGGCGAGTTTCTGATCGGCGGCAATTTCGCGGTCGGGCTGTTCGTGTTCATGATCCTGATGATCATCAACCTGATGGTCGTCACCAAAGGCGCGGGCCGCGTGTCGGAAGTCTCCGCGCGCTTCACCCTCGATGCCTTGCCCGGCAAGCAGATGGCCATCGACGCGGACCTGGCGGCAGGCCTGCTCACCGCAGACGAAGCCAAGGCGCGTCGCCGCGAAGTGGCGACCGAGGCCGATTTCTACGGCTCGATGGACGGCGCCAGCAAGTTCGTGAAGGGCGATGCGGTTGCCGCGCTCCTCATTCTGGGTGTCAATATCATCGCCGGGTTCTGCCTCGGGATGCTGAGCCACGGCCTCACCGCGCAAGAATCCGCCAGCCGTTATATCACATTGGCGGTGGGCGATGCGCTGGTGGCCCAAGTGCCCTCGCTGCTGCTCTCCATCGCCGCCGCCGTGATCGTGACGCGCGTTTCGGATGCGCGCGATCTGGCGGGGCAGATCGGCGGCCAGTTTGCCGCGCCCAGCACATGGCTGCCGGTCGCGGTGATCATGGGCGTTATCGGGATGATCCCGGCCATGCCGCAGATCGTGTTCCTGCCCGCTGCCGGAATGGCCGGCTATATCTGGTGGAGCCTGCGCAAACGCGAGGCGCGCCTTGCCGTGCCGCCGCCGGTGGTGGTGGAGCAGGTGGACCCGGCACGCATCACGCTGGAGGATGTGTCCGATCACACGCTCGTCACCATCGAGCTGGGCTACGGCCTCGTCCACCTCGTCGATGAAAAGCGCGATGCGCCGCTGGTCGCGCGCATCACCGGGGTGCGCAAGCAGCTCTCGCAAAGCTTCGGCTTCGTCGTGCCGCAGTTCCGCGTGCGCGATAGCCTCGATCTCATGCCCGATGCCTATCGCATCGTGCTGGGCGGGGTCACGCTGGGCGGAGCGAGCATCAAGGCGGCCAAGGTCCTCGCCATCGATGCGGGCGAGGCCAATCCGGACCACTCCCTGCGCGGCGAGGTGACCACCGATCCCAGCTTTGGCTGCCCGGCGATCTGGATCGAACCCGGCCAGCGCGATCATGCGATTGCCGAAGGGTTCCTCACGGTGGACGCCTCCACCGTCGTCGCCACACATCTCAACCAGCTGCTCAGCGAACGCCCGCAGGCGCTGCTGGGGCCAGACGAAGTGCGCGCGATCATCGACGGCGTGCGCGATCGCGCACCCGGTCTGGTGGAGACGGTGCACCCCGCGCCGATCACGCTGGGGGCGATGACGCGGCTGCTGCACGCGCTGCTGGAAGACGGGGTGAGCATCGCGCATCCGCTGCCGATCCTCTCCGCGCTCGCCGAAGCGGTGCTGCAAACCACCGATCACGACCGGCTGGTGGACCTTGTCCGCGCGGACCTTGGCGGCATGCTCGTGGCGCGCATCTGCGGCCCCGGCGAGCGCTTGGCCGTGCTGACGCTGGATGGCGCGCTGGAGCAGATGATCGTGGGCGGGATGCACGATCCCGTCACCGGGCAGCCGGTGATCGAGCCCGATCTCGCGCGCTCCATCGGTGAACGCATCGCCGCGATCATTGCCGAGCGCGGGCCTGCCGCGCCGCCGGTTGCGCTCATCGTCCAGCCGCGTGCGCGCCGTGCGCTCGCCGCGCTGCTGCGCCAGCGCGCGCCGCAATGCGCGGTGCTTTCGATTTCCGAACTGCCGCCCAGCCAGCCGATCGAAGTGATCGAAGTGGTCGGCGCTGCTGAAGACCCATCCGCACATCCCCCACAGGATCTTGCCGCATGAACCATGACCACCGCAGCTTTGCCGCCGCGCGCGCCTATCAAGGCGGGGCGGCGGACCGCATCCGCCGCTTCCTGCCGATGGTGCGCCGCCTTGCCTGGCACGTCCACGGATCGGGCCGCGCCGGGATCGAGATCGACGATCTGGTGCAGGCCGGGCTCGTCGCCCTCACCGAATGCGCGCA
>NZ_NKIS01000026.1:0-10000 GCF_002278815.1 Novosphingobium sp. PASSN1 | reverse complement strand
CCTGATAGGGAGAGGGCTTTTTCGTTCAGGCGATCAATGCCCCGCTTGCGCCGCCAAAGCTGCGAGGAGCAGCAGCGCGACGATGTTGGTGATCTTGATCATCGGGTTCACGGCGGGGCCGGCGGTGTCCTTGTAGGGATCGCCGACGGTATCACCCGTGACGGCAGCCTTGTGGGCTTCGCTGCCCTTGCCGCCGTGGTTGCCGTCTTCGATGTACTTCTTGGCATTATCCCATGCGCCGCCGCCCGAGGTCATCGAGATGGCAACGAACAGGCCCGAGACGATCACGCCGAGGAGCAGCGCGCCGAGGGCGGCGAAGCCGTTTTCTTGGCCGCCGACAGCAGTGATCACGAAGTACACCACGATCGGTGCGAGCACCGGCAGCAACGACGGGATGATCATTTCCTTGATCGCCGCCTTGGTGACGAGATCGACGGTGCGCGCGTAATCCGGCTTCACATCGTAAGTCATGATGCCGGGGTTTTCGCGGAACTGATCGCGCACGTCCTTCACCACGTCTCCGGCGGCGCGGCCCACTGCGGTCATGCCCATGGCTCCGAAGAGATAGGGCAGGAGCGCGCCGAGCAGGAGGCCGACGATGACGTAGGGGTTTTCAAGGCTGAACGACACGTTGAGATCGGGGAAGAACTCCCGGAGGTCGGTCGTGTATGTTGCGAAGAGCACCAGCGCGGCGAGACCCGCCGAGCCGATGGCATAGCCCTTGGTGACGGCCTTGGTGGTGTTGCCCACCGCATCGAGTGCGTCGGTCTTCTCGCGGACCGAGTCGTCGAGGCCTGCCATTTCGGCAATGCCGCCGGCGTTGTCGGTGACGGGACCATAAGCGTCGAGCGCGACGACCATGCCGGCCAGCGCCAGCATCGCGGTGGCGGCATAGGCGATGCCCATGAGACCGGCGAGTTTGAAGGCGATGATGATGCCCGCGCAGATCACGAGCGTGGGCAGCGCGGTCGCTTCAAGGCTGATGGCGAGGCCCTGGATCACGTTGGTGCCGTGGCCGGTTTCCGAAGCCTTGGCGATCGAGCGGACCGGACGGTAGTTGGTGCCGGTGTAGTATTCCGTGATCCAGATGATCACGCCGGTGATGACGAGACCGAGGAAGGCGCAGTAGAACAGAATCCGGCCGCTGTAGGCCTGATCCGCGATCGGCGCTTCCATATTGCCGCCCAGCGAGTGGCTGATGGCCCACCAGATGGCGGGGATGGAGAGCACTGCGGTGACAAGGAAGCCCTTGTACATCGCGCCCATGATGTTGTTGCTGCTGCCCAGACGGACGAAATACGTGCCGATGATCGAGGTGACGATGCACACGCCGCCGATCAGCAGTGGCATCGCCATGAGATCGAGCAGGTTGGGCGCGTTCTTGAGGAGGAGCGCGGTGAGGATCATCGTCGCGCCGACGGTGACGACATAGGTCTCGAACAAGTCTGCGGCCATACCGGCGCAATCGCCGACGTTGTCACCTACGTTGTCTGCGATCACGGCGGGGTTGCGTGGGTCATCTTCCGGGATTCCGGCTTCGACCTTGCCGACGAGATCGGCACCGACGTCTGCCGCCTTGGTGAAGATGCCGCCGCCGAGGCGCGCGAAGATCGAGATGAGCGAGGCGCCGAAGGCAAGGCCGGTGAGGGCGAGGACGACGGTGCGATCCTCACCGCCGACGCTGTAGCCGCCGGGACCGGTGAGATACCAGAACAAACCCGCAATCGCGAGGAGTGCAAGGCCCGCCACGAGCATGCCGGTGATTGCGCCCGCGCGGAACGCCAGCGTGAGGCCGGCCTGCAGGCCCGTCTGCGCAGCGGCAGCGGTGCGGACGTTGGCCTTGACCGAGATGTTCATGCCGATGAAACCGGCGACGCCCGAAAGCACCGCGCCGATGACGAAACCGGCTGCCGAGATCGGGCCGAGCGCGGCGGCGACGATGACGGCCATGATGACGCCGACGATGGCGATAGTGGTATATTGGCGCTTCAGGTAGGCTTGCGCGCCTTCCTGAATGGCGGCGGCGATTTCCTGCATTTTTGCGTTACCAGCCGGTGCGCCGAGCACTTGGCTGCTGGTCACGAAGCCGTACACGACGGCCACGAGCCCGAAGACAATGGCGATTATGGTGAGACTCACTTCAGACACCCCCTTATTTACCGGCTGCAGTTTCAGCCGGTCCCCGTCGTTTGCGGGTCGGGACGAGAGGCTAGTGCATAATTTGCATGTCGCAAGCCTTTGCGTGCGATTTTTCAGTAATGCTCGTAGCCGAGGGGGCCTTCTGGCGGCGCTCCACCAACAAGGAGGGTGGACTGGCCAGCAGGCAGGACAGCGCCGATCTGGTGTGCGGGGCAGGGCGGCGCAGCGCGGAGGGGGAGCGTGAACAGCAGTTCGTAATCGTCACCCCAGGCCATTGCCTCACGCGCGCGGTGCGGCGGCAGGCTGGCGGGAAGGGGTATGGCTGCGGGATCGAGCGCGATGGTCACCGCGCTGGCCTGTGCCATGCGGGCGGCATCGAGCAGCAGGCCGTCCGAGACGTCCATCATCGCGGTGACCAGCGGGGCCAGTGCGCGGCCTTCGGCAAGGCGGGGCATGGGGCGGCGGTAGGCGGAAGTGTCGGCGGCGGTATCGCCCGCTGACAGAGCCTCGAACCCCAGCATCGCCGCACCGACAGGGCCGGTGATCCAGACGCTGTCCCCCGCCTGCGCGCCGCTGCGGTTCGGCACGGGGCGATAGGTGGCGCGGCCAAGGGCGGTGAGGCCTACGGTCTGCGCGGCGGGGCTGCGCACCGTGTCCCCGCCGAGCAACGGTACGCCGAAGTGCGCCAGCGCTTCGCCAAGGCCTTGCGCAAAGCGGGTGTTGTCCTGCGCCAGAGTGTATCCCAGCAGCACCCCGATTGGCTCGGCGCCCTTGGCGGCAAGGTCCGACAGGTTGGTGGCGAGGAGCTTCCATGCCACGTCTGCCGGATCCTGCCCCGCCAGCCAGTGGACGCCCTCCACCATCATGTCATGCGTGAGGACGAGCGTTTCGCCGCCCACCTCCAGCACCGCGCAATCATCGGCAAGGCCGCGCGCCGCCGGATGCGAGGCAAGCCCCCGCAGCGCGGCGATGAAGGCGGTCTCGCCCGATGACATGTCAGTCCCCGGTGAAGACCGGCGCGCGCTTTTCGAGGAGTGCGTTCACCGCTTCCTTGTGATCGGCCGTTTCGTGCACCAGCGCCTGGAACGCGGCGGACAGTTCGAGCACGTCGCCCGCGCGGCCATGCTGGGCTTCGCGCAGCAGGCGCTTGGTCAGGCGCAGTGCGCGGGGGCTGTTGGCCGCGACTTCCTCGGCGAGCGCCATGGCCTTGTCCATCAGGCTCTCAGTGGGCACGACATCGCCGACGAGGCCGATGGACTTGGCATAAGCCGCATCGAAGGTGCGCCCAGTGAGGAACAGCTCTGCCGCCAGCGGATAGCCGATCAGCTTCTGCAAGGTCCACGCGCCGCCATCGCCGGGGATGATGCCGACCTTGATGAAGCTGGCGGCCATCTTCGCGCTGTCTGCCGCCACGCGCATGTCGCACACGCAGGCGAGATCTAGCCCGAGGCCGATGGCGTGGCCGTTGATCGCCGCGATCATCGGCACGTCGCAATCGAGCATGGCGCGCGTGGCGCGCTGCACGCCGCGGCGATAGTTGGTTGCGGTCGAATCGGGCTGGTCGAGCGGGCCGATGCCCTTGCGATCACGAATGCCCTTGATGTTGCCGCCAGTGCAGAAGGCGCGGCCTGCGCCCGTCAGCACGATGGCGCTGACCGAGCGATCATTGCCGAGGCGGAAGAAGGTGTCGACGATGTTGTCGCAATCTTCCAGCGTGCCGATGGCGTTCATCGATTCCGCGCGGTCCATGGTGAGGATGGCGATGCGCCCGCGGCGCTCTTCGTGCAGGAATGGGGTGGTCATGGCAGCTCTCCCGAATTGCCCCTCTGGGCTGTGACACTAGCAATCTTGCGATTGCGATGGCCCGCGCGCTGCCATAGTGACGGCAGCGATGCAAATATTCCCGCTCCATCCGTTTCGCCCCGAGGGCGATATTCCCGCGCTGCGCCAGCAGGTTCGTGATCTGGTGGCGAAGCATGAAGCCACCTGGCCGGTCGAGCACCGCGCCAATTGCTGGTTCAGTTTCGATCAGGAATTTTCCAAGGCGCTCGGCCAGGCCGGGCTGCTGGGGATGACCTGGCCCAAGCAATATGGCGGGCAAGAGCGCACCCTGCTCGAACGCTATGTCGTGCTGGAAGAGCTGCTCGCGGCGGGCGCGCCTGCGGGTCTGCACTGGATTGCCGACCGCCAGACCGGTCCGCTCCTGCTGCGTTATGGCACCGAAGCGCAGCGCGAGAAGTACCTCCCCGGCATGGCGCGCGGTGAGGTCTACGCCTGCATCGGCCTGTCCGAGCCCGGCTCGGGATCGGACCTCGCCAGCGTGCGCACCTCCGCCAAGAAGACCAACGAGGGCTGGCGGATCAATGGCCAGAAGGTGTGGACCAGCGGCGCGCACAAGAGCCACGCCGCGCTCACCCTGCTGCGCACCGAGGAAGGCAGCGAGCGCCACACCGGCCTTTCGCAGATGATGATCGACCTTGATACGCCGGGGATCACCATCCGCCCGATCATCGACATGACGGGCACGCACCACTTCAACGAGATCTTCTTCGAGGACGTCCTCCTCCCGCATGACGCGCTGGTCGGCACCGAAGGCAATGGCTGGCAGCAGGTCGTCGCCGAACTCGCGCTCGAACGCTCGGGGCCGGAGCGCTATCTCTCCAGCCACATGCTGCTCGTCGCGCTGATCGACGCGGTGGGGCCGGAGCCGGACGCGCCGACTGCGCAGCTGATCGGGCGGCTTACGGCGGAGATGTGGACACTGCGGCAGATGTCGATGTCCACCATCGCCAAGCTGGCGGCGGGCGAGGACCCGGTGGTCGAGGCGGCCATCGTCAAGGATCTGGGCAACGCCTACGAGCAGGCCCTGCCGCGCGCGGTGCAGGCCGCGGTTGACGCTGATCTTGCCGGCAAGAGCGACCTTTCGCGCCTGCTGTCGTGGGTTCTGGTGGCGAGCCCGAGCTTCTCGCTGCGCGGCGGCACGCCGGAAGTGCTGCGCGGAATTATTGCCAAGGGACTGGGGCTGCGCTGATGAGCGACAATCGTACTCTGCTCACCGATATGGCCGCTGGCCTGTTCGCCGATCTTTCCGGCAAGCCCTTTGCCGAAGCCTGGCCGCAAGTGGCCGAGGCGGGCTTCTCCACGCTGCTGGTGCCCGAGGATGCGGGCGGCTTTGGCGGGGACTGGGGCGATGTGCTCGCCGTGCTGCGCCTTGCTGGCCTCAACGCGCTGGCCGCGCCGCTGGCCGAGCCGGTGATCGCGCATTACTTGCTGGCGAAGGCGGGGATTGCCGCGCCAGAGGGCCTGATTTCCATCGCCGCGCCCGGAGCCCGTGTGCCTTATGGCCGCCATGCTGCGGCGGTGGTGCATGTGGATGGCGGCACGCTCTCGCTCTACCACGCCGATGCCTGCTCGTTCGACGAAGGTCTTTCGCCCGCCGGTGAGCCGTGGGATGCCGTGACCTTCACCGGTGCGGCAGCGGAAAGCGCCGCGTGCGATATCGATCTGCTGGCGCTGGGTGCATTTGCCCGCGTGGCGCAAGCCTCGGGCGCGCTGGAGGCGGCGTTCACGCTCGCCATCGATCACGTGAACACCCGCGTCCAGTTCGGCCGCGCGCTGGCGAAGTTCCAGGCGGTGCAGCAGGCGATGGCGGAGTTTTCCGAGGAAGCCGCAGCCGTCGATGCCTCAGCCGCAGCCTGCGCGGCGGCGCTGGATTACGGGCACGCCAGCTTCGAGATCGCGGCGGCCAAGCTGCGCATGGGCATCGCCGTGGACCGCGCCGTGCCCATTGCACACCGGATGCACGGCGCCATCGGCTTCACCATCGAATACGCCCTCAACCACCTGACCCGCCGCCTGATGGGCTGGCGCAGCGAATTCGGCGGCGATGCCTTCTGGGCAGAGCGGCTGGGCAAGCGCGTGGCGGGGCTGGGCGGGCATGGCCTGTGGCGCGAGATGGCGGCGCGGACGGACCGGTTGGTGGGGTGAGGGGGGCGGGGGCTGCGCTGTTAAAAGCAGCAGTAGTACGTCTAAATCAATATGAGCCTTCGAAGGCCGTCAGATCTTTCAGATACTGAGCCGAGGCAATCAATTATTTTCGAAAGAGAGCGGCCGAATGCGTAAGATTTTTCTCGCCATTTCATTTCCTCGGCGTTGTACTCCTTGAGTGCTTTCTTTGCTCCCTTGTGCGTTAATTCTAAGAACTCCGAATAACATGTTAGGGCGCTCTGAACATGTTGCTGAAGTTCAGAGATGACTCGCTCGTCGAAGCCAAAATCTACGGCCGCAATCGCTTCAAGCCGCTCAGTCGGGCTGATGGCGATCGTTGCTTTTAGGTCGTTCGGCTGCACTCGTCCATCGCGCGCAAATATCGCCAATAAATATATAATTCCAGAATAACAAGTTAACATTCGGCTGAATTTTAACTTCAGATTCTTTATTTTGTACCGTGAATCTCCGTCTTTTCTATAAAATTCATAATTAACACAAAAAGTTCTCCACATCCTAATAATGTCGTTGAATAAAAATGCCGGAGTAAATGTTTCTTCGTGGCCATTGTAATCACGAAAATATTTGCAAATCACGAGATTAATAGTCTTCTCGTACACTTGAGATCCGACAAGCGGCTTGCTCTCAAGGAGCATCAGCATTCGGCCGGTTAGAGTGTTACGGAAGTCATCCTCGTTAGAACCGAGCCACTCTACGAACGATTCCATTAAATGAGATGTAAGAAAGCGGCCGCCTCCATCAAATTTGGCTAGATCATTTTTCTCAGCAGTTTCAATAATTTTGCTTTTGATCTTTATTTCATCAACTGCGCTTAGTTGTGATTTTTCAGGATCATCAGCTCTGCTGTCGGTAATGATAAAGAGATCAAGATCGCTATCGGGGCCAGCTTCAAGCCGACCGAAAGATCCGGTGGCATAGACGCACGCTCTGTTACCAAATTGCGCGTCCGTATCCTTCAAGTCCGAAATGATTTTATCCAAGCGTTCCCGAGCGGCCACCCGAGCCGTGAAAAGATACAAATTACTCATGAATTTCTTCCATTGCGAAAACGTTGGCAAATATTTCTGCCTGCTCAGTGGCATCGTCAAGAGCATTGTGGGTGTGTGGAAAGCTTGATCGAACAGCTTCTGGGATACGTGACCGACCAGACTTGCTAATCATGCGACCAAGCTTGATTGATAGAGCTGTCTTTATGTCAAAGCCCCTCGAATGCGCAAACGGCGATCCGGTCGCCGAAAAGCGCATGAAATACCAATAAAGCCACATCCAGTCGAAGCTTAGTGGATATGCTACTATAACCGGTGAACCGATGCCGGCGCGTTGCCGCACCCAATCTGCCGCCTCGGTCATCGCGACAGCAGGGTTAGCTCCCCGTTCGAGGAGCGCAGTGCGGTCGAGTCCATTTACCGCGAGAGCTTCACGTTCGAACGAATCAGAAATTGGGCAGAGTTCGACGTAGAATCGGTCGACGTAAGCGGGCGGACGGTAGAATGTGGTACCGTCGAAAGCGCCTGCATACACCAAGCCAAATGACAGCATCGAGAATGGACCGGGAATAGGGCCATCAGTCTCGACATCTGCGGAAAAATAGACGTCGTACCCTTTGGGTGCGGCGTCCGGATATCCCACGACAACATCGAGTGGCTTGTTACACCGCACGGCTTGCTCCCGCTAGGTAGCAAGGTTGGGGCGAGGAAGTTTGAGTCGGCAGGCGTGAAGAGATCATCACATTGCAGTGGACGATAAACCCATCGTGCTCAACCATAGAAACCACAGGTGAAGCTCACCGGTTGGGCATCTATCGAGCCAAGGTGACGCCTCCCAAATGATTGTAAATGGTTATAGCAAGGTCCAACATCGAAGCGCCGGATGGCCAGCGTTGGGGGTACTTATGCTTCCTATTGGAATTGGAAGTTCCCACTCTACCCGCCGCCCTTGCCCCCCCCCCCCAGCCCCCTTAATCGTTCAGTTAAACGAACGCATACGGGAGTCGAGAGCCATGGCTGTAGCCTATATCGTTGATGCAGTGCGGACCGCTGGCGGGCGGCGGAATGGGCGGTTGGCGGGGGTTCATCCGGTCGATCTTTCGGCGGCGACATTGGATGCCATTGTCGCGCGGACGGGGATCGATCCGTCCAAGGTTGAAGACGTGATCATGGGCTGCGTGTCGCAGGGCGGGCAGCAGGCGGGGCAGGTGGGGCGCAATGCCGTCCTCGCTGCGCGGCTGCTGCCGGATTCGGTCCCGGCCGTGACGATTGACCGCCAGTGCGGCTCCTCGCAGCAGGCGATCCAGTTTGCCGCGCAGGCGGTGATGTCGGGCACGCAGGATATCGTGATCGCGGCGGGCGTGGAGAGCATGACCCGCGTGCCGATGGGCTCCACCGCGATCTTTCACATGAAAGAGGGGCTGGGCAACTACAAGTCGCCGGGGCTGGAAGAGAAGTATCCGGGGCTGATGTTCTCGCAGTTCATGGGCGCGGAAATGATCGTGAAGAAGCACGGCTTCACCAAGGATCAGCTCGATGCCTTCGCCTATAACAGCCACCTCAAGGCGATTGCGGCGACCAACGCGGGCGCGTTTGGCGGCGAGATCGTGCCGATTGCCATCGAGACGGCGGACGGCCCGGCGATGCATACGGTAGACGAAGGCATCCGCTTTGACGCCACGCTGGAATCCATCGCGGGCGTGAAGCTGCTCTCGCCCGATGGTCTGCTGACGGCGGCCAGCTCCAGCCAGATCTGCGATGGCGCGAGCGCGGCGCTGATCGTTTCGGAAGCGGCGCTCAAGGCGCACGGCCTCACCCCGCTGGCGCGCATCCACAACCTGACCGTGACGGCGGGCGATCCGGTGATCATGCTGGAAGAACCGCTCTTCGCCACCGACCGCGCGCTGCAGCGGGCGGGGATGAAGATCGGCGATATCGACCTCTATGAAGTGAACGAGGCGTTCGCTTCGGTGCCGATGGCCTGGCTGAAGCACACCGGCGCGGACCCGGAGAAGCTCAACGTCAACGGCGGCGCGATTGCGCTGGGGCACCCGCTCGGCGCTTCGGGCACTAAGCTGATGTCCACGCTGGTTCACGGCTTGCGTGCCCGGGGCAAGAAATACGGCTTGCAGACGATGTGCGAAGGCGGCGGCGTTGCCAACGTGACCATCATCGAGGCTCTCTAAGTCTCTACAATCCGAGAGGAAATACAATGGAAGTTTCTGCCAATACCCCCGCTGTCGTCACTGGCGGTGCCTCGGGCCTCGGCGCAGCCACCGCGCGTGCGCTGGCTGCCAAGGGCGCCAAGGTCGCGATCTTCGACATGAACGCGGAGAAGGGCGAAGCCCTCGCTGCCGAACTTGGCGGCGTGTTCTGCCTCGTCAACGTCACCAGTGACGCTGATGTCGACGCCGGTTTCGCCAAGGCCCGCGCCGCCCACGGGCAGGAGCGTATCCTCGTGAACTGCGCCGGGATCGGCAATGCGATCAAGACCGCCAGCCGTTCCAAGGAAGACGGCTCGATCAAGCACTTCCCGCATTCGGACAACGATTACGTCATTCAGGTCAACCTGGTCGGCACTTTCCGCTGCATCGCCAAGTCGGCTGCCGGCATGATGTCGCTGCCCGCCATGGAAGACGGTGAGCGTGGCGCCATCGTCAACACCGCATCGGTCGCCGCTGAAGACGGCCAGATGGGTCAGGCTGCTTACTCCGCCTCAAAGGGCGGCGTTGTCGGCATGACGCTCCCCATCGCGCGTGACCTCGCCAGCGAGAACATCCGCGTCAACACGATCCTGCCGGGCATTTTTGATACCCCGCTGCTCGCCGGCGCGCCGCAGAACGTGCGCGATGCGCTGGGTGCGACGG
>NZ_NKIS01000025.1:0-16475 GCF_002278815.1 Novosphingobium sp. PASSN1 | reverse complement strand
TCCCCATCGAGTGGAAGGTCGAGGAAGAGTACCGCAAGAAGAAGAAGAACAAGGACGAGGTTCCGCCGGTCGAGTTCCGCGCCGAATGCCGCGCTTATGCCCAGAAGTGGGTGGACGTGCAGCGCGAGCAGCTCAAGCGGCTCGGCATCAATGGCGATTGGGATCATCCCTACCTGACGATGGACCCGGAAGCGGAAGGCACCATCGTTGGCGAACTGCTGAAGTTTGCCGAGAGCGGCCAGCTCTATCGCGGTGCGAAACCGGTGATGTGGTCGCCGGTGGAGAAGACCGCGCTGGCCGAGGCGGAGGTCGAGTACGAGGATATCGTCTCGACCCAGATCGACGTGGCGTTTCAGATTACGGAGGCTCCGAACTGTCCCGAGTTGGTCGGCGCTTACGCGGTGATCTGGACTACGACCCCTTGGACGATTCCGGTAAATCAGGCTTTGGCCTATGGGCCGCAGAACGAATACACGCAAATTCGACTTGGGGAACGTCGCTACATTGTCGCGATGGATCTCCTACATGATTTTCTTCGCCGCGTGGGCCATGGGGATGCCACTAGGGATGAAAACCACCCGTTTTGGAATGAGGCTCAGTCAAACCTGACTGGATCAATGTCATTTGGCGGAGCTGCATTCGCAGGCGCGAGTGCGTTGCACCCAATGGCCGCAAAGCTAGCTTCGTTTGCCGGTGACGGATCAACTCAACGAGATATCGACTTCTTCCTCCGCCCTCGTCCGTTTCTCCCCGGCGATTTCGTCACGACGGACAGCGGCACGGGCCTTGTCCATATGGCGCCGGACCATGGCGAGGACGACTTTGCGCTGTGCAAGGCGCACGGGATCGAGCCGGTGTTCGCGGTGCAGGGCGATGGCAAGTACCGCGAGGACTGGGGCTGGCTCGGCGGGCAAGGCTCGGTCATCAATCCCAAGTTCAATGCGCCGGACGGGCCGATCTGCGAGGCGCTGCGCGAGGCGGGCGGGCTGGTCGCAGCCTCGGCCGACTACAAGCATTCCTACCCGCATTCGTGGCGTTCGAAGGCCAAGGTGATCTATCGCTGCACGCCGCAGTGGTTTGTGCCGATGGATCGTCCGGTCGATATGCCGCACGCGGAAAGCCGGGCGGAAAACCGCTGGGACAACGAGGGCGGCGCGCTGGAGCATCCGAACGCAACGCTGCGCCAGATCGCCGTGAACGCCATCGCCGAAACGCGCTGGGTGCCGGAAAAGGGCCGCAACCGCATCGGCGCGATGGTCGAGGGGCGGCCGGACTGGGTGCTTTCGCGCCAGCGCGCGTGGGGTGTGCCGATCACGCTGTTTGTGAACCGCAAGACCGGCCAGTACCTCAATGATCCTGCCGTCAATGCGCGGATCGTGGCGGCTGTGCGCGCGGGCGGCGTCGATGCGTGGTCCGAGGAGCGTGCGCAGGAGTATCTCGGCGCGGACTACAAGCTGGAAGACTACGAGCGCGTCACCGACATTCTCGACGTGTGGTTCGATAGCGGCAGCACGCATGCCTTCGTGCTCGAATCGGGCCGGTGGCCCGATCTGCTGCGCCCGGATGGCTACACCGGCCCGCATGCCGATCTCTATCTCGAAGGCTCGGACCAGCATCGCGGCTGGTTCCAGTCCTCGCTGCTGGAAGCGTGCGCCACGCGAGGCCATGCGCCCTACAAGGCGGTCCTGACCCACGGCTTCACGATGGACGCCAAGGGCATGAAGATGTCCAAGTCCTTGGGCAACACGATCTCGCCCATCGACCTGATGAAGGAATATGGCGCGGATATCCTGCGGCTGTGGGCGCTTTCGGTCGATTTCACCGAGGACCACCGCATCGGGAAGGAAATCCTGGCCGGTGTGGCGGACCAGTACCGCAAGCTGCGCAACACGTTCCGCTACCTGCTGGGCGCGCTGGATGGGTTCAGCGAGGACGAGAGCGTCCCCGCAGCGGATATGCCGGAGCTGGAGCGCTATATGCTGCACCGGCTCGCGGAGCTGGACAGCGCGCTGCGGCAGGCCATCGCGGACTTCGATTTCAACACCTACACCCGCGTGCTGATCGATTTCTGCAACGAGGACCTCTCGGCGTTCTTCTTCGATATCCGCAAGGACTGCCTCTACTGCGACGCGCCGACGGACCCGAAGCGCCGCGCTTATCGTACGGTGCTCGATGTGCTGTTCCACGCGCTGGTGCGCTATGCCGCGCCGGTGCTGGTGTTCACGGCAGAGGAAGTGTGGACCACGCGCTTCCCGGATCGGGGCAGCGTGCATCTTGAAGCACTGCGCGAAGTTCCGGCCGAGTGGCGCGATGCCGCGCTGGCCGAACGCTTCGAAGCCCTGCGCGCGCTGCGCACCACGGTGACCGAGGCCATCGAGCCGCTGCGCCGCGACAAGGTGATCGGATCGAGTCTGCAGGCGGAAGTGACCGTTCCGGCCAGCGCGCCCGAGGCTGATCTGGCGGAGCTGTTCATCACCGCGTCAGTCACGCGCGGGCAGGGCGAGGAGGTGTTGATCACCGCCACCTCCCTGCACAAGTGCGGCCGCTGCTGGCGGCATCTGCCGGAAGTGGCCGAAGACGGCGCGCTGTGCGGGCGCTGCGACGAGGTTGTGGCGGGGCTGGAGGCATGAGCAGCCCGGCGGCGCTGCGTGCGGGCGGGTTTGCGCTGGCGCTCGGCGTGTTCGGGCTGGACCGGGGCATCAAGGCTTTCGTGGCGGGGCCGCTGGCGTTGCAGCAGATCGGCCTCATCAAGCTGCTGCCGTTCTTCGATCTGCGCTGGACCGAGAATTACGGCGTTTCCTACGGCCTGTTCACCGCCGAATCGAGCGAGACCAAGCTCATGCTGCTGGCGATGACCGGCCTGATCGCGTGCGGCGTGATGGTGTGGATGCTGCGCGAGCAAGTGCTGGGGGAGATTCTGGCGCTGGCGCTCGTGCTGGGCGGGGCGCTCGGCAATATCTATGACCGGTTCACGCGCGGCTATGTGATCGATTATGCCGATCTGCACATTGGCACATGGCGGCCGTTCCTGATCTTCAATCTTGCCGATGCGGCGATCACTGTGGGTGTGCTGATACTGCTTGCCCGGTCGCTGCTTTCGCGCGAAAAGCCCGCCCAAGCGGCGGAAACCCCCGATGATACCGCCACGGAGACTGTTTGATGCGCCATTTTGTACGTGGGTCCACCTCGATCCTGATGCTTGCTGGCGGCGCGATGCTGCTCGGCGCGTGCTCGCAGGGCGGCTCGCTGTTCAACCGCATCCGACCTGACGAGTTTGCCGTGAGCCGTCAGGCGCCGCTGGTGGTGCCGCCCGATTTTTCGCTGATGCCGCCCAATCCCGGCGCGCCGCGCCCGCAGGATCTCGATAGCTCGAAGCAGGCGCTCGATGCCCTGTTCGGCGGCCCCGCGCCGCGCAGCGCGGTGGAAACCGATACGCTGGGCAAGGCGGGCGCTTCGGCCGTCGGCATCCGCAGCGTGGTGGGCGATCCGCGCACCAAGACCGTGGCCAAGGGCGCCGGGGTCCGCGATATCCTCGCCGCGCCGGAAGGCGATGGGCGCGAGGCACAGGCCAGCATTCCGGGTTGAGCTCTTTCTATTCCTCCCCATTTTCGTCGAAGACGCAAATGGGGAGGGGGACCGCCCGCGCAGCGGGTGGTGGAGGGGTGGCTGACCCCTCCGTCAGCCCTCCGGGCTGCCACCTCCCCATTTGGGCTTCGCCAAAACGGGGAGGACCTGTCAGCCGTCGAGCATCGGCGCGGTGGGTGCAGGCTTGATCCTGTTCGCCAGCAACTTGTCGATCTTGCGGCCGTCCATATCTACCACTTCGAAACGCCAACCCTGATCGTTGAAGTGTTCGCCTTCGTTGGGCAGCCGTTTCAGCACCGAGAGGGCGAAGCCGGCTGCGGTCGCGAAATCGCGGTCTTCGGGAAGTTCGATCCCGAGCCGGTCGGCCAGTGCGTCTGCCGGTAGCGCGCCCGATAGCAGCAGCGAGCCGTCTTCGCGCTCCACGATCATCGGGGCATCGCCCTCATCGCCGTGTGCGACGAAATTGCCGACGATGGCATCGAGCAGATCGGCCGGGGTCACGATGCCCTCGAGGTGGCCGTATTCATCGTGGACCAGCGCGATGGCAACTTCGGCCGTCTGGATCACGCGCAGTGCGTCCATCGTATCGAGCTGATCGGGCACGATGGCGGGCTTCTTCATCAGCCGCGCGAGCATGACCTTGCGGCCGCGCAGCAGCACCGAAAGCACATCGCGCACCTTGACCACGCCGACGACGTTATCGACCGAACCATCGGCAACCAGCAGCAGCGAGTGCGGGCTATCGGCGATGGCGGCGCGCAGTTCGGTTTCGGGTGCGCGGCGCTCGATCCAGTGGAGTTCGGTGCGCGGGGTCATCACTTCGCGCACGGGGCGTTCGGCGAGGCGCATGATGCCGGTCATCAGTGCGCGCTCATCCTCCTCGATCACGCCGGAGCGGGTGGCTTCGGCGAAGATCATGTGGAGTTCTTCGGCCGTCACGTCCTGTTCGTGGGTGCGGTTGACGCCGAACAGGCGCAGGATGAGCGAGGAGGAGCTATCGAGCGTCCACACCAGCGGCGCGGTGGCGCGGGCCATGAGCACCATCGGCGCTGCGGCGAGGATCGCGATGGGCTCTGCCGCGCGCAGGGCGAGCTGCTTGGGGACGAGCTCGCCAACGACCAGGCTGAGATACGTGGTGACTGCGATCACCAGCATGAAGCCGATGGTGGGCGCCCATTCGGCGGGCATGCCGAGCGCGGCAAGGCGTTCACCGGTAGGGCCGCCAAGGCTGGCACCGGAATAGGCACCTGCGATGATGCCGATCAGCGTGATGCCGATTTGCGCGGTGGAAAGCAGCTTGCCCGGGTCTGCCGCGAGATCGAGCGCGATTTTTGCGCCCTTGCTACCGGCTTCGGCCGCAACCTTGAGGCGCGCCGGGCGTGCCGAGACAATCGCCAGTTCCGTCATGGAAAACAGGGCGTTGAGGACGACAAGCCCAAGGATGATGAGGGCGTCGGGCCATGGATAAGGGGTCACGTGGAATGCGCTAGCAGATTTGTGCCGCCGCATGAAGGCCTGCTATTCGGCTCGCGTTCAGGATGGTAGGACGAATAAGCGCGGCGGAACCGCAAGAGGCGGCAATCGTTCAATTAGAGGGACACTCTCTGGAGAGTCCGTTCACAGGGGAAGTACCATGAAAATCAGGCGCGTTCTTGTATCCAGCCTTTGCGCTGTTTCGCTCGTCAGCCTTTCGGCCTGCGTGACCGATCCCAATACCGGTCAGCGCAAGGTTTCACGCACTGCGATCGGCGCTGGTGGCGGCGCGCTGGCGGGTCTGCTGCTGGGCGGCCTGATCGGCGGCGGCACGGGCCGCATCATCGGTGCAGGCATCGGCGGCGTGGCCGGTGCGGCAGTTGGCTACACCTACGACAAGCAGATCAAGCAGCTGCGCGAGCAGACCGCCGGCACCGGCGTGGACGTTACCCCGGTCGATGGCGGCAAGGCGATCCTCGTCAACCTGCCGAACGGCGTGACCTTCGATACCGACAGCACGCTGATCAAGCCCACCTTCCGCGATACGCTCGACAAGGTGGCACAGAGCCTCGTGCAGTATCCCGATTCGCTGATCGACGTGTATGGCCACACCGATTCGACCGGTTCGGATGCCTATAACCAGACGCTTTCGCAGAACCGCGCGCGGGCGGTGGCCGATTACCTCGCCTCGCGCGGGGTCAATGCGGGCCGCATCCGCAGCCAGGGTCTGGGTGAGACTCAGCCGGTTGCCTCGAACGCCACCGAGGAAGGCCGTTCGGCCAACCGCCGCGTCGAGATCAAGATCGTGCCAGTGACGCAGGATGACGTCGCCCGCGCACGCCAGGGGCAGTAATTCCTTTTCCAGCCGGGTTGACGTCCTGTCAGCCCGGCTGGCATCGCTTCTGGAAACAGGAGCGCATCCATGACCTTTACCCGCCGCACGATTGCCGGTCGCGAAACCAATCCCATCGGCCTTGGCTGCATGTCGCTGAGCTGGGCCTATGGCACGCCGCCTTCCGATGAGGATGGCCGCAGCCTCCTCGCCCGCGCGCTCGATCTTGGCTACGATCACCTCGATACCGCGCGGATCTATGGCGATGGCCATAACGAAACGCTGATCGGCGAGGCGCTTTCGGGCCAGCGGAACAAGTTCTTCCTCGCCAGCAAGACCGGCATCATTGTCGACGGCAAGGCACGGCGGATCGACTGCAAGCCGGAGACCATCCGCGGCGCGCTGGAAACCTCGCTCAAGCTGCTGAAGACCGATCACATCGATCTCTACTATCTCCATCGCCGCGATTTCACCGTGCCGATCGAGGAATCGGTCGGCGCGCTGGGTGATCTGGTGCGCGAGGGCAAGATCGGCGGGATCGGTCTTTCCGAAATGTCCGCCGAAACGGTGCGCCGCGCCCATGCCGAGCATCCCATCGCTGCGCTGCAGACCGAATATTCGCCGATGACGCGCAACCCCGAGATTGCGGTGCTGGATGTGTGTCGCGAGTTGGGCATCACGTTCGTGGCGTTCTCGCCAGTCTGTCGGGGGCTGCTGGTCGATGAACGGCCCGATCCTGCCGCGATGCCCAAGGGCGATATCCGGCCCGGCATGCCGCGCTTTCAGGGTGAGAACTGGGCGCACAACCTTGGCCTTGCCGAAGCGTTCGCAGCCCTTGCAGCGCGCGAAGGCGTGACGGCGGCGCAGCTGGCGCTCGGCTGGGTGCTGGCGCGCGGTCCGCATGTGGTGGCGATTCCGGGCACCTCGCGGCAGGACCATCTCGCCGAAAACATCGCGCGATGGGACTGGGAGCCCTCCGCCGCGCTGGTGGCCGAGGTGGATGCGCTGATCAACCACCAGACGGTGGCGGGGCACCGTTATGGGCCGGTGATGCAGGCGACGATCGATACGGAAGAGTTTGCAGCGGCTTGATTTTTGGCTCCGGCGGGGAAGGGGTATTCCCCTTCCATCCCCGTCACCCCGGGCCTGACACGGGGTTGGGCTGTTCTTCTGGCGTGGCGCGCCCGAAAAGAAGAGCCAAGGCCCGGATCAAGTCCGGGCTGACGATTTTGTGTGGTGGCGGGCGCCCGGCCAGCGTGAAAAGATTCGAGCGACTGCTTTCCCCCAGTTGCGGACATTCCCTCGATGGGTATCATGACGGTGATGTTCGAATGGTTGCGCAAGAAACTCCTGAACCATTCACCCATGAGCATGTGGTGCGTGCGCTTTCGGGATGGAGTAATCGTGACGAGCGACGGTGGAGGCGGTGAGCGTACACTACCCCTTTGTGACCTTCGCCGGGTTGTAGTGGCCACCGATGATAGCGGCCCCTGGGGAGCAGACGTCGTGTTCCTGCTTTACTCATCCGAGGCCGGTCCTGTCGGAATATTTCCGCTCGAAGCTGATGGGCGAGATGAATTCGTCAAATGGATGGGTGCCCAACCCGGCTTCAAAGATCGTGAACTCGCGAAAGCGATGGGTTCGACGCGGGTCGCACGGTTCGACGTTTTGGTCATCGAGCCGAACGACAGCTAACCACCAAAACTGCCGTAAAACTAAGGGATGCAAGGGCGATGGCCCTTGCCCGCCGGAGGCCTCTTTCTACGCCATCCGGCTCGCGCGCTCCGCCAGCCGGTCCACCGCCGCCGCATGGATGGCGGGTGCTGCGGCCAGCAGGCCGAACGCCCGGGGATCGCGTTTGTTATAGGCCAGCGGAGCACCGAAGGCATCGCTCACCGCCGCGCCTGCTTCGCGTGCGATCAGCGTGGCGGCGGCGATATCCCATTCGTAGCCCCAGCGCAGCGTGGCGAGGAGATCGGCTTCGTCGGCGGCGACCATGGCGATGCGCAGGGCGATGGAATTGGGTTTGTCCACCAGCACGAGGTCGTGGTCGACGCGGGGGAGGGCGTCGGCGGGGACGCGGGCTCCGGTGAGGGACAGGCGGTTGCTGGCGGTGATGGGGAGATCGTTGCGGTGTGCGCCTTGTCCGGCGATGGCCTGCCAGTACTCTCCACGTGCAGGGGCATCGAGCGCGCCGATAAGGGGGCGGCCTTCGGAGATGAGCGCGACGGAGACGGCCCAGCCGGGGCGTCCGCGCACGAAATCACGGGTGCCGTCGATGGGATCGACCAGCCAGCACAGCCCTTTGTCGAGCCGGGAGGGATCATCGACGGTTTCTTCGGAGAGCCAGCCTGCGGAGGGCAATAGCGCGCCGAGTTCCTGCTTGAGGTACGCATCGACCGCCAGATCGGCGGCGCTGACTGGGTTGTTCGGAGACTTGTCCCACACATCGAGCGCGTGGCCGTGGCCGGGCCAGCTGGCGAGGGCCAGACGCCCGGCTTCGCCCATGATGTGGCGGAAGCGGTCGAAGTCGATCATCGCCGTTTGCGATGCGGCTTTGATGGCCTGAGCGCAAGGGGCCGGTGGTGCGGCTGGTGAATCCGTGCATTCGTATTCGGTGCTGCAGGCGCGGAATGCATCGGTGCAGGTGCGATTGGGTCTCGCGAGGCCTTTTCAAGCCCTTGGCCGTGTGCTTAAGGCAGCGCGACCTGCCGGTTCAATCCGCTAGATCTCATTCTCTTGATGCGGGGATAACGCATGAACGTTCATGAATATCAGGCCAAGGAATTGCTTGCCAAGTTTGGCGTCGGCATTCCGGCGGGCATTGCTGCCCTCACGGTCGAAGAAGCGGTTGCCGCCGCGAAGCAGCTGCCCGGACCGCTTTATGTGGTGAAGGCGCAGATCCACGCGGGCGGGCGCGGCAAGGGCAAGTTCAAGGAACTGCCGGCCGATGCCAAGGGCGGCGTGCGGCTCGCAAAGTCGGTCGAAGAGGTTGAGGCGTTCGCCAAGGAGATGCTCGGCAACACGCTGGTGACGGTGCAGACCGGCGCGGCGGGCAAGCAGGTGAACCGGCTCTACGTGACCGACGGCGTCGATATCGCCAAGGAATACTACCTCTCGATGGTGGTGGACCGGGGCACCGGCCGCGTCGCGATGATCGTCTCGACCGAAGGCGGCATGGACATCGAAGAGGTTGCGCACAGCACGCCTGAGAAGATCGCCACGATCACCATCGATCCGGCGCAGGGCTTCATGCCGCACCACGGCCGCGCCGTGGGCTATGCACTGAAGCTGACGGGCGAGCTCAACAAGCAGGCCGGCACCATCGCCAAGCAGCTCTACACCGCGTTCATGGCGCTCGATTGCGACATGCTCGAAATCAATCCGCTGGTGGAAACGAAGGACGGAAACCTCCTCGTCCTCGACACCAAGATGAGCTTCGATTCGAACGCGCTCTATCGCCACCCCGATGTCGTCACGTTGCGTGACGAGACCGAGGAAGACCCGGCGGAGATCGAAGCCAGCAAGTACGACCTCGCCTACATCAAGCTGGATGGCAACATCGGCTGCATGGTGAACGGCGCTGGTCTTGCCATGGCGACGATGGACATCATCAAGCTGAACGGCGAATTCCCGGCCAACTTCCTCGACGTGGGCGGCGGCGCCACCACCGAGAAGGTGACCGCGGCGTTCAAGCTGATCCTGTCCGATCCGGCAGTGAAGGGCATTCTCGTCAACATCTTCGGCGGGATCATGAAGTGCGACATCATCGCCGACGGCATCGTTGCCGCCGCGAAGGAAGTGAACCTTCAGGTTCCGCTCGTCGTGCGCCTTGAAGGCACCAACGTGCAGCAGGGCAAGGATATCCTTGCCAATTCGGGTCTCCCCATTGTCCCCGCCAACGACCTTGGCGATGCCGCGCAGAAGATCGTGGCCGCCGTTCGGAAGGTTTCCTGAACCATGTCGATTCTCGTCAACAAGCACACCAAGGTCATCACCCAGGGGATGACCGGCAAGACCGGCGCGTTCCACACGCAGGCCGCGCTGGACTATGGCACGCAGATGGTTGCGGGCGTCACCCCGGGCAAGGGCGGCACCAGCCACATCGGCCTGCCGCAGTATGACACCGTGGCCGAAGCCCGCGCCGCTACCGGCGCCACGGCGAGCTGCATCTACGTGCCGCCTCCGGGCGCGGCGGACGCGATCCTCGAAGCCATTGATGCGCAGATGGAACTGATCGTCTGCATCACCGAAGGCATTCCGGTGCTCGACATGGTGCGCGTGAAGCGTGCGCTGCAGGGTTCGAAATCGCGCCTGATCGGGCCGAACTGCCCCGGCGTGCTGACCCCGAACGAATGCAAGATCGGCATCATGCCGGGCTCGATCTTCAAGCAGGGCTCGGTCGGCGTCGTTTCGCGTTCGGGCACGCTGACCTATGAAGCGGTGTTCCAGACCACCAACATCGGGCTTGGCCAGACGACGGCAGTCGGCATCGGCGGCGATCCGGTCAACGGCACCAACTTCATCGACGTACTCGAACTGTTCCTCGCGGACGACGACACCAAGTCGATCATCATGATCGGCGAGATCGGCGGCGACGCGGAAGAGAGCGCCGCGCAGTTCCTCATCGACGAGGCCAAGCGTGGCCGCAAGAAGCCGATGGCCGGCTTCATCGCAGGCCGCTCGGCGCCTCCGGGCCGCCGCATGGGTCATGCCGGTGCGATCGTTTCGGGCGGCAAGGGCGATGCGGAAAGCAAGATCGCCGCGATGGAAGCCGCTGGCATCCGCGTTTCGCCGTCACCCAGCCTGCTGGGTGAGACGCTGGCGGAAGTGCTGAAGGGCTGAGGCCCAAAGCGCTTTGGTTTGAGGAAAGGGCCGGGGGGAAACCTCCGGCCTTTTTCGTTGGTGCTGGGTTATGGTGCTGCGTCGAGTTCCGCCTCAACGTCAGCCGCGTCCGCGCCGCAGTGGGTGCAGATGAAGCGGACCACGTTCTGGTATCGGCCCAGCGCGTCCGCCGGATCGGCGTAGCCCGCGATTTCGAGGCTGACGTGGCCGTGCATCTGGCCCCAGACGAGGAAGGCGAAGTCATCCACTTCGGCGGGCTCCGGCGCAGCGTCAGACGTTCTTGGGCGGTGGTGCGCGAGGCAGGTGCCGACCGCATCCACCAGTTCGGCGAAGGCGGGGTAAGTGTCGTCTACGGGCGCGGCGAGCGAGGCGAAGCGGGTGTGGCGGTCCGTGGGGATGAAGCGCTTTTCGCCGCCGAACATCAGGCGGTATAGCCCGGTATTGTCGAGCGCGAAGCGGCGGTAGGCGAGCATCTGGCGGACCATCCAGCGCAAGGGGGCATCGCGGTCTCTGGTCGCAACGCCATAGGCGTGGAGCCGCGCGAAGCCGACCGCATAGAGCGCCTGCATCAGGCCGGGCTTGCCGCCATAAAGCGTGTAGATCGCCATCGTCGAGGAGCCGCAGGCGCGCGCGAGTTCGCGCAGGGCAATGCCGTCCGGGCCATCGCGGCGGACGAGCGCTTCCGCTTCGGCCAGCAGACGCGCGGCGAGGTCTTCGCGCGGGGCTTCGATCACATGGGAGCCTTGATTCGACATGGCCGGGTGCATGGGCGCTTGCGCGGATGAATTCCAGTGGTATAACGTCGTTATTGAATCGAACCGGCGCAGGAGAGCGGGCGATGGGCGAGCAAGGGGCGACCACGCCCATCACGGTGCGGCAAGGCGCATTCGCATTTGCCGACGAGACCCCGGCGCACTGGATTCCCCACGCGCCGGAACTGGCGCAGATGATCAACGGCGCTTCGTTCGTGATGCCCCATCTGGAGCCGTTTCTGGTGGCTACGCTGGGCGAGGCGGCAAAGCTGATCGAAGACCCTGCCGTGCGGCGCGAGGCGCGCGATTTCTGCATGCAGGAGACGCAGCATTACCGCACGCACCGGCGCTTCAACAATGTGCTGCTGGGCCAGGGCTATGCCAGCCTTGCCGAGGTCGAGGCGGAAATGGCGGCGGCCTATGCGCGGCTGAGCAAGCGCCCGCTGGCGGTGCGGCTGGCCTATGCCGCAGGGTTTGAGGCGATGACGCTGGGCGTGACCGACTGGTTGGTAGGCAATCGGACGAGGCTGTTTCGCGGCGCGGATGCGGGCGTCACGTCGTTCATCCTGTGGCACATGGTGGAGGAAACCGAGCACAAGCTGGTGGCGCACGATGTCTATCAGGCGGTCACGCCGGGGTATTGGCGGCGGGCCTTCGGGGTGCTGCACGGCGCGCTCGATGTGATCCGCTGGAGCCGCCACTGCTACCGCGCGCTGCTGGTGGCAGATGGCCGCTGGCAGAACCCGGCTTCGCGCCTCAAGGTGTGGGGGTGGGCGGCGCGGTTCCTGCTGGGCGCGGGGCCTGCCTTGCTGCGCGCGATGGTGCCGGGGCACGATCCGCGCGAAATCAAGGACCATCCGTGGGTGCGGGACTGGATCGCAGGCCATGCCCGGCAGCAGGAACGCGGCGCGCCGATGCCGCTCATCGATACGCGCAGTGCCGCGATGCCAGTGCCCTTCTGACGTGCCGTTCTGATCTACCCCTCCACGATCCGGTAAGGCACCAGATCGCGCTGGCTGGGATCGACCGCGATGGCCTTGTCGCTGGGCGGGAAGGCGCGCTGGTCGCAGGTATCGCGCGGGCAGATGCGGCAGGAGATGCCGATGCGGGTGACGGCGTCCTCGTTCGTCAGGTTCAGGCCGTCGGCATAGACGAATTCGTCCGCCAGCGCCGCCTCGCAGCCCAGCACCACGGCGTAGCGGCGGGGCTGGCGGTAGTAGCTGCCGCTGGGTTTTACGAGGCCCTTGGCAATCGAGACATAGCGGATGCCATCGGGCATCTCGGCCAATTGCACGTGGATGCGGTCCGGGATGGCGACGGCTTCGTGGACGATCCACAGCGGGCAGGCACCGCCGAAACGTCCGAACTGCAGGCGCGTGGCGGAGTGGCGCTTGGTGATGTTGCCGGCCATGTCGACCCGCGCGAAGAATACCGGAATGCCGCGTGCCTGCGGGCGTTGCAGGGTGGAGAGGCGGTGGCAGCACTGCTCGAAGCTGACATGGAAAAGCTGCCGCAAGCGGTCGATATCGTGGCGCAGCGTGCGCGCGGCGCTGCGGAAACGCTCGTAGGGCATGAGCAGCGCGCCCGCCGCATAGTTGCCAAGACCGACAGTGAGCAGGTGGCGTGCGGCTTCGGTTTGCAGCGGGGCGGAGGCGACGATTTCGGCGATCTGGCCTGAGAGGGCGAGCGCGGCGACTTGGTAGGCCAGCTGGAAGCGGCTCGATTCGTTGGGCTGGGCGGAATCGAGCAGGAGATGGCGGCTGCCCGCGTCGAAGCGGCGCATGGCCCCGCCGCTCGCCCATTCGATGGTGACGCCTTCGCGGCGAAGCCATTGCTGCATGGTGCGGATGCGCGGGCTTGCTTCGTCCCCGGCGATTTCGTGGGCGAGCGTTTCGGCGTCGCGGTCGATGCGATCGACGTAGTTGTTGGCGAGGTGGAACCAGTCGCGCACTTCCTCCCACGGCAGGCGGCCGCCCGCGATTTCGGAGCCGCCGAAGTCTGAACCGATGGCTTCGTCCAGCATTTCGAGGCGCTGGCGGCCCTTGGCGAAGAGGCTGTGGAGCGCAATGAAGCTCTCGGCAAATTGCGGGAACTGGCGGGCCAGACGCTCGACCTGATCCGCCGGGATGCCGCCGGGAAGCTGCGGATCGGCCAGCGCCTCGCGCAGCGATTCCGCAAGGGTATCAGCTTCGGCGGGGGCGAGATCGGCCCAATCGATGGGGAAGGCGGCGCGCAGCGCATCGGCCAGCGCGGGGGTGAGGTGGCGCTCGTCGGTTTCCAGCTGCGAGAGATAGGGCGCGCTGATGCCGAGCGCGCTCGCCATTTCCGCCTGCCGCAGTCCGCGCCGTGTCCGCAAGGTGCGCAGGGCCTGCCCTGCAAAGATCCGCCGGTTCGCCATGGGGCATAGCCTAGTTTGCAAAGTTTGACTTTGCAACTTTGCTGAATTGCATTGGACAGCCGCGCTGCAATGCGGCATCCGCCTCGGCCTTGATTGCCTGCAGCCGAGGATTGCCCGCGCATGTCTGCCAATGTTGCCGAAATGGAAAAGCGCCGCGAGGCGGCCCGCATGGGCGGCGGCCAGCGCCGCATCGATGCCCAGCACGCCAAGGGCAAGCTGACAGCGCGCGAGCGGCTCGACATCCTGCTCGATGAGGGCAGCTTCGAAGAGATCGACGCTTACGTCGAGCACAATTGCGTCGATTTCGGGATGCCCGAGCAGACCGTGCCGGGCGACGGCGTGGTGACCGGTTCGGGCACGATCAACGGGCGGCTCGTCTATGTGTTCAGCCAGGACTTCACCGTGTTCGGCGGCGCGGTTTCCGAGCGGCACGCGATGAAGATCTGCAAGATCATGGATACGGCGCTGAAAGTTGGCGCGCCGGTGATCGGCATCAACGATAGCGGCGGTGCGCGCATTCAGGAGGGCGTTGCCAGCCTTGGCGGCTATGCCGAAATCTTCCAGCGCAATGTGCTGGCATCGGGCGTGGTGCCGCAGCTTTCGCTCATCATGGGGCCATGCGCGGGCGGCGCGGTCTATTCGCCTGCGATGACCGACTTCATCTTCATGGTGAAGGACAGCTCCTACATGTTCGTCACTGGCCCGGACGTGGTGAAGACGGTGACCAACGAGATCGTGACGCAGGAAGAGCTGGGCGGCGCGGTGACGCATTCGACCAAGACCTCTGTGGCCGATCTTGCCTGCGAGAACGATATCGAAGCGCTGCTGATGGCGCGCGAGTTCTTCGATTATCTGCCGCTCACCAACCGCTCTGGCGTGCCCGAACGCCCGACGGCGGATGCGTGGGACCGGCTGGAGCCGAGCCTCGACACACTAATCCCGGCCTCGGCCAACCAGCCCTATGACATGCACGAGGTGATCGCCAAGACGCTCGATGAAGGCGAGTTTTTCGAAATCCAGCCCAAGCACGCCGCGAACATCATCTGCGGGTTTGGCCGGATCGAGGGCAAGACCGTGGGCGTGGTGGCGAACCAGCCGATGGTGCTGGCAGGCGTGCTCGATATCAATTCCTCCAAAAAGGCCGCGCGCTTCGTGCGCTTCTGCGATGCGTTCGAAATTCCGATCGTGACCTTCGTCGATGTGCCGGGCTTCCTGCCGGGCACCGCGCAGGAACTGGGCGGGATCATCAAGCACGGCGCGAAGCTGCTGTTCGCTTATGCCGAAGCGACCGTGCCCAAGATCACCGTTATCACGCGCAAGGCCTATGGCGGCGCCTATGACGTTATGGCTTCCAAGCATCTGCGCGGCGATTTGAACTACGCCTGGCCGACCGCCGAGATCGCGGTGATGGGCGCGAAGGGCGCGGTGGAGATCATCTTCCGCGGGCTTTCGACCGAAGAGCAGGCGCAGAAGACCAAAGAATACGAAGACCGCTTTGCCAACCCGTTCGTGGCGGCGAGCAAGGGCTTCATCGACGAGGTGATCCATCCGCACTCGACCCGCCGGCGCATCGCGCTGGGGCTGCGCAAGCTGCGGAACAAGAGCCTCGAGAACCCCTGGAAGAAGCATGACAATATTCCGCTCTAGGGCTCTTGTCCTTTGTTTCCTTGCACTCACCTCTTGCTCGCAGAAATTGCGGGACCAAGACCTGATTTGCGACGATACCCCCGGGTTTATAGGGAGCGGCTCTACGCCCAATGAGCAAGTACAAATCGTTCAACAATGCATTACAAAGTGGGGCTATCGCCTTGGGCGAGCACCAGGGTCAAATATCGAGATCAGCCAAGCTGTAATGGCAAAGTGTAGCGGAGCGATCGAGCAGCTTGCACAAATGCGCAAATCGACAGGCGGAGTACCTGAGTTTGAAATGAGCAGTTTTCGTGATCAAGCACTTTTGCGCGTTGTTCAAGGGCGTGCCGGTCAATGCTCGATCCGAGGCCCTGAACAATGAGTGATGGCAGGAAGCACTGGGCACAGTCTACAGGCGATCCAATTCCAGGTGCGCCAGAGGGTGTTCGCCCGATAAGTTTAGATGCGTTGAATCATCTTGGTGTTGATGGTGAAGGTAATCTCTACTGGATTGACACAAAAATACTAACCGCAAAGAGAGAGTTCAAGCTCTCTTTCTATCAGGGATTGTTGGCCACTTTGACCGCACTTGCGGCGATAGCTGCAGCATTTTCGGCAGGTGTTTCGGCATATTGCGATTGGGTACAGTTATCAAAGGCTGACGTGCGGGTCCTGAATGGCAGCGCCGCAGCAGACAAGAGGTAGATTAATGACTGACATCTTCATCGTTTCCGGCGCGCGGACGGCCATTGGCACGTTTGGCGGCAGCCTCGCCTCGTTCCGTCCGGCGGATCTGGGCACCATCGTGATCAAGGAGGCGATTGCCCGCGCCGGGATCAGCGCGGACAAGGTCGAGAACGTGGTGATCGGCACCGTTGTGCCGACGCAGCCGAAGGACGCCTATGTCAGCCGCGTCGCGGCGGTGAACGCTGGCGTTCCCATTGCGCGCCCGGCGATGACC
>NZ_NKIS01000040.1:0-1032 GCF_002278815.1 Novosphingobium sp. PASSN1 | reverse complement strand
CCATTTGCGGTGCCCGATGGTCATAATGCGCCAAGGCTGATCTATGAGTTTGTTCCACGCCTCGCAGCAGAGGTCGACGATATTGTCGTGGGAAGTGAACACCCGGTTGGATAGCCAGTTGTCGCGCATGAACTGCCAGATATTCTCTACCGGGTTGAGTTCAGGACATTTTGCTGGAAGTGCGATGATGCTGATATTGTCAGGGACGTCCAGCTTGCCTGTCATATGCCAACCGGCTTGATCCATCAGTATAACAGCGTGAGCGCCAGGAGCGACGGCGAGCGCTATTTCTGTCAGATGGAGCGTCATGGTTTCTGTGTTACACAAGGGCAGTACCAACCCCGCGCCCTTGCCGTGCTCCGGGCAGATTGCGCCGAAGATATAGACCGATTTAGTTCGCTGATCTTTGGGTGCCCAGGGCCGTGTCCCGCGTCTGGCCCAGCGCCGCGTGATCTTGTTCTTCTGTCCGATCCGCGCTTCGTCCTGGAACCAGATCTCTATCGGCGTGCCCTTCGGGAGAGATCTTCTGACCTTTGCCAGCTCGGCGGCAAAGCCCCCTTTTTAAAGGCCTCCATCGCAAGTTCGTTCTGGGCGTAGTGGCGAGGCCGCGCTGTCAGCTTGACATAGCCTAGTCTCTTTAGCTCCCGCCCCACGGTCGTTGCATCAAGCGAGACAGCAAATTCGTCATAAAGCCACCGGGCCAGATCAATCAGCCGCCAGCGAACAACGCCATGGATCGAAGGGATCGGACCGCACTCGACCATTTCGACAAGCGCACGGCGCTGGGCATCATTGAGCAGCGACTGTCTTCCAGGCGCTTTGCCATCTAGCAGCCCATCAGGACCACGGGCATTAAAGCGAAGCACCCAGTCACGTACAATCTGCAAGCCAACACCGCCGATCCTCGCCGCCGATGTCCGGCGGCCGCCGTCATAAATCTCAGCCAATGCCAAAAGCCGCCGCGCTTGGTTCGCGCTCTTCGACGTCCGTGCCAGTCGCCTCAACGAAGCGCCGTCAAAATCATCCCGCAAG
>NZ_NKIS01000024.1:0-16978 GCF_002278815.1 Novosphingobium sp. PASSN1 | reverse complement strand
AAGCTGAGCGGCATCAATCCGCATACCTGGCTGACGCAGGCGCTCGGAAAACTGGCCAACGGTCATCCAGCAAACAGCGTCGGCGAACTCATGCCATGGACCGCCGTGGCCTGAGAACAGCGCTTACCTTGAAGATTGGCATGCTCCCTTTGCCGTGACGCTGCCCTTTCGCCAGTGCGTGACCGTTCCCTGCGGCAATATGGATACGCGGGTCTGGTTGACCGAGACATTCGCCGTGCAAAACCTCCGTCACTTCCTCAACAAGCTTAACCGGAGTGTGCTGGGGAGGTCAGCGATCCGGTATGGTCAGGGTGTAGGCTGCGTTCCTGTCCTTGAGGGGGGCGGATCGACGCGACTCCATTATCACGCCATTATCGATTGTCCGCGACCGGACCATGTCACGAACTTTCCGCTGCTCATCGCCGATCACTGGCGCTCGACACAGTGGGGACATTGGCAGGTCGACTGCCAAGCCGACCCAGACGATGGTTGGCTGAAATACATCACAAAGTTTCGGGACAAGCCCAGCTTTGCCGATGCCATCGATTGGGCGAACCTGCGTCTACCGAGATCGCTGGGTACAGACCCCTTTCACACGCCCAATCCGTCATACATTCGATCAGAGGCCTGCACCGTGCGGCGTCTTGATCCTTAGATATACTCAAAAAACGCAGAATATTTCAAATGAGGAGAATTTTATGGAAGATATGAAGTTAATTAATTTCAATGCGTCAGTCGGCACGAGAAGACGATTTGATGCAATCTGCCACGCCAGTGGCAGAACGAGGACGTCAGTCCTCGTTGAACTGATGACCAATTACATCCTGCATGAGGGTAAGCGACTCGCTGACCGCCAGAAAGAGCTTGGTGACTTGGACATGCGGTTTCAGGAATCCCTGGGTCTGAAAGGTTCTAACACTCAGATGGAGACCTATCACCGATCCGTCCCTTCCCCTCGGCAGACATGGGGAGACAGGGAGTTCGACCTACCGGAACCAATCTTCTCCGACGGTCGGGAGGTTTGGTGATGCTGTCCAAGGTCCAAACACCCAGAACGAAGCAGGAGCTGATCAAGGCTCTCCAATCGGCATCGATCCAATCGGTTACCGTGTACGAAGGGTCCGATTTGAACCTTCTTCCTTCCAAAATGGATTTAATCCGTCAGAAATCATCGGTCATCGTTGTTCGGGGCTAGGTGATTATATTTTCTATGAAATATAATCAGTCGGGATAACTCCTTGGTTTTCATGGACCTTCTGAACGGCCTGATCCGTGGCTGGATTTTACTGATGAGATTATCATCGAAATCCATGCAAAAATAATCAGTTAGGTCGGGGAAATGGGTCTCGGAAAGCAGGCGAAGGTGCTGAACCAGAAACAGGTCGATGCACTGCACCATCACGTTGGAAACCTCCGCAACGGCCTCCGCAATCAGGTGATCGTCCTGCTCTCGGTGAAGGCCGGATTACGCGCGAAAGAGATCGCCGCTTTGCGCTGGTCGATGGTGCAGGATGCTTCAGGGCAAGTCGGTGATGCGATCCATCTGACCGACAAGGCATCCAAGGGCAAATCAGGTCGGGTAGTCCCGCTCAACCGCCAGCTGCGCAGCGCACTGGTGATCCTATTTGAGTCGCAGGTCCACTCTGTCACGGATTACGTCATTCAGACCGCTCGGTCTGATCATACATCAGCGCAGGTAGTCGTGAATCTGTTTCGCCGCTGGTACGCCGATCTGGGACTGCTGGGCTGTTCGTCCCATAGCGGTCGGCGTACCTTCATCACCAATGCCGCCAGAAAGATCTCGACCGTCGGCGGATCGCTGAGGGATGTGCAGTCATTGGCAGGGCATTCTTCGCTCCAGACTACGCAGAAGTATATAGAAGGTCACAGTGAGGCAAAGTTCCGCCTTGTGGATTTAATATAGTCTCAAACTAAATTTTTCTATCGGCCGATGTGAAGGAAATAGTCAAAAATTATTTTGTTAAATCGTTAAGGGAAATTTTTCATACATAATTTGAATTGTTTTAGGATTTAAATCATGCATCCATTTTGGATGAAAAAATTGTTGTTTTTGATTAAATTAATGTCTCTTTTTTTCACGCCTCCAGTCGCCTAAAGGTGACTTATATAAGCTCCTCTTACAAAATTTACATTTAGAAACAAAAGTTGATCCCAAGTGCCTTATTGATTTCCCATCCCTTTCATGAACGCCAATCAGGCATAAAGTGAAAATTCTTGCATATTTGAAAGCAATTTCTTTCAAAATTTTCATAAATCACCGATGAGAATGTTGTTTATGGATTCCAAGAATATTTTCCCTTTTTCAGGAGAAATCTTGTAGAATTTACTGCGGCCATCTTTAGGGTCGGAGCGTGAGGTTATATGCCTCGCTAACGATAGCGTTGAAAGCGTTCTTGATATGGTTGGCTGGCTCGCTTTTATATATTTATATAATATCCCGGCATGCTTTTCACCGTCTAATAGGAGCAATAATATTTGACCTTCAACAGTAAAAACATTGCTCAGATCTCTTATTATTTGAGCATTTGAGCGGTATGGATCGTGCATAAATCTCGCCTAAGCCATAAATCTCCATTAAGATTGTTGAATCAAAAATTTCTACAAAAATTTATTATCATAAAGAGATTATTGTAATTCAACTGACGGCAAGATATTACGCGTTAATAGTTATATAGGTTCAAATTTTTACTGGCTTTTGCTTATATTTGCTTACAAAATAGTAAGCATTTGGACTTATTTCCCAATGGGGCGATGGCCCAATTATTGGCCGAGTTCGCAGAAACAGCCAATCACCAGTGAGCTTAGCTCTTAGCAAATCGAGCCCGAATTGCCTTCGAAGCGACCTCGATCTCACGGTCAAACGCACCGCTAAGCACCATGCTGCGCACTTCGGCGAACACGGCCTGGGCATGTTCAACGCTATCGGCCTGAATGGCAGACATTCCCTTTTTGAACTCGAGGGGATGGCGTCCGTACCTGACCTGTACGAGGTAGGTCCCTTTGTCATCGATCCAGACCCACGATGTGCGGGGCAGCATCCCGTCTTTGGCGGTCTGCAAAAGCGCAATCTGCTGGTCGATTCGCCGTACGAGACGCTGACGCCGCTGCACGGTCACATCGACGGCTTCAGGCTTTTGGGCGGCGACAAACTTGAGTTCCATGATCACATCTCCGTGGTTGATGTGATCATGGTCGGCTCAGCCCGATACGACGGCCACTGGATTGGGCAGTCTAGCTCTGACCGCCGAACTTTTGTAGATTGATGGCCATCTCTCGGCTGAGCGGCAGCCGCCGAGCGTAGAAGCGTTCGATCTGCTCGACCGAGGTTCCCGCATTCTTGGCGAGGTTGAAGATGTTCACCTCCCCGTGTGAAAGGATCAGCCGCATACAGATGGCCGTGTGCCGCAGGGAGTAGATCGTATACTTGATCCCTGCTGCTGGATCGTCCTTGATCCCTGCTTCATCGAGAACCACTCGGAACTGGCGTTGCACATTCCGCGCGGCTGTCTCCCTGTTGAGATATTGCGGATAGAACAGGTAGTCGTCGGGCTTGGCATCAGGGTAGCGCCGACGGATACGTTCGTAGACAGGGACCGCACCTGGCATCGAGTTTGCCACACGGTATCCCGTCTTTCCCGCTCTGACGGTAACGAGCAGCCGCTTTGGATCATCAGCAACGGTGATATCCGAATGCTTCAGCGCATAAACCTCGGAGACCGTGGGCCTGAGGAATGAGTGCGTAAGGAACAAGGCCAGATCGTAGAGTTCGTCGGTGATCGGCAACCCTCGCACCTCTGTCCCCTTGCCGCCAAGGTCTTTTGCTGTCTGGATCACCCTTTTGTAGAGGTCATCCTTTTTTGCCACCAGCGGATGGAACGGGAAGTAGGACCTAGGCGCATCCTTCTGCCTAGCTCTGGGCGTGGCCGGGACGGCATCGATCACTCCATCATCTCGTGCCACCTTTAAGACATTGCGGAACGTGGATGTCAGAATGTTTCTGGTAGAGGTGGACAGATCAGGACGATCCGCTTGGATCTTCTCCATGGCCTGTTGATAATCCCGGGTGCGGATTTCCCGCACATCCTTCGCACCGAGTTGACGATAAAGGCCCCAAGCCTCGTTTTCGAGGCAGTAGCGTATGTCACGGGCATAGTTGGTGTGCCGTTCACCGTTGGCTACCATGCGGTCAGCCTTCTGGATCATCCGTTTGCCATAGGCCTCAAACGTGAATTCACGTTCGACCCGTTTGACACTGCCTCGGAGGTCAGCGGCAATCTCCTCCGCAGCCAGCCTAGCCTTGATGCGGGACGTCTCCTTGGTCGAACGCACTACATACTTCTTCGTCCGTGTGTCCCGCACACGGCATTGCCAGTAGGGACTGGCTCCAACCTTGTAGATTGCGATGCCACGAGAGATCAGTATGATCTCCTCCGAAAGGGCATTCCTGCTTTTTGCAACCATATGAATCCAATGGCTTTTATCGATCCTTGATGGAAATATAGGCTCGGTTGCAAAAAGTGTAAACAGGTAGTCTAAACTAGCTTGTAACACATTGAAATATATAGTGTGTGCGAGACCTTTTAATCAGTAGGTCGCTGGTTCGAACCCAGCAGGGCTCACCACATTTTCGATGTGTGGCATGTTGGCGTTGTAGAGCGTTCACGCCTGCTCCGCTCTTTCCGGAAACGCCGCCTCCAGCGCCTGCGCTGCCAGCCATAGCCGGATTGCGCCCGCTAGGCCGGGCGGCGTTTCCGCGCGGATGCGCTCTGCATCGATGCGGGCGACCAGCGCGTTGATCGGAATGCCGTCTGCCTCGGCGATTCGCCGCAGCCAATCCCAGAACAGCGGTTCGAGACTGATCGAGGTCTTGTGACCGGCAATCTCGACCGAGCGCTTTACGGGCGGGTGATAAGGTGTGGGCATCGCGGAAGGATACGAATTATTGGGGGTGGCGGGCAAGGGCGCGCGCCCATAGATCAAGCCGATGATCGGCGGCTACGCTACCGAAACTGTCCGACTGTTTCGGAGCATTTCGGCTCGAAAGTTCCGGCTCTACCATCGGCCATGTTGGAGCGCGGCCCCGCCCAATCATAAACGGGGCCGCCACGCCTTCAATACATGTGCTGGCCGCCGTTGATGCTCATGGTCGAGCCGGTCACGAACGCGCCGTCCTCGGACGTGAGGAACGCGACGCCGCGCGCAATCTCGTCCGCCTGGCCCAGCCGGCCGACCGGGATCTTGGCGACGATCTTTTCCAGCACCGGCGCGGGCACGGCGGCAACCATGTCGGTATCGATATAGCCCGGCGCGATGGCGTTCACGGTCACGCCGTACTTGGCGCCTTCCTGCGCCAGCGCCTTGGTGAAGCCGTGGATGCCGGATTTGGCCGCTGCATAGTTGACCTGGCCGTATTGCCCTGCCTGCCCGTTGATCGAGCCGATATTGACGATCCGGCCCCAGCCGCGCTCACGCATACCGGGGAACGTGGCCTTCGCCATGTTGAAGCAGCCGCCGAGGTTGATGCGCATCACCTCGTTCCAGTCGTCGAAGCTCATCTTGTGGAGCACGCCGTCGCGCGTGATGCCTGCGTTGTTCACGACGATATCGATGGGGCCGACTTCGGCCTCGATCCGCGCGCACATTTCGATGGTCGAGCCATGATCGCCTACATCGAAACGGTATGCCTTGATGCCGGTACGCTCGGTAAAGGCACGGGCCTTTTCATCGTTGCCCGCGTAATTCGCCACAACCGTGCGGCCCTGGGCCTGAAGTGCAAGGGAGATGGCTTCACCGATACCCCGGGTGCCCCCGGTCACCACTGCAACACGCGTCATCGTCTTCTCCCTCACAAAACCAGGAGAGACGGTAATCGCAAGCCTGCTGGCGGACAAGCGCTTAGGCAGCAGTCATACGACTGCGCGACAATAGCTTTCAGTAAAGAGAAATCAGAACCGGAACTGGGTGCCGACGTAAACCGCCTGGCTGTCCTTCTTGCCGTCCGTCAGAGGGCGGAGCCGGTCACGCTCGGGCGAATAGCGAATGCCCGCAGTCACATCGAGGTTGCGGGTGAGGCGATAGCTGCCGCCCAGATCGACCTGATAATCGCCCTGGCCTTCGAACGTGCGCGGGGCACGGCCCATCCGCTCACGCGCATCGAGTTCGATGCGCGGAGCAAGGCGCGCCGGCACACTGCCAGCCGAAGCAAAGCTTTCCTTGCGGCCGATGGCGCGCAGATCAGGCATTTCCAGCCGCTGGATATCAAGCCGTGCGCTATCGCGCGAGAGGCCCGGCGTGGCTGCAAAGCTTTGATACCCGCGGGCAACGCCGAGGTTGTAGACCATCGGCGCAATGCGAACCGGCGCAGCGCCGGGTGCCGTGGCACCAGCCGGCAGAGCCGACCGCACGACGAGATCCTGCGCACCGATATCGTTGACCCGGACGGCAACGGTGACCGCGCGATCAGGACGGTTGTCCATCCCTGCAGGGGTAAAGCGGAACAGGCGGCCATGGCTGGCGGTCCGTTCACCAATCTGCGCCGCGATCTGGGACACCAGCTTGAGATCGACCGAAGCAGGCGTGAACGAGCCAATGCCACCACGCGCCGAGAGGCTGACCGGTGACGAAGCGAAGCCGCCCGTCAGCGCGCTGCCAAGCGCCGGTGCAGCAACCATGCCGAGCAGGGCGCAGCCGAGCAAAGGCAGCACGCGCGCACGGACGGATCCGCGCGATTTTGCTCCCTTGACACCCTTGCCGCTCATGGTCAGCCCGAACTTTCTGTTTGCCGGAGCGCGTGGGGTTTGCCCCCTTACGAATCCGACCTCTCGACTCTGTAAGCAGGACATACGGTGCCCCGTAGATAATTTCCAGTAGCACAACGATTTTCTGACCATTTCAGCCTTTGAATCGCCAAACCTGTTGCACGCAGCCCACAGGCACTCGGTTGGCCTCGGCCGTGACACGATCCATCCGCGGCCGCATGGCAGGGCGATCCACAACATTCTATTGCCCTTGCGGCGCGCGGCGCCGGGGTGATAGAGCGCGTCCGGCATGGCGCCCGATCGGCGCGGATTTCATGGACAGGACGCAAGTGACCACACGCCCCAGCATCTCCACCACGTTCGCCCGGGGTATCGCAACCGGCCTCCTTGTCATCGCCGCAACCGGGATGGTCTCAGGTTGCAGCCAGAAACCGCGCCCCAAGCTCGATCTTGCCGCCAGCAAGGTGACGACGATCGGCGTGAACGCCTACCTGTGGCGCGCGACGCTGGAAACGCTCTCGTTCATGCCGCTGCTGCAGACGGACAGCAACGGCGGCGTGGTGGTGACCGACTGGTACGCCAATCCGCGCAATCCGGGTGAGCGGATGAAGCTGACGGTTTCGATCCTCGATCAGGACTTGCGCGCCGATGCCCTGCGCATCGCAGCCAGCCGCCAGACCAACCAAGGCGGCAACTGGGTCGATGCCCCGGTGCAGGCTGCCACGGTGCAGAAGCTGGAGGACATCATCCTGACCAAGGCGCGCGATCTGCGCCGCCAGACCGTGCGCGGTTGATTGCTTACCACTGATTGAACGCCTGCGAACGGTTGCACGGCTTGGTGCTGCTCCCTAGAGGAGCGGCATGACTTCCGAGCGCCCAGACTCCATTCGCCCCGAACCGAACCGCTTCGATCCCGCAACGGCTGACACGCGCTGGCAGCACGTGTGGGACGAACGCCAATCGTTCCGCGCCGACGATGCCTCGTCCAAGCCGCGCAGCTTCGTGCTGGAGATGTTTCCCTATCCTTCGGGGCGCATCCACATCGGCCATGTGCGCAACTACACGATGGGCGACGTGCTGGCCCGCTACAAGCGGATGCGCGGCTTTGAAGTGCTGCACCCGATGGGCTGGGACGCGTTCGGCATGCCCGCCGAAAACGCCGCGATGGAAAAGGGCGTTCACCCCGGCGGCTGGACCCGCGCCAATATCGCCAACATGAAGGCGCAATTGAAGCGCCTCGGCTTCGCGCTCGATTGGAGCCGCGAACTGGCGACCTGCGAGCCGGACTATTACGGCCACGAACAGGCGTTGTTCCTCGATCTCTACGCCGCCGGCCTCGTCTATCGCCGCGAATCGACGGTCAACTGGGACCCGGTCGACATGACCGTGCTCGCCAACGAACAGGTGATTGACGGGCGCGGCTGGCGCTCGGGCGCGCTGGTCGAAAAGCGCAAGCTCAACCAGTGGTTCCTCAAGATCACCGACTTCGCGGATGAACTGCTCGAAGGTCTCTCGACCCTCGACAAGTGGCCTGAAAAGGTCCGCACGATGCAGGAAAACTGGATCGGCAAGAGCCAGGGGCTGCAGTTCCGCTTCAAGGCGCTCGCGCCGCTGGCCGACGATATCGCAGTCTATTCCACCCGGCCCGATACGTTGTTCGGCGCAAGCTTCGTGGCCATCGCTGCCGATCACCCGATTGCGCAGGCGCTGGCCAAGGATTCGCCCGAAGCCGCGGCCTTCATTGCGCTGTGCAAGCAGGGCGGAACCACTGCCGCCGAACTCGAAACCGCCGAAAAACTGGGCTTCGATACCGGCTTCAAAGTAGTACACCCGCTCGACGAAAGCTGGCAGCTCCCGGTCTACATCGCAAATTTCGTGCTGATGGACTATGGCACGGGCGCAGTGTTCGGATGCCCGGCGCATGACCAGCGCGATATCGATTTCGCCCGCAAGTATGGCCTGCCGGTCACCCGCGTGGTGACCGATGGCGACAAGACCGATCCGGTGTTCGAGGGCAATGAGGCGTATACCGGCCCTGGCAAACTGGTGAATTCCCACTTCCTCGATGGCATGGAAGTGACCGCCGCCAAGGCCGCCGTGATCACCCGCGCCGAGGCCGAAGGCTGGGGCGAAGGCAAGACCGTGTGGCGCTTGCGCGATTGGGGCGTATCGCGCCAGCGCTACTGGGGCACGCCGATCCCGTTCATCCACTGCGAAGTCTGCGGCGTGGTGCCGGTGCCCAAGAAGCAGCTGCCGGTCGTGCTGCCGGAGGACGTGACCTTCGACGTGCCGGGCAACCCGCTCGACCGCCACCCGACCTGGAAGCACGTGGACTGCCCGCAGTGCGGCCACGCGGCGCGGCGCGAAACCGATACGCTCGATACGTTCGTCGATTCGTCGTGGTACTTCCTGCGCTTCGCCAGCCAGCCCGCCGACGCGCCGTTCGACGCCGATGGCATCCGCAAGTGGCTGCCGGTGGAGCAGTATATCGGCGGCATCGAACACGCGATCCTCCACTTGCTCTACGCCCGTTTCTGGACCCGTGCGTTGGCGCGGATCGGCAAGGTGGATGTGCAGGAGCCCTTCGCCAGCCTGTTCACGCAGGGCATGGTGACGCACGAGACATACCATTCGCTCGTGTCCTTTTCCACAAATGGCGGACGGACCATTTACCCCCCTGAATCAATTGAATTTACTGATGGACAGGCAGTACTAGTTGGGACCGGTGAACATGTTGATGTAAAGCCAGTTCAAGAAGGTGATTTTTCATTCTACGTGCCACCTAGCATGGTCGAAAAACGCGGCGACAAAGCAGTTTTCAAAGGTACAGATCACCCGATCCAAGTCGGCCGCGTCATCAAGATGTCGAAGTCCAAGAAGAACGTGGTCGATCCGGACGAGATCGTGGCGAAATACGGGGCCGACGCGATCCGCTGGTTCATGCTTTCTGACAGCCCGCCCGAGCGCGATCTGCCTTGGTCCGAAGCCGGGATCGAAGGTTGCTGGCGCTTTGTCCAGCGGCTGTGGCGCTTGTTCGGGGCGGCAGATGCGGCGGCAACCGGCGAAAACATGGCCCTGCGGCGCAAGACGCATCAGACGGTTCACGCCGTTGCGCAGGATATCGAGGCGCTGGGCTTCAACAAGGCCGTGGCGCGGATCTACGAACTGACCGCAGCGACCGAAAAGGCGGCACCTTCGGCTGATCGCACGGCGGCGATCCGTGCGCTGCTGTTGCTTGTCGCGCCGATGATGCCGCACCTGGCCGAAGAAGCGTTTGCGGCTGCTGGCGAAGGCCTCGTCGCCGAAGCCACTTGGCCCGAAGTCGACCCTGCCCTGCTCGTCGACGACGAAGTGACCGTGGCCGTGCAGGTCAAGGGCAAGCTGCGCGATACGCTGACCGTCGCGAAGGGCACCGCGCGTGAGGAACTGGAGCGGCTTGCCCTTGCTTCCGACAAAGTGCAGCGTGCGCTGGATGGTGCGGCAGTGAAGAAGGTGATCGTGGTGCCCGACCGACTGGTGAACCTTGTCGCCTAAAGCCCTGTTCCTCGCGCTGGTGCCGCTGACGCTTGCCGGCTGCGGCCTTTCGCCGATGTACGCGGGCGGCGGCCAAGGTGCGGTGGCGCGCTCGCTCGCCGGGGTGGACGTCTCTGCGATCGAGGGCAAGGCCGGCTGGCTGGTGCGCGCCGCGCTGGTCGACAAGCTGGGGGCGGGTGCCGACGGTGCGCCGCGCTACCGGCTCGACGTGCGGCTCGATGAACAGCTCCAGGGCCTCGGCCTCCTGTCGAACGACGCAGTGACCCGCGAGCGGCGCACCTTGCGCGCGCGGTATCAGCTCGTTGATCTCTCCTCCGGCGAGATCGTGCTGGACGCGACGGCTGGATCGGATGCAGGCATCGATATCGTTTCGAGCGAATATGCCGTGATCGCGGCCGAGCAGACCGCGCTCGAGAACCTCAGCCATGAAGTCGCCGATCAGATCGTGACGCTCGTGGCGACCAAGCTGCGCAAGGCGGGTTGATTCCGGTGGCCGGATTGCCCGTTCCGTCCACGGCCACATGAAGGCCACCCAGAAGAACTTTGCCGGGCAGATGGCGCGGGCAGCTGCCGAGGCCAGCGTGTTCTACTTCTGCGGCCCGGACGAAGCCGGAGCGACCGACGCTGCGGGCCGGCTCGCGGCGCTTATCGCCGGCCAGCAGGGCGAGTACGAGCGCGTCGAGCTGGCAGGTGCAGACTTGCGCCGCGATCCGGTGCGGCTGGCCGACGAAGCCCGCTCGGTCTCGTTGTTTGGAGACAAGCGCCAGATTTTCGTCCGCTGCGCCGGAGACGAGGCGCATGACGCGTTGGAAACGCTGCTTGCCAGCCCGGTGAAGGGCTGGCCGGTGATCATCATTGCCACCTCCGCAACCGACAAATCGCGCACCGCCAAGCTTCTGGCAGACCGGGGCGATGCACTGGTCACCATGTTTCATCCGCCCGACATGAGCACGGTAACGCTCGCCGTTCGGGACATGGCTGGCCCTGCAGGCCTGCGCATGACCGACGAGATGGCCGAACGCATCGCGCGTGCCGCCGCGCTCGATACGCGCATGGCCCGCAGCGAGATCGAGAAACTCGCGCTGTTTCTCGATGCCAGCCCGCAGTCTCCCCGCACGGTCGATGCTGCCGCACTCGATGCCATCGGCGCGGTCAGCGAAGATGACAGCTTCATGCCGCTGGTGAACTGCGTGCTTGGCGGTGACACCGCGCGCCTCGCCGCCGAACTGGCCCGGATGCACGAACTTGAGCTCAATCCCGTGGGGCTCCTGCTCGCGATCGAACGCCGTGCGGCGCAACTGGCCCAGCTGGCCGGGCGCTTGCGTGGGCGCAGTGACATCAACGCGTTCATCGAGCAGGAAACAGCGGCGCGCCGTGTCTTCTTTCGAGACAAGGCAGACATCGCGCATCAGCTCAAACGCTGGCGCGGACGCAAGCTTGGCCGCCTGATCGAGCGTTTGATTGCGCTTCACCGCAGCCTTCTGGCGGATAACCGCAACAGTGAAATATTGATTTCTCAGGAGCTTGCGCAGTTAACTCGGGCCGCCGCCCGCTAATCTCACCACAGTGCATCCGGCAACAGGATGAGGCTTTGCGCCAGCGCGCCAGATGCGCTTGTATTTGCGCGTCAATCTAGTACGTATTGCACCGCAGCATTCTCACCGATATGGAAGAATCCCGCCAAAAAGACTGTTCGTAATCCGGGTCGCACAACTGGAACGCATTGTTTTTGCGAAAGAACAGGTTGCTACGCGCATGACCACCCTTGAGCGAGACAGAGATACATCTGCTGCCCTCAATCGGCAGGGCGGGGGTGATTCGCCGTCGGCGCGCCGCCAGCTCAAACTGCCACTCGCGCCGTCTCTCGAACGCCGGCGCTTGCAGGCCTATCTCCTGCTGATGATCCTCGACGGCATGGTCATCGCAGGTTCGCTGTTGTTGGCGAGCCTGCTCTACATCGGCCGGGCCGATGATTCGCAGACCTTGCAGCAGATCAATCTCTTTCTGCCGCTCTACTGGAGTGGCGCGCTGTTCTGCAGGGCCTATTCCACCCAGTCCCTTACATCGCTGCGGTTCGGTCAGGGGCGTGCCGTGATGGCTATCCTGATCGCTCTCGCGCTCACCCTCTTCGTCGTATTCTTCTCGAAGTCGAGCGAGCAACTTTCGCGGGTTTCGACCGGTGTCGGCTTCATCATGATTGCTATCGGGCTGGTGTGGGTGCGGGCTGTCATCCAGCCGCTGATTCGTTCGCGTTGCGGCCCAACCGCTCAGAATGTGCTGGTGATCGATGATGGCGGTACGCCTGTGCGGGTTCCGCACGCGTGGCACATTGATACGCGCGAACACCGGCTGTCCCCTGATCGCAGCGATCCGCACATGCTGGACCGACTTGGCATGTTCATGACCAACATGGACCGGGTCATTGTCAGCTGCCCGCCCGAACGGCGCAAGGACTGGGCGATGGTGTTCAAGGGATCGAATATCTCCGGCGAGATCATCGATCCGGAAGTCCAGGAAATGGGCGTGCTTGGCGCGCGCCGTGGCAATGGCTTCGGCTCGCTGGTTGTGTCGGTCGGTCCGCTCGGCCTCAGGGCACGGGCGATCAAACGCGCGATGGATTTGGCCATTGCGGGAAGCGCGATCCTCGCGCTTGCGCCCTTGCTCATCGCCGTTGCGGCGATGATCTGGCTCGAAGATCGCGGTCCGGTGTTCTTCCGCCAGCAACGCCAGGGGCGCAACAATCGCTTGTTCTGGATCTACAAGTTCCGCTCGATGCGCGTCGAGAAGCTTGATGCTGCGGGCGCGCGTTCGGCGAGCCGGGACGATGACCGGATTACCCGGATCGGCAGCTTCATCCGCCGGACAAGCATCGATGAACTTCCGCAGCTCCTCAACGTACTGCGCGGCGACATGAGCATTGTCGGGCCTCGTCCTCATGCGATCGGTTCGCTTGCGGGCCAAAGGCGGTTTTGGGAAGTCGATCCGCGCTATCTCCTGCGGCACTCGCTCAAACCGGGCCTGACGGGCCTGGCCCAGGTGCGCGGGCTGCGCGGCGCTACCGATTCGGAAGCCGACCTGACCAATCGGCTGCAGGCGGATCTGGAATATCTCGACGGGTGGACAGCCATTCGCGACATTCGCATCATTTTTGCCACGTTTACCGTATTGGTTCATGATCGTGCGTTTTGACGATGGGCTGTGCCTTTGCCGCGATCAAATGAACGCATGTGCGAGATCGTCACCGTAACGTTGCGATTTTGTTCGGGGAGTGGTGCGTCTCAATGTTCGCAGGTGCAGCACTGAAGGATATGGCGACGCAATATTCTGGTTGAACGAATCGGAATAACTTCCTAAGGAATGATACGTAATCAAATTGGAGTGCAGACTGTGAACATGATCAAAACCGCTCTGAGTTGCGCAGTGGCGCTTGGTATTGCCCTCTCTGGCACTGTGGCTAACGCTGAAGCAATCCGGTCTGGTGCAGCTACTCCCGGCGTCGTGTCGGTCAACAAGGCTAAGCTCCTCCGCACGTCTGCGCCTGCCAAGGACGAATCGAAGGCATATGTTGGCAATGTGCCGATTGCCATCGCTGCAGCCATTGCAGCTGGTATTGGCGGCTATTTCATCGCACGTGGCAACGGAACCGCCGATGTGTTCGACAGCTCGGGCGGTTGAAGACCTCCTTGCGCGTATGACTCTTAGAAAAGGCTCGCAGTCTAAGGCTGTGGGCCTTTTTTATTGTGCATCGCATTGCGATGTATCCCAAGGCGATCCTGCGTTGAAGTTCGCAGATGGCTGCATGGAGCGCTTGATCCAGCTGCGGCCGGTTTCTAGTCTCCAACTCCGTTGATGGAGTTACACCCGCGGCGGGTTGGGGATACTGCCTCTCCTGAAGGTTGTCCTGAACGCCGGAAAGAAGGTCTCTGAGATGGCAGGCGCGCCAACAGTATCCGCGATGAGCGACATGCGCGGGTCAGCAGGTCGAACTCCGTCTCCGTCGCTCTCGGTTGACACTTCAACCGGGCGTTCGCTGCCCCTTCCCGGCACAGCGCTGTGCATGGTGATGGTCGCACTTGCGATTGGTCTTGGCGGCGGCGGAACGGTGAACCCCCAGACCGAGATGCTGCTGCAGTTCCTGATCGCGCTGCTTCTGTTGCCGCTCACCATATCCAGCAAGTGGCAACGGGGATTGGGGGCCATTCCCCGGGCCATGCTGCTGCTGGCAGGCCTCATCCTTGTTCTCCCGGTCCTGCAGTTGATCCCCCTGCCTCCCTCGATCTGGCATGCATTGCCTGGCCGCACGATCGAACTGCAATCGCTCACGCTCGTTCAGGCAGGCCAAACGTGGATGCCGCTCACCATGGCGCCGTCGCGCACGTTCGCTTCGCTGCTCGCCATGCTTTGCCCGGTTCTGCTGATGCTCCAGGTTTCGCGCCTGTCGTTGCGGGGGCGTAACTGGCTGTGTGTCACGATTACGGTCGGGGCCGTCTTGTCTCTGGTGCTCGGCGTCCTGCAACTTTCGCACACGGGTGGCTGGAGCTGGTCGCTCTACAGCCAGTTCAGCGAAGGGTATCTCGTTGGCTTTCAGGCCAATCACAACGCCGAAGCCGATTTTCTGTTGATCTCGATACTGGCCATGGGCGTGCTTGTGACGACCCGACTGGGCGATGGCCGACATCATGGGCTGACTTGGGTCGGCTTCCTGTTCATCCTGCTGGCCCTTGTCATCGGCTTGCTGATGACTGGCTCGCGCACAGGCATCGCGCTTGGCTTGCCGATACTCGCCTTGCTGGGCTTCATGCTCTGGCCGATGCTGCGTAACAAGAAGACCGCCCGGTGGGGGCTTGGCGGGATCGTCGGAGCGCTGGTGATCGGAGGCGCGGCGATATCTCAGCTCCAGTCAGTGCAGAAAGTCATCGCCAGATTCTTTCTGACGAAGGAAGCGCGTTGGGATCTGTGGGCTGATACCTGGTTCGCCATCCATCAGGTCTGGCCCATTGGCAGCGGCATCGGCACGATCGTGCCGATGCTGGAGGCGGCCGAGCGGCTGGACGTGGTCGACCCGTCAAGGCCTGTTCGGGCGCACAATGATTGGCTCGAATGGATCCTGGAAGGCGGCCTGCCCGGGGTCATCCTGCTGGGTCTGGTCATCATCATCATCGCCACGGTCGCGATCCGCGCTTTTATGGAAGCGAGCCGCGCTGGCTCACCCCCGGCCCGCCGCGCGCAGGTTATCTTCGGCTGCGGGGTGCTGATCGTGTGCGGCTTGCATTCGATCGTCGATTATCCGCTGCGCAGCATGGCACTCGCAACACTGGCTGCCATCGCTGTGGCACTCCTTGTTACGCCTGCCGCAGTGCAGCGAAGTTCATCGTAAGGCTTAGGTTTTGCGCGGCGTGATCGGATGTTGCGCTGTTTCATGGAAGCTGGCATCGTCGTTGGATACCGGCAGATAAATACGCAGAAGGGCATATCGCAAAGTGCAGAAAACCGGGGCCCTCTTCCTGTTTCTCCTCAGCACCAGCCTCGCCGCTTGTTCATCGCAGCTTTACGATGCGTTGCCGACGCGGGATGCTGCTTATGCGATCATGCCGCCAATTGACCGAGCGGTGGTGCCCAAGCAGTATCAGATCGCGCCGGGCGATATTGTTTCACTGTCTGTATTCGGTGAGCCTGATCTTACGCTCGAGAAGCTCCCGGTCGATGATGCTGGTTTCATTCAGGTTCCGCTGATCGGCGCGGTGAGGGTGGCGAGCTTGACGCCGGCCGAGGCGTCGACGCAGATTGCGGCGCGTCTTGGTGCGCAGTTTTTACGCAACCCGGACGTCACGCTCAACGTGATCGAACAGACCGGGCAGATGGTGACCGTGGAAGGCCAGGTCGCGAAGGCCGGGGCCTATCCGGTCGACGGGCAGACCACCTTGCTCGGCGCCATAGCGCTGGCGCAGAGCCCGACCCGGATTGCCAAGCTGGACGAAGTGGTGATCTTCCGCACCATCAACAGCCAGCGCATGGCAGCGCGGTTCGATTTGTCCCGCGTGCGTGCTGGTCGGGATCCCGATCCCCAGATCCTGGGCGGCGATGTCGTCGTGGTCGGCTTCTCGCAGGCCAAGTCGATCTATCGCGATGTGCTTGTGGCGGCTCCTCTCTTCAACGTTTTCACTCGCTTCTAGACTCGGCGGTATTGTGCAGCAGATCACCAACTCTTCCACCCCGGCCGAGAAAAGCTTCGATCCGGATATGCGCCTCGCCGCAGGTGCCTACGGGGAAGACGATGCGTATCAGGACGGTGATGCTGGCTTCGATGTCCGGCAGTTTCTGACGATCCTGCGCGCAAACCTGCTGGTGATCAGCATCATCATTGCCGCCTCGCTTGCCCTCGCCGTGGTTGTGACCATGCTCCAGACCCCGCGTTATACTGCTGAGACAACGCTGCAGGTCAACGATCAGTCAGCACAGGTCCTCGGCAAGCAGGATGATATCTCGCAGGATCCGGTGGTCAGCTCAGCCGATACCGAACGTTTCCTGCAGACGCAGGTCGATATTCTGAAGAGCCGCACTCTCCTCGAGCGGGTGGCGCAGAAACTGCGCTTGATCGGGAACCCGCGGTTCTATGATGCCATGGGCATGCGTCAGCCCGCCGGCGATCTCAGCCGGGGCGAACT
>NZ_NKIS01000012.1:0-147888 GCF_002278815.1 Novosphingobium sp. PASSN1 | reverse complement strand
CCGCGAACATTACGCAGAAGCTGATCGACAGCAACATGCTGCCAGAAGCGCAAGCCGTGTGGCGCGGGAACTGCTCAACCTCGAACTCGCTCGCCTTCGACGGCGGATTTGACCAGCTCGATACAACAGTGGCAACCAGAGGGTTCGACTGGCAACTTTCAAGCCGGGGCGATGTCGATGTCGTGCCGACAAATGACAGCGCAGGCAATCGCCAGCTCGACATCGAAGTCTCTGCGCCCCGGACGCTTCCAGTCCTGAGCCAGCTCGTCGTCCTCAAGCCCGGCAACTACCGACTGACATGGAACACCCCGGATACGGATGCCGCCAAGGCGCGCGCATTGCAGGTTACGCTGGACTGCACAGCCAATCTCAGCAGGGCGGTCGGCGGCATGGCCGTGACGGGCAAGCCCGGAATGTGGACCCAGGATTTCACAGTTGACCGCACATGCCAGGCGCAGCGCCTTGTCTTCTGGCTCCCCCCCCGCACCCCGATCCGCCTCGATGAGGTCGTATTGACGCCGCTCTGAGCGCACAAGGTTGACACTATCCTGAGCAAAACTGCGCTGGACATGGCAAGCCGCCCTCGCGCTTGTTCACAGGGGCAGTGACAATGCCGGAAGCTGCGGGTGCAGAAAAGTGCCCTAGCCTTTGCGGAAGGGCGTTCGTTCACCCAGCCAGAGCTGCTCTTGCGCGACGCCTTGCCGTTCGCGTTCGACGAAATCCGCCACGGCGCTGCGGAAGCCGGGATCGGTGATGTAGTGCGCCGACCATGTCGGCACCGGCTTGTAGCCGCGCGCCAGTTTGTGCTGGCCTTGCGCGCCCGCTTCCACACGGCTCAGCCCCAGCGCGATGGCGGCGTCGATGGCCTGATAATAGCAGAGTTCGAAGTGGAGGAAGGGCTTGTCCACCACCGCACCCCAATAGCGGCCATAGAGCGCCTCGGCGCCGATGAAGTTGAGCGCGCCTGCAACCGGCTGCCCGCCGATATAGGCCAGGACCAGCAGGATCCGGTCTGCCATGCGCTCGCCCATCAGGGTGAAGGCTTCGCGCGTGAGATAGGGGCGGCCCCATTTGCGCGCGCCGGTATCCTGATAGAACACCCAGAACGCGTCCCAGTGTTCGGGCAGGATGGCATCGCCCCTGAGCGCCCGGATTTCCACGCCGTCTTGCGCCTTGGCGCGTTCCTTGCGCAGGTTCTTGCGCTTTTCGGAGGAGAGCGCGCCAAGGAAATCATCGAAGGTGGCATAGCCAGCGTTGTCCCAGTGAAACTGGGTGTCTGTTCGCAGCAGCCAGCCGGCTTCCTCGAACAGGGGGAGCTGCGCGGGTTCGATGAACGTGGCGTGGGCGGACGACAGCTTGTTCTGTTCGCAGATATGTTCGGCGACACGCAGCAGCGGGATGCCCAAAGCCGGGTGATCGCCGGTCAGCAGACGGGGGCCGGTGGCTGGGGTGAAGGGCACGCTGATCTGGAGCTTGGGATAATACTGCCCGCCCGCACGGTGCCACGCATCGGCCCAGCTGTGATCGAACACATATTCGCCCTGGCTGTGGCCCTTGAGATAGGCAGGGAGCGCTGCCGCTGCGACACCGGCGGCATCCTCGATCACCAAGGGCAGGGGGGACCAGCCGCTGCGGCCCCCGACGCTGCCCGATTCCTCCAGCAGCGAGAGGAAGGCGTGGCTGGTGAAAGGATTGCCATCTCCGGCGAGCGCGTCCCATTCGGTGGCAGGAATTTCGCCGACAGCGTGGTGGACGCGCGCGGTAATGCTCACGGCTTTGCCGCTTTCGGAACCCCCGCGCTTTCCGCAATCGGGCCATCGCCGTGCTTCAGCGCGCGCTCCAGCAGTTCGGGGGTATTGACGGTCCAGGTGAGCACCGGAAAGCCGCGCCTCTGCTGCGCACCGGCGAAGCGGCTGGGCATATCGGTGATGTCATAAGCGAGGAAATCGGGCTGGGCGCGCCACAGCATGATATGGCGCCGCGTGCGTGCAAACAGCGTGCGGCTGCCTTCTTCCATCATCACCAGACCGCGCACGGTGTGGCCAGAATGGCGGGCGAACCAGCGCGAGACGCGCGGATCGAAGCTCATCACCGCGACCGGGCCGCGATAGCCTTCGAGCATGCGGCGCACGGCAAGGCAGATGGCGGGAATGCGCGTCGAAGGCCGCGTCTTCACCTCGATCAGCAAGGGCACGCGGCCCGCGACGAGATCGAGGAGCTGGCGCAGGCTGGGGATCGTGTCCTCATCGTTGCCTATGATGCGGATCTGCGCGAGCTTGGCGGCGCTGCGTTCGATGACGAGACCGGTTTCTGCGGTCAGCCGGTGCAGTTCCCAATCATGGAACACCATGGCCTGCCCATCGCTGCTGCGTTGGACATCGCACTCGATGCCCAGCCCAGCCTCGATCGCGGCGGTGAAGGCGGAGAGGGCGTTCTCCGGAAGCCCGGGACCGTGGAGGCCACGGTGCGCATAGGTAACGCCCTTGAGCCACGCCACCTTCTCTGCCGGTGGCGGAGGTGCCAGCAGGCGATCAAGCAGGAAGGAGAGCAAATACAGCATCAATTTCCACTGCGCAGCCAAGAGGAAGAACCGGCACGCCGACCGCGCTGCGGCTGTGCTTGCCCGCATCGCCGAACACCGCGACCATCAGTTCGGATGCCCCATTGGCAACCTTGGGCTGATCGGTGAAATCGGGGGTGGAGGCGATGAACGCGCCCAGCTTCACCACGCGCGCGATCCGGTCCAGCGAGCCAAGCGCGGCCTGCGCCTGCGCCAGCAGCATGAGCCCGCAGCCCCGTGCGGCGATCACACCGTCCTCGAGGCTGACGTTCTCGCCCAGCCGGCCTTTGACCAGTTCGCCATCGACGAACGAAACCTGCCCCGAGACATAGAGGAAGCCGCCCGCTTCGACCGTGGGGACATAGGCGGCGACGGGTGCGGCGGGGACGGGCAGGGTGATGCCGAGTTCGGCGAGCCTGGCGGCGGCGGTATCAGTCATCGTCTTTCACTCCCCGGATTCGTCTTGGGTTATGCGGTCCATGAGCCAGGGCAGCGCGTGCGCCCACTCGTCGATGCGGGCATGGGCGTGGCCATTGACATGCGCGCAATCGATATGCGGCGCGATCATCGGCTCGCCGCAGAGGTGCAGGCGGCTGACGTGCGGCGTGATCTCCATCACCGAGCCGTGGTGCTGCGGCAGATCATCGATGAACACCGCGCGGCTGGGCTGGTATTCATCGAGAATGGCCTTGAGCGCCGGCCCCTTCGGCCCCTGATTGGTGAAGACGCGGGCGTTGATGCCGACATCCAGGAGCTGGCGCGCGCGGGCATCGCGGCGTTCATCGTTGAGGTTCGTCAGGATCACGACATCGGCGTGCTGCGCCAGCGCATTGATCCCTTCGACCGCGCCGGAAATCGGCTGCTGACGGTGCATCTGGGTATCGAAGAACAGGCCGAGCAGGCGCCAGATTTCCGCCGGAGGAACCGCATCAGCGGTGCCGGCATAGCGCATGGCCTTGCTGAAATCGCTGTTTTCCATCACGAAATCGATGCCGTGCTGTTCGCCCAGCCAATCCTTGTAGGGCGCGATCATGTGCAGCAGCACTTCATCGCAATCGCTGATGACCAGCGGCTTGTTCATCACAATCTCTCCCGCGTGGCGGCAAGCTGGGCCGGAGACAGGCCCAGCGCTTCGGCCGCCGCAATCAGATCCGCCTCATGCCCGCAGAGAAATTCGAGCACCGCGCCCTGCACCGCCGGATCGCCCAGTCCGCCGCGCAATTCATCGGGCGTGAGTCCGGTAAGCGAAAGAAACCGTTCCGCGCGCGCGGCATCGCCCAGCACCCAGCCGAGCGCCTGCAGCGCAGTGGCAGCAGGATCAGGAGCGGAGGCAGATTCGCGGGCGATTGTCAGGGCCTTCCGGGGTGACTAGGCAGGGGTTTGGAACGGCATCAAGGTATCGGGGCTCAGTGGCAAAAAGAATACTGGTTGTCGAGGACAACGACCTCAACCGCAAGCTGTTCTGCGACTTGCTCAAGGCCAACGGGTTTGCCGTGGAGCCGCTTGCCGATGGGCGCGATGTGCTTGTACGCGCAAGGGAATTCGTGCCCAACCTGATCATCATGGATATCCAGCTGCCCAATATCTCGGGGCTGGAACTGATCGAAGCCCTCAAGGGCGATCCGGAACTGCGGCCGATCCCGGTGCTGGCGGTGACCGCCTATGCCGGCAAGGGCGACGAGGAACGCATCCGCGAGGCGGGGGCAGAAGGCTATCTCGCCAAGCCGGTTTCCATCGCGCCGTTCATGGTGGCGGTGCGGGGGCTGGTTTAGGGGGGGGCGCCCCCCATTTTCTAAGCCCGCGCGATCATGTTTTCCGCCATGAAGACCACCACCGTGAGCGTAAGGCCCGCCATGAACAGGCGGTAGGCATAGCCGAGGTAGCGGTACTTCTTGTGCTGGAGGACCTGCCCGTTCTGATACATGTCGTGGAGCATGGTGCGAAACACGGTTTCGTCCGCGCGCAAGTCTGCCAGCACGCTTTCGGTCCATTCGTCCTCGTCCATCGCGGTGAACGTGCCGAAGAACAGCTTGTTGGGCCGGGCATTGATCTGACTGGCGGGCGAGGGGCGGCCGATCGAGGGCAACACCGCCATCACCGCGCACATCGCCGATGCGAAGGCGAAGGCTGCGAGAACCAGCATGGCGGCGGGCAAGTGGCCGTTCTTGGCCTGCCCCACGGTGATGGTGAAAACCACGAATGTGGCGCCCATGAGGATCGAGGCCTTGGAATCCGCCATCTGGCTGAGCGCGAGATTGATGCTTTGCGCGGTGCGGACGAGGTGGATCGCGTGATTCGAATAGCCCGAGGGCGAAAGCGGCGAAGGTGTGGGCTTCGGCGGTTCCGGCTGTTGTGCGATGGGGGGGATAGGATCGGCCAGTTGCGCTCTCCCGGGCGTGAGGCCGCACCCCGTGCACGGCTTCACGAAAGTGCCACATTGGCCCAGCGCTTGACAAGCGGCACGGCTGGCCGCTTTTCAGCCTCATTCTTGGGGCAAGGGCGCCTCACCAATGGAGAATAGACTGATGGCCAATTCCGTGGATCGCGCCGCTACCGCCGCCCGCATCGCCGAAGTGATCGAACCGTTCAACAAGAACGCCGTTGCCATCGGCGAAACCACCTCGTTTGCCGGGGATCTGGAATGGGACAGCCTCACGGTCATGGATTTCGTGGCCGCGATCGAGGACGAATTCGATATCATCATCAGCATGAACCAGCAGGCCGAGATCGAGACTTACGGCCAGCTGATCGATGCCGTGACCAAGTTGCAGGGTTGACCACATGAACGACATGACCCCGCCAGAAATGGCCCAGACTGACCTCTTCTCGAAGTTCGATCCGCTGATCGAGACGCGCCGTTCGCTGCTGGCGACGGGCGTGACCGATCCATTCAGCCTGGTGATGGAAAAGGTGCTCTCGCCCACGACCGCGATCTGCAGCGGGCGCGAGACGATCCTGCTCGGCACCTACAACTACATGGGCATGACCTTCGACCCCGATGTGATCGCGGCGGGCAAGCAGGCGCTGGATGATTTTGGTGCGGGCACCACCGGTAGCCGCGTGCTCAACGGCACGTATGCGGGCCACCGCGTGGTGGAAGAGGCGCTGAAGGAATTCTACGCCATGGACCATGCCATGGTGTTCTCGACCGGATACCAGGCCAACCTCGGCATCATCAGCACGATCGCGGGCAAGGGCGATTACATCGTGCTCGATATCGATAGCCACGCCTCGATCTGGGATGGCTGCAAGATGGGCGACGCCGAAGTGGTGCCGTTCAAACACAACGATATCGAGGCGATGGGAAAGCGCCTCAAGCGCATTCCCGAAGGTGCGGGCAAGCTCGTCGTGCTCGAAGGCGTCTATTCGATGCTGGGCGATATCGCGCCGCTCAAGGAAATGATCCGCGTGGCCAAGGCGCATGGCGCGATGGTGCTAGTGGATGAAGCGCATTCGATGGGCTTCATCGGGCCGAACGGGCGCGGCGTGGCCGAGGACCAGGGCGTGCTGGACGATGTCGACTTCGTGATCGGCACGTTCTCCAAGTCGGTCGGCACTGTGGGCGGTTTCTGCGTTTCGAACCACCCGAAGTTCGAGATCATGCGGCTGGTCTGCCGTCCCTACGTGTTCACCGCGAGCCTGCCGCCGAGCGTGGTGGCGACGGCGGCAACCTCGATCCGCAAGCTGATGCACGCCGGGAACAAGCGCGCGCACTTGTGGGAAAACTCGCGCACGCTGCACAAGGCGCTCACGCAGCTTGGTTTCAAGCTGGGCACAGCAGAGCCGCAGAGCGCGATCATCGCGGTGATCATGCCTGATCTGGAGCGCGGCGCGATGATGTGGGAAGCGCTGCTGCGCGAGGGGCTCTATGTGAACCTCGCCCGTCCGCCCGCTACGCCTGCGGGCATGACGCTGCTTCGCTGCTCGCTCTGCGCAGAGCATACCGCAGAGCAGGTGGCCGTGATCACTGGTATGTTCGAGCGTGCCGGCAAGGCAGTTGGGATCATCTGATGAAGGGCAAGGGGGTTCTGGCGGCGCTCGCGCTTCTGGCAAGTCCAGCACTGGCGCAGAACCAGCCCGCCGCGCCAAGCTGGCCCCCGCCCTCCCCGCCAGTCACTGCGCCGGGCGACGGGATGATGGACAAGCCCTGTCCCGATCAGAGCGGGCTGTGGTTCGGCCATCCCTATGTCCTCAAGAATGACTGGGGTTGGGAGTGCCGCTATCAGGAGGCGGACAAGCAGCTCGCCGCCAGCCCGCGCGTCGTGTTCATCGGCGATTCGATCACCGAGAACTGGGTGCCGTTCGCGCCTGCGCTGTTTGCAGGCGGCGCGGTGGGGCGCGGGATCGGGGGGCAGACCAGCCCGCAGATTCTGGTGCGGTTCTATCAGGACGTGGTGCGGCTGCGCCCGCGTGTGGTGCACATCATGATCGGCACCAATGATCTGGCCGGGAACACGGGGCCAAACAGCCCGGCGATGTACCAGAACCACGTGATGGCGATGGTCGATATTGCGCGCGCCAATGGCATCGGCGTGGTGCTGGGCAGCATCCTGCCCGCCGCGAAGTTTCCGTGGAAGCCGGCGCTGAACCCGGCGAAGCAAGTTGTCATGCTCAATGCCTGGCTGCGCGATCTGGCGCGGGCGAGGGGCGCAGTCTATGCCGATTACCACGCCGCGCTGGCCAATGCCGAGGGCGGCTTGAACCCCGAAATTGCGCCCGATGGCATCCATCCGAACGCCAAGGGCTATGCGCTGATGGAGCCGATTACCCGCGCGGCGATTGCCGAGGCGGAAAAAGCCGCCGCACCGCGCTGAGCGGTGGTGCCCTGCTCAGTGTGCGGGCACAACGGGAAGCAGCACGGCATTGATCCGATCGATCCCGCTGCCAAGCTCCGCCGCATCAGCGCACGTGCCGTGGCAGGCATCGCGCCGGGCGGTGAGATCCTGCAACAGCTTGAGCGCCACGGCCTTGTCGCCATGCCCGGCCTCAAGCTCGGCTAGCGCAATCTGGGCGGCGGTGAAATTGCGCCGCTTGTGCAGCGCGCCCTCGTAATCCTTGCGCGCGGCACTGTATTCGGCGAGCCCGGCGTGCGCCATACCCGAGATCAGGAGATCAGTGATCGACGCAGTCATTCGGTAGGGCCGCAGGATGGCCAGGCTGCGCTTGAAATCGCCCGCTTCGAGCGCCGCGACAGCGCGGTTCGTATAAATTTCGCCCGACAAGTGCTGGCCGACGAGCCGGCTGTTCTGATCACCGAGAAAGCAGGATTCCAGCTGCTGCTGCTGAATGGTGCCAACTTGCGCAGCGAGCGGAGCGGCAAGACCAGCCCCCAGAAGCACCGCGAACAGCAGGGCAGATCGGATCGTCGGCGTCATCGTGGCAGGCTCCTGCGGGGGCAGCGCGGAGGCTAGCACAGGCAGGCCGGGCGGCAACGCCGTTTGAAACCACTCTGGCGAGACCGGCTGGCGCGAGGCACCCGCGCCAGCTGGTTCCGGTTTCAGCCTTCCAATAGCATCAGCGCATCGAGCGCGATGACGCCTTGTCCCTTCGGGTGGAGGATCACGGGGTTGAGATCGACTTCGCGGATCGATGGTTCGGCGCGCAGCACGCGGCCAAGGGTGACGATCAGTTGCGCGAGCGCAGGCACATCAAGCGCGGGGGCACCGCGATAGCCGGAAAGGATGGCGGCGCTTTTCAGCTTCATCAGTTCGGCTTCCACGGCCTCCGCCGTCATGTCAGCGGCCAGCAGGCGCACGTCACCGAGGATTTCCGCGGTCACGCCGCCGAAGCCCGCCAGCAGGACCGGGCCCCATTCGGGATCGTTCTTGGCGCCGACGATCATTTCCACGCCGCGCGCGCCCATGCCTTCGATCAGCACGCCGTCGAGCGTGATGGCAGCGGAATAGGCGGCGACGCTGGCATGCATCCGCTCCCATGCGGCGCGCACGGCGGCGGCATCGGAGATATTCAGGATTACCCCGCCCGCATCGCTCTTGTGGCTGAGCGCGGCGGCCTGCGCCTTCATCGCCACGGGATAGCCCAGCGCTTCGGCAGCCGCGACGGCTTCCTCCGCGCTGGCGGCAAACCGGCCAGCCGGGAAGGGAATGCCAAGCGGGCCGAGCAGGGCCTTGGCCTTGTATTCAGGAATTACGCCCGCTTCGGCGGCAAGGCCTGGCACAGGCAGCGGCGCCTGAGCATTGGTGGTGGTATCGCGCGCGGAGAACTGCGTGAGGCGCGTGATGGCCCGAAGCGCGCGTTCGGTGGTGGGGAACCACGGAATACCCGCCGCCCGCAGCGCTGCGATGCGTTCCGCCGGAACCGCCGCACCTTCATCCAGCCCGGCGAAGATCAGCGGCTTGGTCAGCGGTTTGGCGGTTGCAGCAGCAAGGATCGGCGGGAACTTGATGGCGCAGGTGATCGCTTCGGCCTGGATAATCCCGGCCAGTACCGTGCCGACGCGCGGATCACCCAGCAGGGCTTCGAGGCAGCGCGTGTAGATCGCCGGTTCGGAAAGGCCCTGCGCGGTGATGTCGAGCGGATTGCTGACCGGCACGAACTGCGGCAGCGCGGCGCGCAGCGCAGGCGAGTCCGCATCATGCAGCGGCGCGAGCGGCAGGCCGAGCGATTCCGCCAGATCGAGCGTGAGCGCCTTGAACGCGCCGGATTCGCCGAGAACTGCCGTCTGGCCCGAAGGCAGAGCGGGGCAGCGCAGCGCGATTTCAGCGATGTCGCCCAGTTCTTCCAGCGTTTCGGCCATGATCACTCCGGCGCGGGTAACCTTGGCACGCATCAGGGCATAATCGCCCGCCATCGCGCCAGTGTGCGTCGCGGCGGATTCGCGCGCAGCGCTGGAGGTGCCGGGGTGGAGCAGCACGATCGGCTTGCCCGCAGCGGCCGCGCGCGCGGCGGCGGCAAGGAAGCGCTCCGGCTTGCGGAACTGCTCGACGATCATCGCGATGACGTGCGTGTCGGGCTGGTCGATCAGCCAATCGACGTAATCCTCGACGCCGCTGGCGGCCTCGTTGCCGGTGGAAACCGAGTACGACACGCCGCAGTCCCGCGCTAGGAGCACAGTGCCCAGCACGGCGGCCATTGCGCCCGATTGCGAGACGACGCCGATGGCCCTCTTGCCTGCAGGGGGCTTTGCATTGGTTTCGACGAAGGTGAGGGGGATACGATCGACGTAATTCACGAGGCCGAGGCAATTGGGGCCCTCGACGACCATTCCGGTTTCGCGGGCGATGCGCGCGATTTCGTGCTGTTCCGCAAGACCTTCCGGCCCGCCTTCGGCAAAGCCGGCAGCAAAGATGACCACGCCGCCGACCTGACGTTCGGCCAGCGCCTTCACCGCATCGAGCACACCCGCGCGCGGAATGGCGAGAACGGCAGCATCGACGCCGAGCGGCAGCGCCTCGATCCCCGGCAGACAGGTGCGGCTCCCCAAAGTCTCGCGCTTGGGATTGATCGGATAGACCGCCCCCGCATAGCCATTGGCATCGAGATTTGACAGCAGCGTGGTGCCGAGCGCGCCCGGTTTGTCCGAAGCGCCGACCACGGCCACCGAACGCGGGCGCAGCAAGCGCGCAAGCGCGGACGGTGCAAGGGCATGGTTGGCGGTATCGGACACGGTGCTCTCCGGCTTAGGTTATGAAACATAACAATAGCCGGTGAGGCCGCGCAGGGCAAGTCTGCACAGGGGGACGGAGAGGAGGTTGACGGGCAGGAGGGCATCGTGGCAGAGCCAACGTCGAGCGCGGGTATAGCATAGTGGTAATGCACTAGCCTTCCAAGCTAGCTAGGCGGGTTCGATTCCCGCTACCCGCTCCAATTTCCTGTCCACCGGCATCCACCGACATCGTTGAAACCCGCAGAAATCAGCGGTATTTTTGCGTTCATCAGGTCGCTGAGAGCCGTCGTTTTCTGCCTGCTTCCAGCCCATTTGGGGGCCTCGAAGAAGACAGGGCCCCCAGCGTCAAGGTGGAAGGCCCCCAAGTTGGGGCCCCCGGACGAAGGACGTGATGCGATGCCGCTTTCTGACGCTGCAGTCCGAAATGCCAAGCCGAGGGCCAAGCCTTATAAAATGGGCGATAGCGGCGGACTCTATCTTCAGGTCCAGCCGAACGGCAGCAAACTCTGGCGGCACAAGTACCGCCACCTCGGGATCGAAAAGAAGCTCTCGATTGGCCCCTACCCTGAAATCAGTCTGAGCGAAGCGCGTCGGCGCCGCGACACGGCTCGCGTGCAGCTCTACGCCGGGCTCGATCCTTCGCGCGGGAAGGTCAAGGCCCGCCAGCACGCCGAAGTGATGGCGGGTTGCACCTTCACTCTGGTCGCCGAGGAATACTGCTCGAAGCGCAAACGTGACGGTTCAGGTACATGGGCGCCTGCCACGGCCGCGCGCTGCGAATACCTGCTGAGCCTGCTCGATGGTTTGATCGGCAAATTGCCGATTACCGATATCGCCCCAATCGATGTGTTGGAGGCGGTCCGGCGGATTGAACGCAAGGGCAATCTGGAAAGCGCGCGCAGGACACTTCAGCTGGCCGGGGCCGTCTTCCGCTATGGCGTCGCAACAGCGCGGATCACATCCGATCCGACACGCGATCTGCGCGGTGCGCTCCTGACGCCGAGGGTTACACATTACGGCGCGATCACTGAGCCGGAGAAGGTTGGCGAGCTCCTGCGGGCTATCGACTCCTACTAGGGGTTTGGCATCACCAAGCAGGCCCTGCTGTTCGCGGCCCACGTCTTCGTTCGGCCCGGCGAGCTGCGCCACGCCTTGTGGAGCGAGATCGATCTCGACGAATGTGTATGGACGATCCCTGCTGAGAAAATGAAAATGCGCAAACCTCACCATGTGCCGCTGTCGAGGCAGGTCGTTGAACTGCTCAAAGACCTGCGATACGTGACCGGTCCCAATGGCTTTGTGTTCCCTTCGGTCCGTACCCGCGCTCGGCCGATGAGCGAAAACACGCTCAATGGCGGACTTCGCCGGCTTGGTTACACCACCCACGAAATGACTGGCCACGGCTTCTGCGCGATGGCCAGCACTCTGCTCAACGAATCGGGCAAATGGTCATCCGATGCCATCGAGCGCGCCCTGGCGCATGGCGACAAGGACAAGGTGCGCGCCGCCTATCATCGCGGCACGCACTGGAGGGAGCGGGTCGAGATGGCGCAGTGGTGGTCCGACTATCTCGACACGCTGAAGGGCACGGTGAACCACAAGTCGATGCGGCGCCGGCTGGCAGCTGTTGCCTGAACGCCAGCTACCTCGTCGCCTGCGCGACAAGCGCTCGCAGGCTCGCCATGGGGATCAGAGTGCATCGGCCGACCTTCACCGTCTCGATATCGCCCGAAGCGATCAGTTCGTAGATCTTTGATCGGCATAGGCCGGTTAGTCGGACCGCCTCGGCGATGCGCACCGTTAGTGGGTCGGGCGCAGGAACCACTAGTGGGGTCGCAGCCTTTGGACGCTCGTCGAACGGCAGACCCAATTGTTCAGCAATGGGCGGGGCAGCATTAGCGGTACGACGGATTATCGTGCCGCCTCCCCGTCCGAGGCTGCCACCACGCCGATGCAGTCCGCGAGCACCAGCTCACTCAGAGCATGGGCGCATGCCGAAATAGCAATGCGCACGAAGGCATTGAACTCATCCGAAACGTAGGTCTGGATGCATTTGGGTCGTAACATCTTGCAGATTCCTTCAAACGAAGGAGCCTGATCACCCTAGGAGAGCGAGGGGCAGACCACACTGCCGGTTCAAGCTAATCAAGAACATCAATTGCAGCGCATTTCATGCAGTTAGCCCTGCCCTTCGGAGAACCGACCTGTGTTTGAGGGCCGCAAGTCAGACTGACGGGAAAGCGACGAAGGGTGCATTTTCTCTTTTTGTACTTATATTGCATATACTTATAGCCTGCGACAAGTCGCGTAGGGTGTGCCCTCTTTTTCCTCTTGGCGGATGTTGTTTGAAGCCTAAGTGCGGCAATCAATTGGGTCAGGGAACGCCGCACTGGAGGATCCTTGGGCTGCCCCAGGCGTGGGCCTGCCTACTTCGTGAAAGATTCGATGCCCCCCCCCCGCACGAGCCTCCCTCAAATGACCAGCAGACATGACGGTACTTGGGACTTGGACTTAGCCGCCGTTCCAGGTTCCCCGATTGAATGATGGCTTTCGGCAAGAGCAGACGCTCCAGCCATGCACGTACGCCATCGCTGACTGACTTAGGTTTGGCCGGACGCGGACTGGCAGGCGGATTGAAATCGCAGCAGTACTTTAGGACTTGCGGGTCTTATCCCCACAGGCTGCGAGCATCCTCGATCAACTGCGCTCGGATGCGTCGCTTGTCGATCTTGCCGTACTGAGTCAGTGGCAGCTCCGAAACAATGTGGACGGTCTTGGGCACCTTGTAGGCCGATAGCTGGGCTTTTGCGAACTGACGGATATCCTCAGCCACGGCTCCTTCTTCGGCAATCAGCACCGCCGTCACCGCCTCGCCCCAATCGGGGTGGGGAATCCCGACAACCGCCGCTTCGCGCACAGCCGGGTGCTGGCGCAGCGCGCCTTCGACCTCGGTCGAGTAGACGTTCATGCCGCCGGTGATGATCATGTCCTTGGCGCGATCGACGAGGAACAGATAGCCGCCTTCCAGCCGTGCAAGGTCGCCGGTCTTCAGCCAGCCGTCCTGCAGCGCCTCGCTGGTCGCTGCCGGATCGCCGAGATATTCGACAAGCAGATAGGGCGAGCGGACCTCGACCTCGCCTGCGCCGGAAGCGTCAGCCTGCAGACGGAGTTCGACAAGCGGCACAGCGCGTCCGCACGAGGCGAGGAGATCGGGATTGGTGTGATCGTCCTTGCTGAGCGTGGTGATCAGGTTGGGGCATTCGGTCTGGCCGTAGATCTGCAGGAAGACCTTGCCGAACTTGCGCAGCCCTTCCTCAAGCCGCTCGCGATTGATCGGGGCTGCGCCATAAACGATCGTGCGCAGCGAACGATGATCGGCAGTGCCCGCCGCCGGATGATCGAGCAGGCGGTAGAGCATGGTCGGAACCATCATGGTCCAGCTCACGCCCAGGTCGCGGCACAGTTCGAAGAACCGCTGCGGATCGAAGCGGCTTTCGATGACGACATGGGCCCCCTGCAGGAACGCGGCGACCATGTGGTAGCCAGACGAATGCGGCAGCGGGGTGGTGAGCAGCATCACCTCCTCGGCGCGGATTTCAAGGCAGTTGATGTGTGCGAACAGGTTCCAGGCCATGCGGCCGTACGTGTGTCGGACACCTTTGGGTCGACCGGTGGTGCCACCAGTATAGGCGATGATCGCGGTATCTTCGGCATCAGCGGTGAGCGGTTCGAACGCGGCGTGCTCGGTCATCGCATCGGACCAATGCGCGTGCCCCTTATCAAGCGGCTGATCCGGCGCGGCACCCACCACGATCATGAAGGGTTGGGCCTTCAGGTCGTTCGCGCGGGGCAGATCGGCGTGAGTGATGAGGACCTGCGCACCGCTATGCGCGAGACAGTAGCCCAGCTCGGGCACCCCCATCTGCTCATTGAGCGGCACCCGGATCGCAGCGAGCTTGAGGATCGCGAACTCGCTGACGACATATTCGCAGCTGTTGCGCAGATGGACCGCCACCGCCACCCCAGGGCCGACGCCCATACCGGCCAGATAGGCGGCGAGACGATCAGACAGCGCGTCGATCTGGGCATAAGTCCAACTTTGCCCGGCTACAGTGATCGCCGACCTAGCAGCGTGGCGCTGGAGTGAGGCCAGGAGCAGCTGCGCGGAAGTCGGGGCCTTCAGGACGTCGCCCATGGATTCTCTCACCAGTTCCAAAGAGCGGTACGATAAACGGTACGACAGTACCTGTAAAGTTTGAAGGCGACGGTTGGCATGGAGCGGGTGAGCGGGTATCCCGCCGTCACAACCTCTGGCGGCAAAAATAGCGATGGCACCAAGACACGCGCAGTCTCTCGGGAATAACTCTGATCGGCAGAAGGAATTGCTGGCCGATCTGGAGGCGCTGTTTTTCGCCAAGGGCTTTCGCACGATTACGGTCGACGAGATCGCCGCGCAGCTGAAATGCTCGAAGCGCACGCTTTATGAGATCGCGCCGAGCAAGCAGGAACTCTTCGTCCTCGTGATCGAAACGTGGCTTGATCGGATTCGGCACCTGGGTTGGCAGGGTGCGCTTCAGCACGATGATCCCAAGCAGCGCGTGATGGCGTATCTGGAGCCCGGCGTAATCGAATCCCGGCCCGCAAGCCGCCAGTTCCTCGCCGATCTGCAAAGCTATCGCCCGGCGCTGGCCCTGCTCGAAGCCCATCAAACCCAGCGCACCAATGTGCTGATGGAGATCGTCGAGGACGGTATCCGTCGGGGGAAGTTCAAAGCCTTTCACTCCGCGCTGGTGGCGGAGATTTTCCTCGCGGCCGTCAACCGGATCAACGAGCCCTCGATGCTCGAACGATCCGGTGTCGGCTTCAGCCAGGCGTTTGAGGAGCTGTTCCAGATCCTGACGACGGGCTTGTTCCAGAATTCGGGCGACTGACCGGCGCAGGTCAAGCCCGCAGGAAGGCGGCGATCTCGGCTAGGGCCTCATCGGCTTCGGGAATGCCGGGCAGCAGCGGGAATACATGCGGCGCCTCGTCATAAACACTGACCTGCACCCGTGTCCCCGCGCTTTCGGCTTTCGCAGCATAGCGCACGGTGTCATCGCGCATGACCTCGGTGCTGCCGACCAGGAACAGGCAATCCGGCAACGAAATTGGTTCATCCCACAACGGCGAGACTGAAGGCTGCGCGGGGTTGGCCCCTTGCAGGTAGTGGAACGCTTTGTGGATCACAGCCTCAGGGCCAAACATCGGATCGGCCTCAGCATTCGTTACGTTTGAGCGGCCGGTCATAGCAAGGTCAGTCAGGACGGATAGGCCGACCAGCTTGTCCGGCAGCCGGTGCCCTTCGCGCTTCAGCCGGGCGCAGGCGCACAGCACCAGCGCGCCCGCGGAGGAATCGCATAGCACGAAGACCGGGCCGGTTTCTTCGGCGAGGATCACGCGCAGCGCATTGAACACGTCGTCGTGCGCTGCCGGGAAAGGATGCTCGGGCGCCAGCCGATGTTGCAGCATGGCCCCTCGCGCGCCGGCAGCTCCACAAACCCGGTCGAGCAGTCCACGGTTCGCATCGCCGCCCGGAAAGCAGAAGCCCCCGCCGGGGACATAGACCAGCAGCCCGGCACCCGCCGCGCGCCGCAGTTCAAGCGTGGCATAGCCCAGCAGACGGCAATCCGGGCCGGGCCCGACCGCATCCATACTCGCCAGCATCTGGCGCATTTGGACGGGATCATAGTCGCTGCTCAGCAAGGCACGCCGGGTCGCGCGCACCTCCGCGTTGAAGGCAGTCAGGGCGGGACTTGGCATTGCTTGACCTCCATACGGTACTAATGTACCTAATTTAGTACCGCACCTGAATGAGTCGTTCAAGGCGCGGATAAAAGAGGGAGGATAGGATGCCGGGGACTCATATCACAGCTGCGTTGCGCCGCGCCGTTTGGCTCACGTCCTGTGCCATCGCGGCCGTTTCTGCGGCGCAGCCTGCCTTGGCGCAAAGCAACAGCCCGGCTCCAGCCGCCGATCCCCAAACGTCCGGCATCGCCGATATCGTGGTGACGGCCCGCAAGCAGTCGGAATCGCTGCAGAACGTGCCGATGTCGATATCGGCGGTCGCGGGCAAGGATCTTGAGAACGCCGGCTATACCGAACTCAATGACGTCGCGCGCCTCAGCGGCAACGTGTTCTTCGAAGCGGCGGATCGCTCCAAACCGCAGATCTACATTCGCGGCGTCGGCACGCGCTCCTACGACGCGGGCAGCGATTCCTCAGTCGGCGTGTTCGTCGACGGGGTCTACCTTGGCCGCTTCGGCGCGCTCGACATGGACCTGATCGATGTCCAGCGGGTCGAATTGCTGCGGGGCCCGCAAGGCTCGCTCTATGGCCGCAACACCATCGGCGGGGCGATTTCGGTCGTAACCCGCGATCCGACCTCTACCCTGCAGGCGCATCTGACCAGCGAACTGGGCGCCAGCGCCATCAAGGGGGACTGGCTCTATTCGCTCGGCGCTTCGATCAGCGGCCCGATCGCGGGCGACGACGTGCGCGGCTCGCTCTCTGTCGCGCGGCGCTACCGCGCAGGCTACCAGCCGGTCAGTGTTGCGAATGTTCGCGGTGGCAGTGAGGACAACTGGTCCGGCCGGGGGAAACTCATGGCCAAGCTGGGCGATGCCACCCTGCGCCTCTCTGCCGATTATTCGCATTTCGATGGTCCGCCGCTGATCCTCGTTCCCAATGGACTGAACGGTACGGCCCCCAACCCGGGCTTTGTCGCGCCGGGCTATGTCACCCCTGCAGACCCGGTCGATCCCTATCATCCCGCGTCCGACGTTCAGAAACAGGGGATCGTAAAGGAGACCTATGGCGGCTCGGCACAGCTCAACGTGCCGTTCGGGTCATTCGAGCTGACTTCGATCACCGCGCTGCGTAAACTGAAGCTCAACGAGCGCGACGATCTTGACGGGACCACGCTGCCTTTCGAGGTCTACCGCGCCAACGAGAGCAGCAAGCAGTTCTCGCAGGAACTGCGGCTGAACTACAGTTCCGACACGTTCAAGCTGCTGGCCGGTGCGTTCTATTCCAAGGAAAACGTGACCCGGACCGAGGCCATCGACTTCGGCCCCGCTGCGCTGCTCTCGTTCCTCGTCCAGCCCGCGCCGCTAGTGTGGGATTTCGGGGTCGGACTTCAGGCCAAGTCCTATGCCCTCTTCGGGCAGGCGCAGTGGGAACCGATCCCGAAGCTCTCGCTCACGCTCGGCGGTCGCTACAGCTGGGATGAAAAGGACGTTGTTTTCGATACGAAAACCACGGTGCCGATTGTCGTCTCGAACTACAACACGACAATCGCGCGCAAATGGCACTCGTTCGATCCGTCAGCCTCGCTGAGCTACAAGGTCGCCGACGACGTGCTGGCCTATGTGTCCTATACCTCGGGCTTCAAGTCGGGCGCATTCCAGTTCATCGCGATCTCGCCAGGCGTGGCCCAGCAGGTCGCCAATCCTGAATCGGTGGACTCGTTCGAGGCAGGCCTGCGCTCCACCCTGCTGAACCGCCACCTTCGCCTGAACATGGCGGTGTTCACTATGGACTATCGCAATCTCCAGCAACTGCGGCTTGTGCCCATCGGCGGGGGCTTTGCGCAAGTGGTGATCGCCAATGCGGCCAACAGCCGCATCGGCGGCTTCGAGATCGAGGGCCGCGCGGCGTTCACCAGCCAGTGGTCGCTTGATTTCAGCTACGGCTACCTCGACGCGAAGTTCAAGAACTACGTGTTCAATCCCACGCTCGATTTCAGCGGGAACCGCATGCAGCGCGCTCCGCAACACACGCTCTCGCTCGGGCTGAACTTCGAGACCAAGACGGGCATCGGCCAGCTCACCAGCCGGATCGGCTACGCCTATCGCAGCTCGATCTTCTTCGAGGCGGACAACAATGCGGTCGATCCGCAATCGAGCGAACGCGCACTCGGCCTGTGGGACGCCTCGGTCAATCTCAAGAATGGAAACTGGACGGTGGGCATCTGGGGGCGCAACCTCACCGATGAGCGCTATCGCCGCCAGGTCCTGAACAGCACCGGCAACGCCCAGCGCGGCATCTGGGCCGAGCCGCGTACCTTCGGGGCCCGGGTCTCGTACGACTTCTGAGGCACCGAACATGAAACTGGCCACTTACACGACACCAGAAGACACCGCGCCCCGGGTCGGCGTGGTCACTGGCGATGGTAGCACCCTCGTCGATCTGGCAACGGCGCTGTCGGGCGCGGGCTTTGACCCGCGTTCGGCCAGCTCGATGCAGAACGTGATTGAAGGCGGTGCAGATTGTCTTGCGATGATCAGCACTGCTATCGCCAGCTTTGCAGGCGAAGCTATGCCGATTTCCCAAGCAAAGCTGCTCGCGCCGCTGCCCCGGCCCGTGCAGATGCGCGACTGCATGTGCTTCGAAGAGCATCTGGTGGGCTCTTCGCAGGCGGCGATGCGGCTGCAGGGCCGTACCGAGCCTTCCGAGCGGTCGCGCAAGATGCACGAGATCTTCAACCTTCGGCCGATCTACTACAAGGCCAACCGCATGGCCGTGACCGGGCCTGACACCGATGTGAACTGGCCGGCCTATTCGCAGCTCATGGACTACGAGCTCGAAATGGCCTGCGTGATCGGCAAGGCCGGGCGCAACATTCCGCGTGAAGAGGCGCGTGCCCACATTTTCGGGTTCACGATCTTCAACGATTTCAGCGCCCGCGACACGCAAGGACCGGAGATGGAAAGCGGCCTGGGGCCATCGAAGTCGAAGGATTTTGATGGCGCGAACGCGCTCGGGCCGTGGATCGTCACGATCGACGAGTTCTATCCCGACAATGCCGCAATGACCGTGCGCGTGAACCGAGAAGTCCGTTCGGTCGGCAACTGCAGTTCGATGACGGTCAAGTTCGAGGATCTGATCGCCTTCATCAGCACCTCCGAAACCCTCCACGCCGGGGAAATCCTGGGATCGGGTACGGTCGGCGGCGGGTGCGGGCTTGAGGCAGGCAAGCTGCTCGCAGATGGCGATGTCATCGAACTTGAAATCGAAGGAATCGGCGTGCTGCGCAACAGGGTGTTCGCAGCCAAACGAGAGGATCAGGTATGAGTGACAGCCTTACAGCCCAGCTTTCGGCCCGGCTCGATGCGCTCGAGAGCGAGCTCACCGCTCTGCGCGACAAGGAAGCGATCCGCGAAGTGATCCACCGCTATTGCCGCGGCGCCGACCGCTGCGACCAGCAGGCCTTCAAGGACTGCTACTGGGAAGACGGTTACGACGACCACGGTTTTTTCGGCGGCAACGGTCAGGCTTTCGGCGATTACGTTATCCCGATCCTCCAGCAGGCCGAAGCCAGCATCCACGCGATCACCAACACGATCATCGACCTCAAGGGTGACCGCGCGTTCTGCGAAAGCCAGTGGTCGGTGGTCCACCGCCTCAAGAAGCCGGACGGGGACTTCCTCGATTACTGGCACCAGGGCCGCTACCTCGACATCTTCGAGAAGCGCGGCGGGGAATGGCGGATCCTTTGCCGCACCATTGTGGGTGACATGGACCGGCTGCTGCGCACCAAGGACATGCGCGCCGTCATGCTGCCGGGCCAACCTGCCAGCGATAACAACAACACCATGCGCGGTGGACGAAAGCCGAACGATCCGGTCTTTGCCGGGTTCGATCTGCAGACACTGGTACACGACCGGACGCCGATCGAAGACCTCTGGTCGCCGTTCTACGCGCTCGAGCAGATCCTCTAGGCGCGAAAGCCTGAGCGCAATGGCGGGCAAGGCCATCTACATCGCCGGGGTCGGCATGACGACCTTCGGCATCGACCTGACGCGGACGGTCAAGGACCTGACGCGGCAGGCGGTCGATGCTGCGCTTGCCGATGCGAACTGTGCGGCCTCGCTGATCGAGGCTGCGTGGTTTGCCAATACGAGCCAGGGCGCACTGGAAGGCCAGCACATGATCCGGGGCCAAGCGGCGCTGCGCCCGCTTGGCTTCGCGGGCATTCCCATCGCCAATGTCGAGAATGCTTGTGCCAGCGCCTCCACCGCGCTGTTCGAGGCTGCAAACTATCTCAAGGCGGGAGCTGCCGACATCGTTCTCGCGGTGGGCGCGGAAAAGCTCTCGCACCCGGATCGCACGCGCTCGCTCGGCATTTTCGACGCCGGTTGGGACGTCGCCACGGTGGAGGCGAGCCGCGCGGTGCTGTTGGCACTTGGCGGCATGGACGATGCAGCGCTGCCTCTTCCGGCAGAGCGGCGCAGCGTGTTCATGGACATCTACGCCGCCTTCGCGCGCCAACATATGCGGCTTTACGGCTCGACGCAGGAGCAGTTCGCGGCGGTCGCGGCCAAGAACCACGCGCATTCCGTCCACAACGAGCGCGCCCAATATCGCCGCGCCTATTCGGCCCTTGAGGTGCTGGCAGAGCGCCCTATCGTGTGGCCGCTGACGTTGCCAATGTGCGCCCCTGTCAGCGACGGCGCGGCGGCGGCGGTCTTGTGCACCGAAGCGGGCCTGCGCCGACTGGGCGTCGGTGCGCGCGCGGTGGAACTCCGGGCCTGCGTTCTGGGCACTTCGGTGGACCGCGACCCCGACGATCTGGACCGCCATATCGGCCGGGTCACCGCGCTCAAGGCATACGAGGCGGCCGGCCTCGGCCCTGAAAGCATCGATCTGGCGGAAGTCCACGATGCAACTGCGGTGGGCGAGGTCATCCAGGTCGAGAACCTCGGTCTTGCACCGCGCGGCGAGGGCGGACTAGCAGCGCTGCACGGTCATACGGCGCTGGGCGGCCGCACGCCGGTTAATCCCTCGGGCGGCCTTGAAAGCAAGGGCCACCCAATCGGCGCGACCGGGCTTGCCCAGATCTTCGAACTGGTAACGCAGCTACGGGGCGAAGCTGGCAAACGGCAAGTCGAGCGCGCAAGGGTCGCTGTTGCCGAGAATGGCGGCGGGCTATGGGGCGTCGAAGAAGCGGTGTGCGTTGTGTCCGTCCTGTCTCGGACTGGCTAAATGAATGGCAGGTCAGTCGGACGCTAGTGAACGCGCCGAATAACGACACTTCTGGTGCAAAGCAGCCCAGCGGTTGCGCTCACCTCGTGTCAGCGGGTTCGTTGGCTTTTTCAGGGTTATATGGGACCGACGTGCGGTAATCTCCGAAAGACCCGTCACGAGCATCGAGCGCACCGCGGACGTCTCCGGCGCGGAAGCCGGCGAAGGTCTGCCGGGAAGCCTCGGTGGTCATTGCCAATGCCTGCATTTCCGTGCCCGCACGTATCGCAGACCGCAGCCCCATCGCTTCCATCGCCCGGTGCACCGATCGCTTGTTGATCTGCTGGACCTCGGGTGGGATCTTCGCGATCCGCTCCGCGATCTTGAGGACTTCGCCTTCAAGCTCCTCGAGCGGGAACGCCCGGTTGGCAAAGCCCACGCGCACCGCTTCGTGGGCAGAAAGCGCGTCCCCGGTCAGCATCTGCTCCATCGCCGAGCGGAGGCCGCACAGCCACGGGTGGAACTGGGTATCGGGCGGGCTCATTCCGCGAACCGGCGGGTAGCCGATCTGTGCGTCCTCGCTCAGGTAAATGAGGTCGCAGGCCGTGGCGAGTTCCGTCGCCCCGGCGAGGCACCAGCCGTGAACCTGTGCAATGACAGGTTTTGCCAGATCCCAGATCCGGAACACCCCTTCGACGACGTGCCGCGGCCAGAAGCCCGGACCGCCGGCCGTATGATAGGGCGGCGCCTGCAGGCTGGCCTCCGGCGAAAGGTCATAGCCCGCGGAAAAGCACGAACCGGCACCCCGCAGGATGATAACCCGAACGTCCGCGTCCTTGTCCGCGTCTTCGAGCGCCGCGAACAGTTCCGTCCTGAGCGCATTCGAGAGCGCGTTGCGCTTCTCCGGACGGTTCAGCGTAAGCCGACGGATACCGATTTGCGGCGTGTCGCTCAGCACCAGTGACGAGGACGCATCTTCCATCGGGGCAACTCCAGTTCGGTCAATAGCCAGTACGGTCAATAGATCGTGTACCCGCCATCAAGGACGATGCTGTCTCCGGTGTGGAACCGCGATGCATCGGAGGCGAGATAAACCGCGATCCCGCCGAAATCCTCAGGCTCAATCCATTGCCGGAAGGGCACGCGCGAAATCACCTGCCGGTTGAACTTCTCGTTCGCTTGCGCGGCCTCGGTCATTTCGCTGACCGTCCAGCCCGGAAGCACCGCGTTGGCGCGCACGCCGTAGCGGGCAAACTCGACGGCGGTGGCCCGAACCAGCGAGCACAGCGCTCCCTTGGCCGTGCCATAGGCCTGGTTGCGCGCAGCGCCGTGGATGGCCGAGGTCGACGAAATCGCAACCAGCGAGCCCCCCGGATCGCCCGCTTCGGCGCGCGCCTTCATGTGCTTGCACGCCTCACGCAGCGTGAAGAACACGCCGTCCAGATTGACCGCCATGACCTTGCGCCATTGCTCGGTCGTAAGCGTATCAAATTGACCGCCGCCGCCAACGCCGGCATTGGCCACGACCGTATCGACACGGCCGAATTCGGCGACCGCCTTTTCCATCGCCGCGCTCACAGCATGCTCGTCCGACACATCGACGATTTCGCTGGCGATGCGCGCTCCGGTTTCTTCCAGCCTGCTCTTCGCTGCAGCATTCTTTGCCGGGTTTGTTCCCCAGATGATCACGGACGCCCCTGCCTGCGCGAGCGCCTCCGCCATGCCGAGGCCGATGCCGCCGTTCCCTCCGGTCACGAGCGCGACTTTCCCGCCAAGGTCAAAGGGTTGGTAGGGCATGGCAATCCTTCATCATCCGGCACTCATCGGGCGCTTCGTCCGGCAAGGTCTCCCACTAGCCCGAGCTCGTCCACTTCTGCAAAGTGCTAGTGGAAGCGCGGCCGCAGCCGGGCGCATTTGCTTGCACGTCCATTTTTGCAGTCTGCATGCGATCTTCAATTCAGGCTTTTGAAGGAGCACCGGAAGTGTGCGCAATGCTGCCTAACGGTTACGCGCCGAGCGAGCGGCTGGTTTCGGGAAAAGCAGCCATTCGCATCAATTCCGCGGAACGGCGAATTGTGGTCGTAACCCGCCGCCTTGGGACCGGTAGCTCAGGCACAGTTGTCTTCGGCTGTCAGTCGATGACGGCCAGATCAGCTTAATAGGGCACTTGCTGTCGAATCCCAGGTCATCTGAGGTCTTGCAGCCTCCCTCACGCAGACAGCTTTTTAGACCCCTTAGAGACGAGTCCGACTCAATTGCGCTATGGGCCGACTGGCCAACGCAAGCCTTGTATCCCTCTGCAATCCATCAACATTTGATGACATCCAGAAGCGTTGCTGGTATCGGTTGTATTGGCCGCGTTAGACTGCCCGCATCACTTCGGTTCCCAGAAAGTGCGTAGAACCAATGCTTTCCGTAGTTTTGGGGGCTTCATGTGGGGCCTCGGGCATCACAGAACCTTCCCGCAGAACATTTTTAATCAAGTAGTTAGAGTGATTTTTGCGGTTCCCGCTACCTCCTATACGCATATGTCTGCAACTGTGCGGATAGGTCCGGACAGTGCTCTTGGCGAATGCGAATCCGAGCCTCGGTCACGGTCCGTCGAATCGGCCTTTTGGCGAGGACCGGCGACAACCCAAATGGCGAAGCAGCTTGCCTGGTGCTTACCTTCAAGCACCCAGATGCGGCCACTCAGCCAAGTTTTATCATAAACTGCGCGCCATCGAAAAAGGGGCCGGATTTCTCCGGCCCCCAATTCATTGTCGGCAGTTTGCCGTACCTTACATGCCCGAGCCCGGACCGTACGTGATTTCCACGCGGCGGTTCTGGAGTTCGCGAACGCCATCAGCGGTCGGAACGCGCGGGTTGCTTTCGCCGAAGGCCTGGCTGGTGATCGAGCCATCGGGGATGCCGTGCGTAGTCAGGTAGCCACGAACCGAAGCGTTGCGGCGCTCCGAAAGGCCCTGGTTGTACTTCGGCGAACCCGAACGGTCGGTGTAACCCGCCAGCATGATCGGCACGCTGGCGCAATTGCCATAAGCCGTAACGGCGTTGTCGAGGATGGTCGCCGCTTCAGGCGTGATGCTCGACTTATCCCAGTCGAAGAACACGATATACGGACCCTTGTTGCAGACCGGAGCCGGCGGCGGGGGCGGGGGCGGCGGGGGCGGCGGGGGCGGCGGGGGCGGCGGCGGAGCCGGCGGTTCCGGCATCGGCGCAGGTTCGCCACCGAAGTTGTAAGCCAGCGTACCCATCAGCGAGTGCGAACGCCATTCGCCGCGGATGCGCTTCCCAGTGAGGGTGCCGTCGCCAACCAGGTTCACGCGGCTGGAGTTGAAGTAACGATACTTCAAGCCCACGTCCCAGTGGCTGGAAAGCGGCGCGCGCACGCCAGCAAGGCCCTGCCAAGCGAAGTTCGTGTCCGAATCATCGACAGCGCCGAAGCCATTGCGGGTCACGTAGTTGTACTTAACGTTGGCGAGGCCGACGCCGCCGCCGACAAACGCCTGCAGGCCATCATCGCTGCCGAAATCGAGCAGGCCGTTGACCATGTAGCTGAGGGCATAGCTATGACCCTTCAGCGTGCCAGCAGCGCGATCAACAGTAGCGCCCTGGTTGTTGGTGATGCGGTCCAGACCCGCACGACGATAGCCGACTTCCGATTCGAGGCGGAAACCGCCGAAATCGTAGCCGACAATGCCGCCGACATCATAACCGGTCCGGTTCTTGATCGTCGCCGCATCCTCGATGCCGCCAATCTTGACGCTGGTCTTTTCGACGATCATCGCGCCGGCATCGACTTCAACGTACCAGGAATCTTTCTTGGCGAGCGCCGGCGTTGCGAGCGCCGTGGACGCCAGGGCCAAGCCCAGGAGCAGTTTCCGCATTCTCATTTCCCCTTTAATCGAAGGCATGCCTCGGGATGCACCAGCCATTAGCGGCTCTCGATTTTGCTTGCAAGCCAACCTGAGAGGGGCTGTTGCCAAAAGGCAACTAAAACCATATCCCTACGTAACAATCGCAGCCTGCAATAGCTTGTTCAGGTTCTTGGAAGTGCGGTTCGAAACAGTCATCAAGTGATCAGGAAAGCAGTCCTGCATTCGTCAAAGCGGTAAGAATCGCTGCGATAGCAGTGCGCGCCTCGCTATCAACAAAGCTGCCGCCTGTCGGATTTGCGGGTGCTGCCACGATCTGCCAATTGCTTGCGAGAAAAAGACGATCAGCACCAGCGGAGAGGTCGAATACACGCATGCCATTGCGGGGGGGCAAGAACTGCCACCCGCCTTCGCTCCACGCCGCGATGTGGTGGGCATGGCCGGCAAATGTGCCAGTCGCGCTCGTCCCCACGAGCCAGCACTGTCCCAACGCGGGCGTTGTCGGTGGGCTCGAAACGACGGCCTCGATCGAAGGGTGCAGCAGGATGTCTGCGGCCAGCAGTGCTTCATTCACGGTAACTTCCTTCTGGCTCTGCCCGGCACGCATGGCTGTGCTGCGGCCCGCGCAGGGCTTCGGCTTCCGCTGCCGAATAGAGCAGCGCCTGCGCGCCGCCCGGCCACACGATCCGGCGCAGCGATGGCTCATAGCGCGGCCGCAAGTGCGGCGGGCTGATCGCCATCAGTCCGCTCTCGCCTTCGATCATCACGCTGCGTGCCTCGTGCAGCGAAGCCGCCACCAGCGCGATCCGGGCCGAAGGATCGCGCTCGGCCACCATCCGCACCCATTCCGCACCGGCGCGCGTCTTGCCAAAGCCGCGCCCCGCCATGATCAGCCACACCCGCCAGTCGCCCGGCGGCGGCAGCTGCGATGTGCGCGCCCACAGCGGCCAGTTCCAGGGCACTGCATCGCGCTCGGTTTCATCGAGCATGTCCGGCAGCTCATGGGCGATCCCGTCGTCATCGTGGCGCAGGAAATCGAGCCGATCCGTAGTCACGCCGCCCCCTGCGGCTTGGGCAGGATAGCCCCGGCCAGCGCAGCGGCCTCGCGCTGCGCCTTTGCATCCATCACCCGCCGCCGCAGCTCCTCGACCTTGCGATCGATGGAAGCCCGAATCTCCTCGGCGCTCACATGGTCGCGCCGCGCCCGCTCGCGCGCCGCCGATTCGCGGTGTGCGGCCAGCAGCCGGAAGGCGGTGGCATTATCAAAGCTGCGGCTGGACCGCTTGGCACCCGTCGCGGGTTTCAGTTCGCCGGTGCGGAGCCGGTAGAGCAGCTCCATTTCGAGATTGTCGTACCCCTCGCACAGCGCGATCTGCCACTTGCGATTGAACTCGTCGTCCTGCCGCCGCCGATGATAGGCGGTCGAGACATCGATCTGGGCCTTGCGGGCTGCGGCGGCCACGTTGGACGTGTCGGCCAGGGCGGCAAGGAAATCGGCCATCCAGTGCGCTGCACTGGTGGATTCGCCATGCTGCGTCGTGGCAGTGCCACGCAGCTTGGGCGCATTGGATCGCTTGGCCATTGGCTATCCGTTGCTTGGGGAATGGGAAAGCGCGGAGCGGTTCGCTGCGGTGAGGCGGCGACTCGGTCTATCGCGATGTTCCTGGTATGTACTCAAACAGCGTGACGATGTCAAGAAGTTTGTACCCATATGGTTAATTGCAGGCCCCCTAGCGCTTTGCCGTCCGCTCGCTTAGGGAATATTTGCATTGCGCTGCTAGGGAGCTTCACCGGAATCCCACCTGGATTCGCCCGCACGCACATCCGCCTAACCGAGTACCTCGCTCCATGCTTCGCAGCCTCTACAACTGGACTTTGGCCAAGGCCACGCACCCGCTTGCCGAAGTTTGGCTGGCGCTGTTTTCGGCGATTGAGGCCAGCTTCTTTCCAATCCCGCCACACCCGCTGCTCGGCGTCATGTGCCTTGCGGAACCAAAGAAGGCTGTGCGGTTCTCCGCTGTCGCAACTGCAGGTTCAGTAATCGGCGGGCTGCTCGGCTATGCCATCGGCTATTTCCTGTTCGCCAGCGTCGGCAAGCAGCTGCTGGCGATGCTCCATCTGTCCGAAAGCTTCCCCCAGGCTGCGTGCTATCTTCGCGCCCACGGCTGGGAGATCATCATCGTGAAGGGCGTTCTGCCCATCCCGTTCAAGTTGATCACGATCAGCGCCGGTTTCATCAAGATGTCGCTGGTGACGTTCCTGTTCGCCAGCATCATCAGCCGGGCTATCAGCTTCATGATTGTCGGCGGGCTGTTCCAGCTTTTCGGCGCACCGATCAAGCGCGTGATCGACAAGTACCTCGGTCTCGTCACGCTCGGCTTCGTGGTGTTCGTAGTGGGTGGGTTCTTGCTGGCCGGCCTGTTTACCGGTGGTGGTAGCGGCACCGACGCTGAAGCCCTCGTCTGCGCCAAGGCAACACTGGCAGACTTTTGACCCCGGCCTCAGTGCCCCGGAAAGTCCATTAGCGCTTCCACGATAACGCCCGCACCGCGTAGCCGCTCTGCACCGTGCAGGTCCGGCAGGTCGATCACGAACAACGCATGGTCCACCCGTGCGCCCGCCCCCCGCAGCAGCTCCGTCGCCGCCAGTGCCGTCCCGCCTGTCGCGATGAGGTCGTCCACGATCACCACCCGCGCGCCCTTGGTGATGGCGCTGGGGTCGATCTCCAGCCGGTCGCGCCCATATTCCAGTGCATAGTCGATCCCCACCGTGGCCACCGGCAGCTTGCCCGGCTTGCGCACCGGCACAAAGCCGATCCGCAAGTGCGCCGCCACGGCGGCCCCGAAGATGAACCCGCGCGCTTCCATCCCGGCGATCACATCCGCGCCTGCGGCCTCAGCCATCCGCGCAAGGTGGGCAATGCACGCGGCAAAGCCTTCGCCATGCCGGATCAGCGTGGTCACGTCGCGAAACAGGATTCCCTGCGCGGGGAAGTCGGGCACCGTGCGCACCAGCGCCTTGATTTCATCCTTGGTCATGGAATGCTCAGATAGCGCCGCGCACAAAAAAGGCCACCGTTGCCGGTGGCCTTTGTTTGTCGGCGTTTCGCCAGATCGTCAGTGCTTGTCAGCCCAGACATTCCGCTTGGCGAGGTAAGCCAGAACGGTCGCTGCCAGCAGGAAGCCCAGCACCGGCCAACCCGTCTGCTTGCGCTTGTCGAGCTTGGGTTCGGCCGTCCAGGTCAGGAACGCGGAAACGTCCATGGCCATCTGGTCGACAGTCGCCTTGGTGCCGTCGCTGTAGGTCACCTGACCATCGCTCACCAGCGGCGCAGGCATCGCCAGGTTCAGGTTGGCGAAGTAGGGGTTGAAGTACAGCCCATCGGGCGTCTTCGCATCCGGGAACTTCTTGAGCAGTTCCTCACCCGCTTCGTTCTTGTAGCCAGCCTGATCGACATAGCCCGTCAGCAGCGAGTGGATGTACTGCGCACCGCCATGGCGAGATTTGGCGATGAGCGACAGATCCGGCGGCACGCCCTGACCAGCGTAGTACACCGGCGGGAAGTGGTCCGAAGGCAGGTTCGCACGCTCGCCGCGATCACCCGTCTTGGGGTCGAAGGTCTGCGCCTTGCTGCCCCAGTTCTTGGCAATCGCCTTCACTTCGGCTTCGTTGTAGCCAAGCTGCGTCAGATCACGGAACGCCACTTGCTTCAGGCTGTGGCAGTTCGAGCAGACTTCCTTGTAGATCTGGAAGCCGCGCTGCAGCTGGGCCTTGTCAAACGTGCCGAATGCGCTGTCGAAGGAGAACTTAACTTCCTTCGGGTGCATGTGGAACAGCGCCTCCGCGTTCGGCGGGGTGGGCTGCGTCGCTGCGTTGTAGGCGCCGTTTCCGAACGACCAAAGCAGTGCGACTGCGAAGAAGAGGCCAACGAGCGGGCCAAATAGACGGACCATGAGGTTTCCCTTTGGATGTGCCGGGTGGCAGGCTCAGGCGATCGCAGGCTTGGCGGGCGAAAGCGCGGCGCTCTCGTCCTTGCCCAGGACAGCTTCGGTGATCGAGAACGGCAGCGGCTGCGGCGTCTCGATCGATGACACGACAGGCAGGATCACGAGGAAGTGCAGGAAGTAGTACATCGACGCGATCTGCGAGATCATCACGTAGGGTTCCGCGGCCGGTGCGCCACCGCAGTAGCCCAGCACCAGCACGTCAACCACGAGCAGGTAGAAGAACTTGCGGAACAGCGGGCGGTAGTGGCCCGAACGGACCGGGCTCGTGTCGAGCCAGGGCAGGAAGAACCACACCAGGATCGCGCTGAACATGGCGAGCACGCCCATCAGCTTGGCCGGGATGAACATGAAGTCCGAGGTGAAGGCGCGCAGGATCGCGTAGAACGGCCAGAAATACCATTCGGGAACGATGTGCGCCGGGGTCGAAAGCGGGTTGGCCGGAATATAGTTATCCGGGTGGCCCAGCAGGTTCGGCGCAAAGAACACCAGCGCACAGTACAGCATCAGGAAGATGCCCAGTCCGAAGCCGTCCTTCGCGGTGTAGTAGGGATGGAACGGCACGGTGTCCGATTCCGTCTTCACTTCCACGCCGGTCGGGTTCGACGAGCCGGGAATGTGCAGCGCCCACACGTGCATGATGATCACACCGAGGATCACGAACGGCAGCAGGAAGTGCAGCGAGAAGAAGCGGTTCAGCGCAGCGTTGTCCGGCGCGAAGCCGCCCAGCAGCCATTCCTGCAGCGGCGGGCCGACCAGCGGGATCGCCGAGAACAGGCCGGTGATGACCTTCGCGCCCCAGAAGCTCATCTGGCCCCAGGGAAGCACGTAGCCCATGAAGGCGGTCGCCATCATGAGCAGGAAGATCACCACGCCCAGCAGCCAGATCATCTCGCGCGGGGCCTTGTACGAAGAGTAGAAGAAGCCGCGGAAGATGTGGGTGTAGACCACGATGAAGAACATGCTCGCGCCATTGGCGTGGGCATAACGGAGCATCCAGCCCCAGTTCACGTCGCGCATGATGTGCTCGACGCTGTCGAAGGCGACCTTGTCGTTGGCGGCATAATGCATCGCCAAAACGACACCGGTCACGATCTGCAGAACCAGCGCGAAACCGGCGAGAATGCCGAAGTTCCACATGTAGTTGAGGTTGCGGGGCACGGGGTAGCCCGCGCCTACGGCGTTATAAACAAAGCGCGGGAGCGGAAGCCGACTATCGACCCACTGCATCAGCGGGTTGGTTGGCTTGTATTCGTTCGCCCAGGGAAAGCTCATCGTGTCAGTCCTCAGCCGATCTTCACGACAGTGTCGGAAGAGAATTCGTGGGGGGGCACCTCAAGGTTCTTGGGGGCCGGGCCTTTGCGGATGCGTGCCGCGGTGTCGTAAACGGAGCCGTGGCAGGGGCAGAAGTAACCGCCGAACTCACCCTTGACTTCGCCCTCGCCGGCACCAAGCGGAACGCAGCCCAGATGAGTGCAAACGCCCATGGTGATCAGCCAGTTGGTTTTCCCGGCAGTGGTGCGCTGTTCCAGCGTCTGCGGATCGCGCAGGCTGGCGACATCAACGCCGTCTGCCTGCTTGATTTCCTCAGGCGTCAGGTTGCGGATGAACACCGGCTGCTTGCGCCACACGGCCTTGATCGCCTGACCCGGAGCAATTGCCGAGATGTCGATTTCGGTCGAGCTTTCCGCCAGCACGTCAGCCGAAGGCGCCATTTGCGAAATCAACGGATAAAGCGCGGCGAGTCCGCCAACGCCTGCGAAGCTTACAGCTGCGATATTGATGAAATCACGCCGCCGTACGCCTTCGCCAGTCATGGTCGCTTCCGCGATGCTTGCTTGTTCAGCCATTGCCATTCCCTGCTTGCCGCTGCCACCGCCTGTAATCAGGCGCGCAGAGCGTGTCCTAAAGTGTCCCACACCGGTCCGGCGGGAAAGTGCCCAAAGGGACGCTCTTCCGCCCATACCGCGCCAGCCTCGCTGTCACACGAGATTCCGGCCCCCCTTGGGCGCGCCTGATAGACGCAAAGCCTGCGGTTTGCCAACAAGCATTTTGCCGCATGTTCAAGGCAGCTAATCGCATTTCAATCAGGGACTTGGATCCTTTCTGCAAATGGTTCGCAAAAAGGATCTGGCGATGCTGTGACAGGCCGTCAGGCGCGTCCCTCGGCGTTGACTCGCGCAAAGCCTGCTCCATCGGGCCATCCGGGCTCGGCAAGGCCCATCACCTTGAACAATGTGCCCATTTCCGCCGGAGCCGTCAGCCGCAGCGCTGCCGCTTCGATGGCCTCCGCCGCTTCGGGCGCGGCTCGGGCAAGCGCCCCTGCGCGCGCGCCTATGCCCAGCGCGGCCAGCCATCCGCCTTGTTCGCTGGTGCCTAGCCAGCGCGCACCGGCGGCCTCTGCTATTGCAGCGAGTGAGGCAAAATCGACATGCGCGGTCAGGTCGGCCTTGCCCGGTTCGACAAACGGATCGACCTTCCGGTGCGCGCGCACCGCCTGCAACGTGCTGCCCAGCTGCGGCTGCACAAAGCCATAGTCGATGAACAGCGCCGCGCCGCCTTGCACAGCGATCCGTGCAGCCACATCCTGCACCACTGCCGCCGCCGCAGGCGATGCTTCAAGGATCGCGCCTTCACCGGCATCAGCAAACAGTGCCGGCACTGCCGCATCCATCGGCCTTGTGCCTACGACGGGTACAAATGCGCCGTTCGCATCCAGTCCCACCATCCGCTCGCGCCAGCCGCTCGCCGCCCGCACGAGTTGCCGCACCGGCAAGGCATCGAGAAACTCGTTGGCGACGATCAGCAGCGGCTGGTCGGTCGGCAGGCTCGATAGATCGTGATGCCATGTCGCGCTTGGATGCGCCGTGCGCTGGAGGGAGATCAGCGCCGGGCTGGTCTCCACGAAATGGACGTCGGGGACGAGGCCGCCGCGCTTTGCCGCCCGCAGCGCATCGCGTGCCAGCGTCCCGCGCCCCGGCCCAAGCTCGACGTAACAGGGGCGCTCAGGGCTGCCCGCCCGCCGCCAGATATCCGCGAGCCACAGCCCGATGAGTTCGCCGAACATCTGGCTGATTTCGGGCGCCGTCACGAAATCCCCCGCCGCACCCAGCGGATCGCGCGCGGCGTAATAGCGGGCGTTGGATTCGGCCATGTAGTGCGCAATCGAAATCGGCCCCGTTGCGGCGATCAACCGCGCGAACACAGCGGTCAGCCCGCCTGCTGCAGAATTCGCGTTGCTGCTCACTTCGGCGTCCGCCCGTACCGTCAGGAGACCACGGTCTGCCCGTTCGGCTGTCCGGCGGGCTGGAACGAGACGGCCAGCGGCGGCCGCACCACCGCGCGAATGATGAAGCTAAGGCCGATCGCCATCATCGGCAAGGTCAGCCACTGGCCCATCGAAAGCCCGCTGCGCATTGCAAAATCAAGCAGTTGCGCATCAGGCTCGCGGTAGAATTCCACCGTGAAGCGGGCAAGGGCATAGCCCACAGCGAAGATTCCGACGAGCAGGCCCGGCCGCCAGCGCGCCCGGGTCCGCCAGAACAGCACGAACAGCACGATGCCCAGCACCAGCCCTTCGAGCAGCGCTTCATAAAGCTGGCTGGGATGGCGCGGCAGCGGCCCGGCGCCGGGAAACACCATGACCCAGGGCACTTTCGAATCCGTCACGCGCCCCCACAGTTCGCCGTTCACGAAGTTGGCGCAGCGCCCGAGAAACAGGCCCGGCGCAACGCAGACGGCAATGTAGTCGCAAGTCCGCACGAAATTGAGCCCGCCGCGCCACGCCACCCATGCAATCGCCAGCACCGTGCCGATCAGCCCGCCGTGGAAGCTCATCCCTCCCTCCCACAGCCGGATCAGGCGTGCAGGGTTAGTCAGCAATTCGGGCGCATAGAACACGGCATAACCCAGCCGCCCGCCCAGGATGATGCCCAGCGTTGCATAGAAGAAAAGGTCGTCGGCGTGGCGCTGCGCCAGCGGTGCGCCCGGCTGGCGGATCATCCGCCCCAGCTGGAAGTAGGCCAGCATGATCCCGACCAGATAGGCCAGGCTGTACCATTTGATCGCGAAGAACCCGAGGTCGATCGCGATTGGCGAGAGGCCCAGGCTCTCCCAGTGCAGCGGCTGGTATCCGGTGGTGGCGGCTGCGACAGCCGATAGTGACAGCAAGGGCCAAGCTCCCTGAAGGATCGAGATCGAAACGAACGGTTTGCGTCGGAACTGTTTTGTTTTGTGCCACGCGCATCGCGGCCTTGCGCGGCCTTCTGGCACAGGGCAAACCCGCGAGGCAAACCGAATAACACAGCAAACCCGAGATCGGCCCGGAGAGGTCGGATCAGGGCCGAGAGGAGTGATTGCCAGACCATGCTGACCCAGCTTGACCGGGATCTTGCCCAGGTGATGGACGGGCTGACCGCCCCCGGCGGGATGCTTGCCACCACGCCGCACCATGCCTTTGGCCGCGATCTGCCGATGATCGCCGCGGCCCCGCCCACGCTGGGGGCCTATTTCACCCAGTTCTGCATGTTCCACGGCGCCAAGGAGTTCATCGTCGATGGCGATGTCCGGCTCACCTTCGCGCAAACGCTCGAAGCCGCGCGGATCGCGGCTGGCGGTCTCGTTGCGGGGCACGGCGTCCAGAAGGGCGATCGCATTGGCATCGCCGCGCGCAATTCGGCCAACTGGATCGTCGCCTACATGGCGGTCCTCATGGCCGGCGGCTGCGCCGTGCTGATCAACGGCTGGTGGCAGGGCGAGGAAATGGCCCATGGCATCGACATGGTCGGCTGCCGCCTGATCATCGCCGATCGCCAGCGCGCCGAACGGCTCACCAGCATTGGCCATGGCGCGGAAATCTTGCCCATGCTCCACGATTGCCATCCGGCTGAAGGCCTCGCGGCGCTCACCGCCAAGGGCGGCGATGCGGCCACCCCGCTGCGCGATGTCGGGCCGGATGATCTGGCCACCGTGCTGTTCACCTCGGGCTCGACCGGTGTTTCCAAGGGCGCCTACTCCGATCATCGCGGTGTGGTGCAGGGCACCTACAGCTACCTTGCGCAAAGCGTCATGGTGCTCGGCCTGATGACCGCACGGGGCGAAGCACCGCCAGCGGGTGCACAGCCCATCGCGCTCGTCAACGTGCCGCTGTTCCATGTCACCGGCGAAGTGCCGCTCATGCTCCAGTCCTTTGCGTTGGGGCGCAAGCTGGTGCTCATGGCCAAGTGGGATGCGGTCACCGCGATGCAGCTGATCGAGCGCGAGCGGGTCACGTATTTCGTCGGCGTCCCGCTGATGAGCTACGAGATCGCCACCCACCCCGATCACGAAAAGTACGATCTCTCCAGCTGCGTCACGTTCGCCGCTGGCGGTGCGCCGCGTCCGGTCGAGCATGTCGATCGCATCCGCAAGGCGCTGCCCCACGCCTTCCCGATCCTCGGCTATGGCCTCACCGAAACCAACGGCGTCGGCTGCGGCAACTTCAATGAAAACTACATCGCCAAGCCCGGCAGCACCGGCACAGCCTCTCGTCCGCTGGTCGATCTGGCCATTCTCGATGATGCCGGAAATCCGGTGCCGCAAGGTCAGCTTGGCGAAGTCTCGATCCGCAGCGTGGCCAATTTCCTGGGGTACTGGGACAATCCCGAAGCCACCGCCGCCGCAATCATGCCCGATGGCTACTTCCGCACCGGCGATCTGGGCTACCTCGATGCCGAGGGCTACTTGTTCATTGTCGACCGCAAGAAGGACATCATCATCCGCGGCGGCGAAAACATCGCCTGCATCGAGGTCGAAAACGCAATTTACGCGCACCCCGGCGTGGCCGAAGCCAGCGTGTTCGGCCTGCCGGACGAGCTTTACGGCGAAGTTCCGGTTGCGGTCTATCTCGCCAAGGAAGGCTGCACGGTAACGGCAGACGATCTGCGCACGTTCCTGGCCTCGCACATCGCCGCCTTCAAGATCCCCGTCCGCTTCTGGGAAGAGCACGAGGCGCTGCCCCGCCTCGGCACGGAAAAGGTGGACAAGCGCACCCTCAAGCAGCGTTACGGGGCGCAATGACAAGAGACGCGCAAGGTCGGATAGGATAAGGGGAGGGGCTATGCTTGCCCCCCGGATTCCCAACCAGCGCGCCATCGTGGATCGCCGTGCGCTCGCCGATGCCATTGCCGAGCGCGTCGCGGCGCAAGGTGACAAGGCGCGGCCCGCCATCGTCGAGCTGCTGCGCGAGGCGCTAGCCGCCGGGCGCGAGGAACTGGCGCGCCGCCTGCGCGAAAAGCCTTCGCACGGCACCGAATGCGCGCAGGGGCAGGCGTTCCTTGTCGATCAGCTCGTGCGCGTGATCCACGATCACGTCGTCGGCCATGTCTACCGCGCTAGCAACCGCTCGACGGGCGAGCGCATCGCGCTGGTCGCGGTCGGCGGCTACGGGCGCGGCGAAATGGCGCCGCATTCCGACGTCGACATCGCCTTCCTCACCCCGATCAAGCCGACCTCGTGGTGCGAGCAGGTGATCGAGGCGATGCTCTATTTTCTCTGGGATCTCGGGCTCAAGGTCGGCCAGTCCAGCCGCTCGCTCGATGAAATGGTGCGCATGGCGCGCAGCGATCTCACCATCCGCACCGCGCTGCTCGAAGGGCGCTACGTGTGGGGTGACCGCGCGCTCTATGAAGAAGGCTCGCGCCGCTTTTGGGCCGAAGTCGTCACCGGCACCGAGCGGCAGTTCGTCGCGGAAAAGCTGGCCGAACGCAACGAGCGCCACAAAAAGCTGGGCGATAGCCGCTATGTCGTCGAGCCCAATGTCAAGGAAGGCAAGGGCGGCCTGCGCGATCTGCACACGCTCTACTGGATCGGCAAATACATCCACAAAGTGCGCGATCCCAGCGAGCTTGTCGGTGTCGGCCTGCTCACCGCCGCCGAATACCGCGCCTTCCGCCGGGCGGAGAGCTTCTTCTGGTCGGTGCGCTGCCATCTCCATGCCGTCACCGGCCGCGCCGAGGATCGCCTCACCTTCGATCTCCAGCGCGAAGTCGCGCTGCGCATGAACTTTGCCGATCGTCCGGGCAAAAGCGCGGTCGAACGCTTCATGCAGTACTTCTTCATCCAGGCCACGCAGGTCGGCTCGCTCACCGGCATGTTCCTCGCCCAGCTGGACGAGCAGTTCGCCAAGACCAAGGTCGGCTTCTTCGCCGCGCTGCGCGGCCGCCGCAAACGCAAGATCGGCGCTTTCCCGATCCAGGCGGAAAAGCTTGGTGCCGATGGCGATGATTTCTTCCGCAGCGATCCCGTCCGGCTGATCGAGATATTCCTCGTGGCCGACCGCGAGGGGCTGGAGATCCACCCCGAAGCGATGCGCCTCGCCCGCCGCGATGCGGGGCTGATCGATGCCTCGGTGCGCCGCGATCCGCGCGCCAACACGATGTTCATGGAATTGCTCACCAGCCGCCACGATCCCGAAACGGTGCTGCGCTGGATGAGCGAGGCGGGCGTGTTCAGCCGCTTCGTGCCCGATTTCGGCCGCGTCGTCGCGCAGATGCAGTTCGACATGTACCACCACTACACGGTGGACGAGCACACGATCCGCGCCATCGGCCTGCTCTCGCGCATCGAAAAGGGCGAAGAGACCGAGCAGCACCCGCTGGCCACCGAAGTCATCTCCAAGGTCGCCTCGCGCCGCGTGCTCTATGTCGCCACCTTGCTCCACGATATCGCCAAGGGGCGGCGCGGCGATCATTCGATCCTCGGTGCCGAAGTGGCGATGAAGCTCTGCCCCCGGCTCGGCATGTCCCCTGCGGAAACCGAGATGGTTGCATGGCTGGTGCGCTGGCACCTGCTGATGAGCGCCACCGCCTTCAAGCGCGATCTGGCGGACTACAAGACCATCGCCGATTTCGCCGGGCGCGTGCAAAGCCAGGAGCGGCTGCGCCTCCTGCTCGTCCTCACCATCGTCGATATCCGCGCGGTCGGCCCCGGCATCTGGAACTCATGGAAGCGCCAGCTGCTGGGTGATCTGTTCATCTCGGCAGAGGAAGTCCTGCGCCTCGGGCACAAGCAGCATGGCCGGGCCGAACGCATCGCCGCCAAGAAACGCGCGGTCGCCACGCTGCTCAAGGAGCGCGACGCGCTGATCGGCACCGTGGGCCGCCAGCTCGGCGATGCCTACTGGATCGCGGAGCCTGAGGACATCATCGCGCTCAATCTCCAGCAGATGGACCTTTCGCTCGATGAGCCGCTGACGGTGGAGGCGCACTGGTATCCCGCGCGCGGGGCCACGCTCGTCACCGTACTGGCAGCAGACCACCCTGGCTTGTTCTATCGGATCGCCGGGGGCATCCACCTTGCCGGCGGCAACATCATCGATGCGCGCATCCACACCGCGCGCAATGGCCTCGCGGTAGACAACTTCCTCGTGCAGGATCCGCTCGGCCGTCCGCTCAACGAACCCGCACAGATCGCCCGGCTCAAGACCGCGATTGCCGATGCGCTCGCCAACCGGGTCAAGCTTCTGCCCCAGCTCGCCGCGCGCCCCTCGGCCCGCCCGCGAGCGGAAGCGTTCGAAGTACAGCCCATCGTCATCTTCGACAACAAGGCGTCCAACCGCTTCACCGTGATCGAAGTCGGCGCGCGGGATCGCCCCGCCATTCTCAGCAGCCTTGCCCGCGCCTTGTTCGAAGCGCGGCTGGTGGTCCACTCTGCCCACATCGCCACGTATGGCGAACGCGCGGTCGATACGTTCTACGTGACCGACCTCTTGGGCGAGAAGCTCGAGGCCGAAAGCCGCCTGCGCGCGGTCGAAAAGCGCCTGATCGAAGCGGCGGAGGACCGGCGCACCAAGGCTGTAGCGGCGTGACCGAAGCACAGTATCTTGCGGGCCGCATCCTGCTCGCCATGCCCGGCATGGGTGATCCCCGCTTCGAACGCGCGGTGATCGCGATGTGCGTCCACGATGAACACGGCGCGCTCGGCATCGGTATCGGCAGCGTGCGCGAAGGTGTCACGCTGCACAGCCTGCTCAGCGATGTCGGCATCGATCCGGGCGGTGTGCCCGATGGCCCCGTGCTCAATGGCGGCCCGGTGGAAACCTCGCGCGGTTTCGTGCTCCACAGCACCGATTGGGGCGGCAGCGGGTCGGTCGAAGTCAGCCCGCTCTGCGCACTCTCCGCCTCGATGGACGTGCTGCGCGCCATCGCCGAAGGGCGCGGCCCGTCGAAATGGCTCGTCGCGCTGGGGTATGCCGGCTGGGGCGCAGGCCAGCTTGAAGGCGAAATGCGCCAGCACGGCTGGTACGCCGCGAGAGGGCACAGCGAGATTCTGTTCGAAACCCCGGTGGGCGCCCGCTGGCCCGCCACCTGGCGCGCCGAAGGCATCGACCCATCCCACCTCGTCAGCCAGACCGGCCGCGCCTAGTTCCTCCCCATTTTTGCGCAGCACAAATGGGGAGGTGGCAGCCCGAAGGGCTGACGGAGGGGTAAATTCAACCGAGCCTTCTCACCGCCTCATCCCGCCCGATCAGCGGCAGCAGCGCCTTCATGTCCGGCCCGTGGTCCATACCCGTTAGTGCCTGCCGCAGCGGCAGGAACAGCGCCTTGCCCTTGCGCCCGGTCGTCTCCTTGAGCACCCCGGTCAGTGCAGTCCACGGATCAAGGCTCCAATCGAGGGCCGCGGCTTCCGTCGTGGCCTGATCCAGAAACGCTCGCGTCTCCTCATCGAACTCCGGTGCCGCAATCGGCCCCGTCACCACGCGCCACCACTCCGCCGCTTCGGCCACAGTGCTGAGGTTTGGCCGGATCGCCTCCCACGCCGCTTCGCCCATGCCCTCCGGCAGTCGCTCCGCAACCCGCGCAAATGGCAGCCGGTGGATCACCGCCGCATTCACCCGCGCCAGTTCCGCATCATCGAACCGCGCCGGTGCCCGGCCAAAGCGCCCCAGATCGAAGCTTTCGGCCAGCGCATCGGCATCCAGCGCCGCGTCCACCGGATCGCTCGTCCCCAGCCGCGCCAGCAGCGCAATTAGTGCCTCGGGCTCGATCCCGCTCTCGCGCATCTCGGCCACGCCCAGCGAGCCGAGCCGCTTGGAAAGCTTGCCCTCCGCCCCCGTCAGCAGCGCTTCATGCGCAAAGTTCGGCACCGGGGCACCCAGCGCGGTGAACATCTGCACTTGCGTCGCGGTGTTGGAAACGTGGTCCTCCCCGCGCAGCACCTCGGTCACGCCCATCTCGATATCGTCGATCACCGAAGGCAGCATATAGAGCCACGAGCCATCCGCCCGCCGCACCACGGGATCAGACATCTGCCGGGGATCGAAGTGCTGCGGCCCCCGGATGCCGTCCACCCATTCGATCGGCGTCTCGTGATCCATCAGAAAGCGCCAGTGCGGTGCCTCGCCCGCCGCCGCCTTCGCCGCATGATCCGCCTCGGTCAGCGCCAGCGCCCCGCGATCATAGATCGGCGGCAGCCCGCGCCCCAGCAGCACCTTGCGCTTCAGGTCCAGTTCCTGCGCCGTCTCATAGCACCGATAGAGGCGCCCCGCCGCCACCAGCCGATCAAACGCCGCCTGATAGATCGCAAAGCGCGCCGATTGCCGCTCCTCCCGCTCCGGGTGCAGTCCCAGCCACGCAAGATCGGCCCGGATCGCCACGACATGCTCCTCGCGGCTGCGCGCCACGTCGGTATCGTCGATCCGCAGCAGAAACCGCCCGCCGCTCCGCTTCGCCAGCAACCAGTTGTGCAGCGCCGTGCGAATATTGCCGACATGAAGCGTGCCCGTGGGCGAGGGCGCGAAGCGAGTGGTGACGGGGGTCTTTGACATAGCCTTCGCCTATAGCGGGCGGGCAGGGCCGGACAAGCGCGGTGCTTTGGGATCAGCGCATCAGCATCAGGGGGTGGGTAAATGCATCCCACAACCGTTCGTGCCGGTCGGCGCGGATCAGGCCCTTAATCGCTGCGCCAAACGCATCGCGATCCCGCCGCTGCCCGGCATCCGCGAGCTGCGCCAGTGTCGCCTCATCGGGCGAAAGACGCTGGCAGCAGGCGCGGCCGACGACGAAAGGCTCTGGCCATACCCGGATCACCACCTGAACAAGGTCATGCACGGCATAGGCTGCCTCGCAATTGCTCATGCGCAGCGCCAGTGCCGGTAGCGGATCGCTACGATCCCGCGCGGCAAGCGCGCAGAGCCGGAACGCCTGAACTAGGTCCTGCGCTGCCGCACCTTGCGCGTGCAGCGCGGGCGGACGGGCAAGCGCCGCGATAGTCGGTGCGAATCGGGTAAGCGCTGTCATGGCTGGGCCTGTCTAGTTGCGAACGATTCGCAAGCTATCACAGGTCTTGAGGCCGTCAATGCGAATCGTTCGCAATAAGTCTCAGCCCGTGCGGAACCCATGCGTGATCGGATAGCGCCGATCACGCCCGAAGTTGCGCATCCCCAGCTTCACCCCCGGCGGAGCCTGTCGCCGCTTGTATTCGGCCACATTCAGCAGCCGCTCGATCCGCGCCACGGTGGCATGGTCGAACCCTTCCGCCACCATCTGGTCCACGCTCTTCTCGTGCTCCACCAGCCCGAGCAGGATCGCATCGAGCACGGCGTAATCGGGCAGCGAGTCCGAATCCTTCTGGTCCGGGCGCAGTTCGGCGCTCGGCGGCTTGGTGATGATCCGTTCGGGCATCACCATCCCATCCGGCCCCAGCCCGATCTTCGGCCGGGCCGCATTGCGCCAGCGCGAGATCGCGAACACGGTCGTCTTGTAGGCGTCTTTCAGCGGGTTGTAGCCGCCGTTCATGTCGCCGTAGATCGTCGCGTAGCCGACGCTCATCTCGCTCTTGTTGCCGGTCGTCACCAGCATCGGGCCAAACTTGTTGGAAAGCGCCATCAGTGTCGTGCCGCGAATGCGCGATTGCAGGTTTTCCTCGGTCAGGTCTGGCTGCTTGCCCTCGAACGTCGGAGCCAGCATCTCGGCAAAGGCATCGACTGCCGGGCTGATCGGGATGGTATCGAGCCGCACGCCCAGCATCTTCGCGCAAGCCTCGGCGTCCTCAAGGCTCTCGGCGCTGGTATAGGCGCTCGGCATCATCACGCACCACACCCGCTCCGGCCCCAGCGCATCGACCGCAATCGCCGCGCAGATCGCCGAATCGATTCCGCCCGAAAGACCCAGCACCACGCCGGGAAACTTGTTGGTGTTCACATAGTCGCGCAGGGCGAGCACCATCGCGCAATAGATATCCTCGGGATGCTCTGCGAGTTCGGAAACCACGCCCGGCTGGCAGCGCCAGCGGTTGCCGGTCTTTTGCCACACGGTATCGACCACCGCCTCTTCCCAGTCCGGCATCTGCACCCACAGCGCACCTTCGGGGCCGACCACGAAGCTCGCCCCGTCGAACACCACTTCGTCCTGCCCGCCCACGCGATTGAGATAGGCCAGCGAAATGCCCGTATCGATCGCGCGCCGCTTGGCCACGCCGTCGATGCGCAGTTCGTCCTTGTCGATCTCGTAAGGGCTGCCGTTGATGCACAGGAAGATGTCTGCGCCCTGCGCGGCAAGATGGCGGCACACATCGGGCTGCCAGATATCCTCGCAGATCGGCAGGCCCAGCATCGCGCCCTTGAACGGCACCGGCTCGGGCAGCGGGCCAGGCAGGAAATAGCGCTTCTCGTCAAAAGTGCCGTAGTTCGGCAGCTCCACCTTGAAGCGCACCGCCGCCACTTTGCCCTGATCGAGCAGCGCCACCCCGTTGTGCAGCGCGCCGTCGCGCACGAAGACCGAGCCGACCAGCATGGCGGGCCCCCCATCCGCCGTCGCCGCCGCAAGGGCCTCCAGCGCGATCGCCGCACGCTCGATCAGCGCGGGCTTCTGGATCAGGTCTTCCGGCGGATAGCCGATCAGCTGCATTTCGGGATAGACGATGAGGTCGCTCCCTTCCGCGCGTTCTCGCACGGAGAGCATCCCCGCAACATTGGCGGCAAGATCGCCGACTTTCTGGTTGAGCTGGGCGAGCGTGATGATGAGCGTATCGGGCATGGCGCTGACCCTAGGCGGCATTGGCCAAATAGTTCAAGGGCAGGGCAGTTCAAGGACCACCATTGGTGCAAAACCCTGTGTCCCAACGTTGCAATGCTGTCATCTTGGGCTAAGGCCCCTCCCATCGCCCAGATTTGAGGGACTCGGGGAAGCCCATGAAGATCATGTCCGGCAACGGCAACCTGCCGCTGGCCCGCGCCATCGCTGCCTATCTCGAACTGCCGCTGACCGAAGCTTCGGTCCGCCGCTTTGCCGACGAGGAAGTCTTCGTCGAAATCCACGAGAATGTGCGCGGCGAAGACGTGTTCATCGTCCAGTCGACCGGTTATCCGGCCAACGACAACCTGATGGAACTCCTCATCTGCACCGATGCGCTGCGCCGCGCCTCGGCCAAGCGGATCACGGCGGTCATCCCCTATTTCGGCTATGCCCGGCAGGACCGCAAACCCGGCCCGCGCACGCCGATTTCGGCGAAGCTGGTCGCCAACCTGATCACCACGGCGGGCGCAGACCGCGTCCTCGCGGTCGATCTGCACGCCGGGCAGATCCAGGGCTTCTTCGATATCCCGACCGACAACCTGTTTGCCGCGCCGGTCATGGCCGCCGATATCCAGACGCGCTACGGCGGTCAGGATCTCATGGTCGTCTCGCCCGACGTTGGCGGCGTGGTCCGCGCCCGTGCGCTGGCCAAGCGGCTCGACAATGCGCCGCTCGCCATCGTAGACAAGCGTCGTGATCGTCCGGGCCAGAGCGAAGTAATGAACATCATCGGCGATGTCTCGGGCCGCATGTGCATCCTGATCGACGACATCATCGATTCGGGCGGCACACTGTGCAACGCGGCGCAGGCTCTGCTCGATAGCGGCGCTTCGGGCGTTGCTGCCTATATCAGCCACGGCGTGCTTTCCGGCGGCGCGGTGGCGCGGGTCAACAATTCGGCGCTCAAGGAACTCGTGATCACCGACACGATCCTGCCGACCGAAGCGACTCAGGCGTCGGACCGTATCCGCGTGCTCACCATCGCCCCGCTGATCGGCGAGGCCGTGCGCCGCATTGCCGATGAAAGCTCGGTTTCCAGCCTGTTCGATTGAGTTTTCCGAGGTTCCGGCCCTCTCCCTGACGGGGGAGGGGGTCGGGACACTGCGCCAGTTTTGGTGCGCCCCTTTTGACAGGCGCGGCCGGCAGGCCCATGACCGCGCCCATGCACTTCGCCCAGTTCGATATTGCCGGGTTCCTGCGGGATCACTGGCAAAAGCGCCCGCTGCTCATCCGCAATCCCTGGGCAAACTGGGTTAACCCGCTGGAGCCGGATGAACTGGCGGGCCTTGCCTGCGATGAACCGGGCATCGAATCCCGCCTCATCACGCGCCGGCCTGCTGGTCTGGTGATGGAAAGCGGTCCGTTCTCCGAAGCCCGCTTCGCGCAAGCTGAAACCGCACCGTGGACCTTGCTGGTGCAGGCGGTCGATCACCACGTCCCCGAAGTCGCTGCGCTGATCGCGCCATTCCGCTTCGTGCCCGATTGGCGGATCGATGATGTCATGGTCAGCTATGCCTCCGATGGTGGCGGGGTCGGGCCGCATTTCGATCAATATGATGTGTTCCTCGTGCAGGGGCTTGGGCGGCGGCGCTGGCGCGTGGGGCCGCGCTGCGGTGCGGATACGCCGCTGCTGCCGCACGATGATCTGCGGCTGATTGCCGATTTCGACGCGACCGGAGATTGGGTGCTGGAGCCGGGCGATATTCTCTATGTACCGCCCGGTTTTGCGCATGACGGCGTGGCGGTCGGTGATGATTGCATGACCTATTCGGTCGGATTTCGCGCGCCTTCCCGCGGCGATCTGATCGATGGGTGGAGCGAGCATCTGGCTGACGCGGCAGCCGAGGATGATCGCTATACCGATCCGGATCTGGCCGAGCAGGCCCATCCCGGAGAGATCACCGCCGCCGCGCTGAGCCGGCTCCATGCGATGGCCACCGCTGCCATGGCCGATACCGCCGCCTTTGCCCGCTGGTTCGGGGCATACAGCAGCCTGCCCAAATACGCCGACGCGGATTGGCGGCCAGAAGAGCCGACCACGGCCGATGAGGTGCAGACGTCACTGCAGAGCGGCGCGCCGCTCCTGCGCAATCCGGCCAGCCGGTTTGCGTTCATCCGGCAGGGGGATGCCGCAGTCCTGCTGTTTGCCGATGGCCAGTGCTTTGATTGCGTGGGCGATGTTGCCGGTGTTGCCGAAAGCCTGTGCGCTGGGGCAGAAATGGTGCCGCCCATGCAGTGGGCGCAATCCATGCCGGTTGTCAGGCTGATCGCCGCGCTGATCCATCAGGGCAGCCTCGCGTTCGAGGAGGCCGATTGATGGCGCTGATCCTGTTCAACAAGCCGTTTGGCGTGCTCTGCCAGTTCACCGCCGAACCCAATGGCCCGCCCCGCCCGACACTGGCCGATTTCATCCAGCGTCCCGGGGTCTATCCCGCCGGACGGCTGGATCACGATAGCGAAGGGCTGCTGCTTCTCACCGATGATGGCCGCCTTCAGGCCCGCATCGCCGATCCGCGCTACAAGCTGGCCAAGACCTATCTGGTGCAAGTGGAGGGCGATCCCGATGAAGCCGCGCTGGAGCCTTTGCGCCGGGGTGTCGTCCTGAAAGACGGGCCAACCCTGCCTGCCGATGTGCGCCGGATCGATCCCCCCGCGCTCTGGCCGCGCGATCCGCCGGTGCGCTTCCGCAAGACTGTGCCCGATTGCTGGATCGAACTGACGATCCGCGAAGGCCGCAACCGTCAGGTGCGGCGGATGACCGCTGCGGTCGGCCTGCCCACCTTGCGGCTGGTGCGCTGGCGGATCGGGGAATGGTCGCTCGAAGGCCTCGCGCACGGCGAATGGCGCGAGGTTACTGCCAGGGCTTGATGTCGCCGGGGGCAATCCGGGCAATCAGTTCCAGCCGCCGCGCCTGCCGCGTTTCCAGCGAAAGCGTCATCAAGGGCTGGGGCGAATCGACGAACTGGCGCGGGCTCATGCCAAACAGCGCGGTAAACTCGCGGATCAGGTGGCTCTGATCGTAATACCGCAGCGCCAGCGCCTCGGCTTCCTCTTGATCGGCCACGCCGCGCAAGTGGCTGGCCATGTCGAGCGCGCGGGCGCGGCGCAGCACCTGCTTGGGCGGGATGCCGAAATCGCGTCGGATCAGGCGCTCCAGCCTGCGCTGTTCGGTGCCGCATTGCTGCGCCAGCCGCGCGACGGTAATTTCCGGATTGGTGAAGGCCGCCGCTTCGACCGAGGCAGTTACCGGATCGGGCGGCGCGGCGCCGCTGCGCGCAATCATGCGGCGCATCGCCGCTTCCATGGCCAAACACCACTCTTCGGGCGAGGCGCCTTCGGGCAGGAGGCTTATCCATTCCTCGTTGCACATGCCCAGCGTGTCCAGCGGAGCCAGCCGGTCGCAAAGGGCATCGAGCTTCAGTCCGCCCAGCGCATGGCAGGCTCCCGCGCGGAACGAAAGACCGACACTGGTGAAGCTACCCTTGACGGTGATCGGCATGCGGCGCGTCTGGGGGCCGAAATAGAGGGCCGCCCGGCCCATCTGGCGGCGTCCGTCGGCGGTTTCTGCGGTCCATTCCCCACGCAACTGGATGCGCAGCATGGCCGCATCGCTGAAGATCCCGCAGGAAAGAACGTAGTCCGCAGGCGCATCGACCACCGAAACGTAGAGGCGCGCAATCCACGGTGCCAGATCGCTGGCCGGCGCGCGGCTATACGAAATCGGCTGGCCATCCCGCGTCGCCGCCCCGCCCGAAGCAATCGCCGGGTCAATGGCAGGCCTGCTCATCCGGTTCATTTATGCCCCCATAAACCGATTTGCGACTGGCGCTTCCAGCAATGAAAGGCCCGTCTTGCGCCCTGTCTAGCCACCCCATGGCCCCCGGGGTGTGCGTTCCATCACTGCCAATAAACACAAACCCCCTGATAAATACAAACATGGTGGTCCGCCAAGGCCGTAACCACCGCAAGTCGGGCACCGTCCGGTCCGCGATTCCGACCCGCGCGCTCCCCCTTGACCACACGTGTCAGCGGGGGCCATTGCTGCGGGATGAAGGACACCGATCTGGACCGCGACATTGCCCTCGCCTTGCGCCTTGCCGATGCGGCCGGTGCGGCGATCCGACCCTACTTTCGCAGCGGCCTTTCCGCCGATCGCAAGGCTGATGCCTCGCCCGTCACGCTGGCAGACCGCGCGGCCGAAGAAGCCATGCGCGCCATCCTCGCCGCCGAAGTGTCGGCCGATACCGTGATCGGCGAGGAACTTGGCGCAACTGCGGGAACCTCCCACCGCAGCTGGGTGCTCGATCCGATCGACGGCACGACCGGGTTCCTCGCCGGACGCCCGCTGTTCGGCACGCTGATCGCGCTGGTGATCGAAGGCTTCCCGGTGCTCGGCGTGATCGATCAGCCGATTCTCGGTGAACGCTGGGTTGGCGCCATCGGGCGGCCCACGACGCTCAACGGCCATGCCGTGCGCACGCGCGCCTGCACGCTGCTGGCCGATGCCGCGCTGGCCACCACTGGCCCGCATTACTTCGACGATCATGACGGCGCGCACTTCATGGGCCTCGCGGCAAAGACGGATCACAAGCGCATGGTCATGGGCGGTGATTGCTACAACTATGCGATGCTCGCCTCCGGCCACCTCGATCTGGTCTGCGAGGCGAACCTGAAACTGCACGATTGGGCCGCGCTCGTCCCCATCGTCGAAGGCGCGGGCGGCACCATGGCCGATTGGAATGGTGAGCCGCTCCACGCCGGGTCTGATGGCCACGTGATCGCGCTCGGCGATCCCGCCCGGCTCGAAGACGTGATCGAGGCGCTGGCCTGCCATCACTGATGCGCGCTCGCTGATCCGATGCACCAGCCCCGCCGCCTGTTCTTCTACGGCACGCTGACCCACGAACACGCCAATACCCTGACCGAAACGCTCCTCCCGCGTCTTGACGGCCGGCCCCGGCGCGGCTAGGTGCGCGGCGCGCTGTTTCTCCGCCGCGATCGCCAAGGCGTCTATCCTGTGCTGATGCCGGGGGCAGGGCGCGTGCGCGGCTGGGTCTATGGCGGATTGCGGCCGATCCCGCGCGCGGTGCTCGCCGCGTTCGATGCTTGGGAATACTGCGATCCGCGCCGCCCCGCGCGCGGCGAGTACCGGCGCGTTAACCTCGTCGTCCAGACCCGCGGCGGAGCCTTGCGCGCCGCCGTCTATCTCCCCAACCGTCGCGCGCCGCTGGGCCTGAGGGCGGTTCCCGGCGGGGATTTTGCGGCCCACGCCGCTGCGCGCGGCCTCGCGGTGCTCACTGGTTAGCGCGGCCTTGCCAGCGCGGTTCGCGCATGCCAGCAGGTTTTGGTCCATGACGGAGGGATCGAACATGCGCAGCGCAATCGGGGCAATCACACTGGGGCTAGCGGCAGTTGCCATGCCCGCCACGGCCAAGACGGTGGTGGTCCGCGCCGCGCACATGGTCGATGTCCTCGCTGGCCGCACGGTGGACAATGTCGCCGTCATCATCACTGATGGCCGCATCACGGCCGTCGGCAAAGCCGGTGATGCCGCGCCAGCCGCGGCGGAAACCATCGATCTCGGCAACCGCACGCTGCTACCCGGCCTGATCGACATGCACGTCCACCTCACCAGCGATCCGCGCTTCAGCGGCTATCGCAATCTCGAATTCACAGATAACTTCTGGACCGTGGTCGGGGTCGCCAACGCGAAGCGCACGCTGGAAGCGGGTTTCACCACGGTGCGCAATGTCGGTTCTTCCAACTACGACGATGTTGCGCTCAAACAGGGGATCGAGGCGGGCTACATCACGGGTCCGCGCATCGTGCCCGCCACCTATTCGCTCGGTGCCACCGGCGGACACTGCGATTCGACCGAATTCCCGCCGTCGATCAAGGCACCTTCGCCGGGCGTGGCCAATTCGCCCGAGGAGTTTCGCGCCGCCGTCCGCCGTAATCGCAAATATGGCGCAGAGGTCATCAAGGTGTGCATGACCGGCGGCGTCTTTTCCAAGACCGACACCGTTGGCGGCCAGCAGATGAGCCTTGAGGAAATCAGGGCCGTGACCGACGAGGCGCATATGCTGGGGATGCGGGTCGCCGCCCATGCGCATGGCACCGCCGGGATCAACGATGCCTTGCGCGGTGGGGTCGATACGATCGAGCACGCCAGCCTTGCCGATGAGGAAAGCTTCAAGCTCGCCAAAGCCAAGGGCGCCTGGCTCGACATGGACATCTACAACGACGACTACATCCTGGCCGAGGGCGAGAAGAACGGCGTGTTCGAGGAAAGCCTCGCCAAGGAACGCATGATCGGCCGCAAGCAGCGCGAAACCTTCCGCGCCGCCCATGCTGCCGGGGTCAAGCTGCTGTTCGGCAGCGATGGCGGCGTCTATCCCAATGGCGATAACGGCAAGCAGTTCGCCAAGATGGTCGAATGGGGCATGACCCCGCTGGAAGCCATTCAGGCCGCCACCCGCAGCGCGGCCGAAGCGCTGGACCGGACGGCGGATGTGGGTGCGATTGCTCCGGGCCGCTACGGGGATCTCATCGCGGTGGACGGCGATCCGCTCGCCGATGTGCGCCTGCTCGAAAGGCCTGCGTTCGTGATGAAGGGCGGCGAGGTGGTCCACTCCGCTCCTTGAACGTCAGGCCTCCGAAGCCTCGCTGTTGAGCTGGATGTAATTTGCCAGCCCCATCCGCGCGATCATCTCGAACTGGGTTTCCAGCACGTCGACATGCTCTTCCTCATTGGAAAGAATGTCCGCAAATAGATCGCGGCTGACGAAATCGCGCACAGCTTCGCAATGGGCAATCGCATCCTTCAGCAGCGGGATCGCATCATGCTCCAGCGCGAGGTCGGCCTTGAGCACGTCCTCCACGTCCTCGCCGATGCGCAGCCGGCCGATAGCCTGGAAATTGGGCAGCCCATCGAGGAACAGGATGCGGTCCGCGAGCCGGTCGGCATGCTTCATCTCGTCGATCGATTCGTGCCGCTCGTATTCCGCCAGCTTCTTGAGGCCCCAGTTGGCCAGCATCCGGTAATGCAGCCAGTACTGGTTGATCGCGGTCAGCTCGTTGAGCAGGGCCTTGTTGAGGAATTCGATGACCTTGGCATCACCCTTCATGCTGCGTCTCCTCGCTATGGGGCGAGCGTAGAGAGCGCGCGCTGTGGGCGCAAGGCAGCGATAATCAGGCAGTTACAATCAGGCGGGGACGCAGGCGCGCGCCTCGGCCACGATTTGCTCGGCGTCTTCAAGGCACTGGCGGCACTGCGGGGCGAAGCCAAGGCGGGAATACAGCGATTCGGCATCGCCGCCTTGCTCGCACGCGGCGCGGCGCAGGTCTTTTTCGCGGATGGCGTTGCAGATGCAGATGTACATCGGAACCGAATCCTCGCTTCGTGTCTCGCGACATTAATGCGAGGCATTTGCAATAGCAAGTGCGGAAAGCGCGGCGCTGCGAGGAGGGGCCCGGCGTTGCATTCCGGCGTTCGCAGCTTTATATCCCGAAGCGCATCAAGAGTTGGGGAGAGACGCCCCGACGCCAACCTGCCGGTTTCCGGGCAAGGTGGCGCCTTCGCCTAGCGGAGGGATGCGGCCGGTCCGGCAACGAAACGGAACAAGGCTGCAGGCGTCCACTTCCCGCATTTTTGTAGAGGATGAAGACGCGTGCCGATCCGGATTGCCGACAATCTCCCCGCCCGCCGCACCCTTGAAGCCGAAGGCGTGATCGTGATGAGCGAGACCGAGGCCGCGCGCCAGGATATCCGCCCGCTGCGCATCGCGCTGCTCAATCTGATGCCCGACAAGATCACGACAGAAACGCAGATCTCGCGGCTGCTTGGTGCGTCCCCGCTCCAGATCGAGCTCGAACTGGTGCGCATCTCCGATCATGTCAGCAAGAACACCTCGTCCGGCCATATCGCCGCGTTCTACAAGCCGTGGGAGGATGTGCGGGCCGAGAAGTTTGACGGGCTGATCATCACCGGCGCGCCGGTGGAGCAGATCGACTTTGCTCAAGTGACGTATTGGGACGAACTGCGCCGGATTCTCGATTGGTCGCAGGTCCATGTCCACCGCACGCTCACTTTGTGCTGGGGCGCCATGGCCGCGCTGCACCACTTCCACGGCGTGCCCAAGCATGCGCTGAATGCCAAGGCGGCGGGTGTGTTCAGCCATGTCAACCGCGCGCCCGCCAGTCCGTGGATGCGCGGCTTGCCGGACCTGTTCGATGTGCCCGTCTCGCGCTGGAGCGAACTGCGCAGCGCAGACCTGCCTGCGGGCAGCGGCCTTGCCGTTCTGGCAGACAGTGCCGAAACCGGCCTTTGCCTGATCGACGATCCCGCGAATCGCGCGGTCCACATGCTCAACCATCTGGAATACGATACGCTCACGCTCGCGGGCGAATATGCCCGCGACGAAGGGCGCACGCTGCCTGCGCACTATTTCCCCGGCGATGATCCGGCGGCCATGCCCACCAACACCTGGCGGGGGCACGGGCATCTGTTTTTCAGCAACTGGGTCAACGAAACCTATCAGACAACGCCGTTCGATTCGGTGCAAATCGGCGTGTGATCGCGCTGGGTGCTTGCCTTTTGCCCGCTGCCCCCCTAAGCGCGCCCACTTCATCGGGTGCGACTTCGATGACTCGCCTGGCCATGCAGGGCTGCCACGGCGAGTCGGACGCGCCCTAACCAAGGAGACCAAAATGCCCAAGCTCAAGACCAAGAGCGGTGTGAAGAAGCGCTTCAAGATCACCGCATCCGGCAAGGTCAAGCATGGCGTGGCCGGCAAGCGCCACCGACTGATCAGCCACAACGCCAAGTACATCCGCCAGAATCGCGGCATGGACGTGATCTCCGACGCCGATGCGAAGGTGATCAAAAAGTGGGCGCCCTACGGGCTGAACTGAGGAGCGTTAGACCATGAGCCGCATCAAACGGGGTGTTACCACCCGCGCCAAGCACAAGCGCATTCTCGAACAGGCCAAGGGCTATCGGGGCCGCCGCAAGAACACCATCCGCGTTGCCCGTCAGGCCGTCGAAAAGGCCGGCCAATACGCGTACCGCGATCGCAAGATCAAGAAGCGGGAATTCCGCGGTCTGTGGATCCAGCGCATCAACGCTGCTGTCCGCGCCGAGGGCCTGACCTATTCGCAGTTCATCCACGGCACAAAGCTGGCGGGCATCGAACTGGACCGCAAGGCCATGGCCGATCTCGCGATGAACGAAGGCGGCGTGTTCGCAGCGATCATCGCGCAGGCGAAGACCGCGCTGGCGGGCTGACATTCGGCGCGATTGAGCGCTTTCCTGCGCGGTGTTCCAATCTGGTGCACGCGCGCGCAGGCAAGTTCTGAAAAGCTGACGAAAACAAAAGGGCATCGGTCAACTGGCCGATGCCCTTTTTGTCCATTGTGGCGACTTCCCGTTGCTGTCCCGAAGCGTTATGGTTGTTCCAATCGGGGCGACAACAGGGGCACAGCAGTGAACGGCGACAGTACCGTCAGGGTACGATTCCATCAGCCTCCTCCGGCCATGCGGGCCTATTTCACCACCTTCTACATCACTGAAATCGACGTTGGCACCGATGGCCGGGTCACCGATCACCTCCACCCCGAATGGGCCAATCTGCGCATCATCAGCGGCGTACTTCCGCTTTCAGAGCTGCGCGAAACATCGCCGGTTGGCAATCTTGCCGGGATCGTCACTGGCCCCACCAGCACAACCGTCCGCTTCACCACCGGCACCTCGCGCATCTGGGGCATCGGTCTGCTCCCGCTGGGCTGGGCCAAGTTCGTCGCGGCACCGGCGCACACTTTTGCCGATCGCCTGTGTGATCCGGCGCTTGAACCCGCTTTCGCGCCGCTGCAGCCACTGGTCGATACGCTGTTCGGACCTGCCCCCGATGAAATGACCGAACTGGCCCGCATTACCCGCCATTTCGAAGCACTCGCCGCGCGCGAAGTGCCCGAGGAAGCGCGGATCCGCGCCGTGCATGAGGCGCTGGTCGATCCCGAGATTGCCAATGTTGCCGATATGGCAGACGCTGCCGGGCTCCCCACACACACGCTGGAACGCGTCTGCCGCCGTCACTTCGGCTTTGCGCCCAGCCTGCTGCTGCGCCGCCAGCGCTTCATGCGCAGCCTCTCGCAATATATGCTCGATCCCTCGCTCACGTGGATCGGGGCGATCGATTCGCATTATCACGATCAGGCACAGTTCGTGCGCGAGTTTCACCGGTTCATGGGCATGAGCCCGCGCGCCTATGCCGCCCTGCCGCATCCGGTGCTCGCCGGGGTGATGCGCGCCCGCATGGCGGTGGCCGGTGCGCCAGTACAGGCGCTCCACCTCCCGACCAGGTGATAAACGCGCACCTTGGATTCCGCAGCGTTTGGCGCTAGCGGCGGGGCCGATGGAACAGCTTGAAACAACGCTCGCCGCAATCGCCGGCACCGATACGATCGAAGCCGTGGAGGCGCTGCGCGTTTCCGCGCTGGGCAAGCAGGGCTGGGTCTCGGCCCTGCTCAAGTCGCTGGGCGGCATGAGCCCCGAGGAACGCACCAGCACCGGCCCGCGCATTCACGCCGCGCGAGAGGCGGTCACCGCCGCGCTCGCCGAACGCCGCGCCGCGCTGGAAGGCGCTGCGCTGGAGGCAAAGCTGGCGGCTGAAACCGCCGATCTCTCGCTGCCCGCGCCCGCTGCCCCGCGCGGCAGCGTCCACCCGGTCAGCCAGGTGATGGACGAGCTGGCCGAGATCTTCGCCGACATGGGCTTCGCCGTGGCGACCGGCCCGGAGATCGAGGACGACTGGCACAACTTCACCGCGCTCAACATGCCCGAAACCCATCCGGCGCGCGCGATGCACGATACATTCTACTTCCCGGACACGGACGCGCAGGGCCGCTCGATGCTGCTGCGCACGCATACCTCGCCGGTGCAGATCCGCTCGATGCTGGCTGAGGGCGCGCCTTTGCGCGTGATCGCGCCGGGCCGCGTCTACCGGTCAGATAGCGATGCCACGCACACCCCGATGTTCCACCAGATCGAAGGCCTCGTGATCGACAAGGGCATCCACCTCGGCCACCTCAAGTGGACGCTGGAAACCTTCCTCAAGGCCTTCTTCGAGCGCGACGACATCGTCCTGCGCCTGCGCCCGAGCTACTTCCCCTTCACCGAACCTTCGGTCGAGGTCGATGTCGGCTACACCCTCGTGAACGGCAAGCGCGTCGTCGGTGGCGGCGGTGATGTGCCGGGCGGCGGCTGGATGGAAGTGCTGGGTTCCGGCATGGTCAACCGCAAGGTCATCGAGTTCGGCGGCCTTGATCCCGATGAATGGCAAGGCTTCGCGTTCGGCACCGGTGTCGACCGGCTCGCCATGCTGAAATACGGCATGGACGATCTGCGCGCCTTCTTCGATGGCGATGTGCGTTGGCTCGGTCACTACGGCTTCGGCGCGCTCGATGTGCCCACCCTTTCCGGCGGCGTGGGAGTACGCGCATGAAGTTTGCCCTCTCCTGGCTCCAGGCCCTGCTCGATACCAAGGCCGATGCGCGCACCATCGCGGAGAAGCTCACCTCGCTCGGCCTTGAAATCGAAGGCGTCGAGGATGCCTCGGCGGCGCTCACCAGCTTTCGCGTCGCCCGCGTGCTGACAGCGGAGAAGCACCCGCAGGCCGACAAGCTGCAAGTCCTCTCGGTCGATCTGGGCGATGGCACTCCGCTGCAAGTCGTTTGCGGTGCGCCCAATGCGCGCGCTGGCCTCGTTGGTGTGCTCGGCCTGCCCGGCGCGGTGGTTCCGGCCAACGGCATGGAACTCAGGAAGTCGGCCATTCGCGGCGTCGAATCCAATGGCATGATGTGCTCCACGCGCGAATTGGGTCTTGGCGAAGAGCATGACGGCATCATCGAACTGCCCGCCGATGCGCCGCTCGGCACCAGCTTTGCCGATTATCTCGGTTCCGATCCGGTGTTCGATGTGGCGATCACGCCCAACCGCCCGGACTGCATGGGCGTTCACGGCATCGCGCGCGATCTCGCCGCGGCGGGTCTTGGCGTGCTGAAGCCCATCGACGCCGCACCCGTTGCAGGCAGCTACCCGTGCCCGGTCGAGGTGCGCACCGATGATCCCGAAGGCTGCCCGGCGTTCTATGGGCGCGTCATTCGCGGCGTGAAGAACGGTCCCAGCCCGCAGTGGCTGCAGGACCGCCTGAAGAGCGCGGGCCAGCGCCCGATCTCGGCGCTGGTTGATATCACCAACTATGTGATGCTCGGCTATGGCCGCCCGGCGCACGCCTATGATCTGGCGAAGCTGAACGGCGCAGTCATCGCCCGCCGCGCGCGCGAGGGTGAGAGCTGCCTTGCGCTCAATGGCAAGGAATACCCGCTCCAGCCGTGGATGACGGTGATCGCCGATGACAGCGGCGTCCACGATATCGCGGGCATCATGGGCGGCGAACATTCGGGCTGTTCGGACACGACGACCGACGTCCTCCTCGAAGTCGCCTACTTCACCCCCGCCAATATCGCCCGCACCGGTCAGGCGCTTGCGCTCACGTCGGATGCGCGCGGCCGCTTCGAGCGCGGCGTGGACCCCGCGTTCCTCGATACCGGCATGGACCTGCTCACCAGCCTGATCCTTGAAATCTGCGGCGGTGAGGCCAGCGAAGTCATCCGCGCGGGCACCCCGCCGACGGCGCGCAAGACGCTGGCCTATGATCCCGCGCTTGCCGGCAACCTTGGCGGCATCGACGTGGCGGACAGCGAGCAGAAGCGCATTCTCGCCGCGCTGGGTTTCGAAGTCTCGGCCGATTGGACCGTGGCCGTGCCGACATGGCGCCCGGATGTCGACGCCGCGCCCGACATTGTCGAGGAAGTGATCCGCGTCCACGGTCTCGATGCCGTGCCGTCCACCCCGCTGCCACGCACAGACGGCGTGGCCAAGCCGACCGCGACCGCAGCCCAGATGCAGGAGCGCCGCCTGCGCCGCGCCGCTGCCGCGCGCGGGCTGAACGAGGCGATCACCTGGTCGTTCCTGCCGACTGGGGAGGCCGAGCATTTCGCGGATGGCGAACTCTGGACGCTCGCCAATCCGATTTCCGAAGACCTCAAGACCATGCGCCCCTCGCTGCTGCCGGGCCTGCTTGCCGCCACGCGGCGCAATCTCGATCGCGGCACGGCCACCGTCCGCCTATTCGAGATCGGGCGCCGCTATCTGCGCGGCGAGGGCGGGGCCAGCGCCGAACAGCCGAGCCTGGCCGTCGTGCTGGCGGGCGAAGCGGCTTCGCGCGGCTGGGCAACTGGCAAGGCCAAGGCGTTCGATGCATTCGACGCCAAGGCGGAGGCCCTCGCGCTCCTCGCCGAAGCTGGCGCGCCGGTGGAGAACCTGCAAGTGATGGGTGAGGCTGGAGCGCAGTTCCACCCCGGCCAGTCCGCCACCTTGCGGCTTGGCCCCAAGACGGTGCTGGCGCGCTTCGGCCTGCTGCACCCCGCCACCGCCAAGGCCTTCGATCTGTCCGGTCCGGTTGCCGTGGTCGAACTGTTCCTCGAACGCATCCCGGTACGCAAAGGCCCCGGCAGCTTCGCGCGGCCGCACTATGCGCCGCCCGCGCTTCAGGCCGTCACGCGCGATTTCGCGTTCCTCGTGCCGACCGCGCTCCCGGCGGGCGATCTGCTGCGCGCCGTGCGCGGGGCGGACAAGGCCAATGTCGTTGCGGCCCGCGTGTTCGATGATTTCCGGGGGCAGGGCGTGCCCGAAGGCCACAAATCGCTGGCCGTCGAAGTCACATTGCAGCCGGTCGAGAAAAGCTACGACGAAGCGGCGCTGAAGGCGATCACCGACAAAATCGTGGCAGCAGGCGCCAAACTTGGGGGCGTGCTGCGCGCCTGAACTCTCAGCCAGACGGGGCTTGATGACTGATCTTGTCGCCATTGCCAGCGAAGGCCTGACCGCCCGGATCAATCCGCTGGGCGCAGAGCTTTCCTCGCTCACCGATGCGGCGGGCCGCGAGTACATGACCGACGCCGACCCCGCCTTCTGGTCGGGCCGCGCGCCGCTGTTGTTCCCCATCGTCGGCGCGCTGGCCGGAGATACGCTGCGGGTGGATGGGCGAAGCCATGCGATGCCCAAGCACGGCTTTGCCCGTCGCAGCGCCTTCACGCTGGTGGAGCAGACGGCGGATCGCGCGGTGTTCCGGCTGGAAGACAGCGGCGAAACGCGCAGCTGCTATCCCTTTGCCTTCGCCCTCGAGATGGCCTTCACGCTGTCGGGCCTGACGCTGGAAATGGCCGCCACCGTGCACAACACGGGCGATGCGGCGCTGCCATTCAGCTTCGGCTACCATCCCGCCTTCGCCTGGCCGCTTCCGGGCGGAGCCGACAAGGCCGCCCACCGCGTGGTGTTCGAACGCGATGAGCCGCAGCCGATCCGCCGCATCGAAAAGCAGACGGGTCTGCTCCTGCCCGATGGTGTGCCGACCCCCGTGCAGGGGCGCGAACTATCGCTCGATGCAGACTTGTTCCGCGCCGACGCGCTGATCTGGACGGACCTCAACAGCCGCCGCCTGTCTTATGGCGCAGAGGGCGGAAAAGCGGGCGGCGCATGGCTCGACGTGGCGTTCCCGGACACGCCCATGCTCGGTATCTGGCAAGTGCCCGGCGCGCGCTACATCTGCATCGAGCCGTGGCAGGGGCATTCCGATCCCGTGGGCTATGCGGGCGATTTCGCCGAGAAGCCGGGCGTTGTCGTGCTCGAACCTGGCGCGCGGCGCAGCTTCCGCATGGACGTAACCGTCCGTCCCGGCTAGTCGCGCTGGCCATGAGTTCCAATCGCCGCACCTTCGCCATCATCTCGCACCCTGACGCGGGCAAGACCACGCTGACCGAGAAGCTGCTGCTGCAAGGCGGCGCGATCCACTTGGCCGGTGAAGTCAAGGCACGCGGGCAGGCGCGGCGCGCGCGGTCGGACTGGATGAAGATCGAGCAGCAGCGCGGCATCTCGGTCACGTCTTCCGTGATGACCTTCCAAAAGGACGGCGTCGTCTTCAACCTGCTCGATACGCCGGGCCACGAAGACTTCTCCGAAGACACCTACCGCACGCTGACCGCAGTCGATTCCGCGATCATGGTGATCGATGCCGCCAAGGGTATCGAGCCGCAGACGCGCAAGCTGTTCGAGGTGTGCCGCCTGCGTTCGGTGCCGATCATCACGTTCGTCAACAAGGTGGACCGCGAAGGCCGCTCCGTGTTCGAAACGCTCGATGAAGTGGCCGATGCGCTGGCGCTCGATGTCTGCCCGATGTCGTGGCCCATCGGCATGGGCGGGATTTTCGAAGGCGTGCTCGATTTCGCGACGCAGACCATCGCCCGCCCGGAAGGCGATAGCCGCGAATTTCTCGGCAAGCGCGATCCGAATGTCGCTGGCGCGATCCCGGCTGACATTGCCGAGGAAATCGAACTGGCGCAGGTGGGCTATCCGGAGTTTGATCTGACCGCCTATCGCAATGGCGATCTCACTCCGGTCTACTTCGGCTCCGCGCTCAAGAACTTCGGCGTTGCAGAAATGATCGACGCCATCGCCCGCCACGCCCCCCCGCCGCGCCCGCAGCCCAGCGACAATGGCACCATCGAAACCGACTTCCCCGAAGTCACCGGCTTCGTGTTCAAGGTGCAGGCCAACATGGACCCGATGCACCGCGACCGGATCGCGTTCATGCGCATGGTATCGGGCACCTTCAAGCGCGGCATGAAGCTCACGCCTTCGGGCCTCGGCAAGCCCATCGCGGTCCACTCGCCGATCCTGTTCTTCGCGCAGGACCGCGAGATTGCCGATACGGCGGAAGCGGGCGACATCATCGGCATTCCCAACCACGGCACCTTGCGCGTGGGCGATACGCTTTCGGAAAAGAACGTGGTGCGCTTCACCGGCCTGCCCAATTTCGCGCCCGAAATCCTGCGCCGCGTGCAGCTGAAAGATCCGACCAAGACCAAGCAGCTCAGGAAGGCGCTCGACGACTTGTCCGAAGAGGGCGTGATCCAGGTGTTTTATCCCGAGATCGGCGCGCAATCGATCGTCGGCGTGGTTGGTCAGCTCCAGCTCGATGTGCTGATTTCGCGGCTGGAGGCGGAATACAAGGTCGAGGCCGTGCTGGAGCCTTCCCCGTTCGATACCGCGCGCTGGCTCAAGGGCAGTGACGCTGCGCTCAAGAACTTCACCGATTTCAACATGTCGAACCTCGCGCGGGACCGCGATGGTGATCCGGTGTTCATGGCGCGCTCGGCGTGGGATGTCGGCTATCAGCAGGAACGCAATCCGGAGCTGACTTTCAGCGCCACCAAGGAGCGGTAAAGCCATGCGCATCGCGGTCACGGGAAGCAGCGGCAAGCTCGGCAAGGTTGCAGTGGCGGCACTGCGCGCGGCGGGCCACCGGGTGACTGGCTTCGATATCGTCAGTTCTGTCTATGGCGATGATACGGTGCGCCTCGATTGCGCAGATTTCGGCGCTGTCATGGGGGCGCTCTCAGGCGTTGATACCGCCGCGCGCCGCTTCGATGCGGTGCTGCACCTTGCGGGCATTCCCAAGCCCGGCGCGACGACTGACGAGGCGGCCTTCCGCGTCAACGTGATGGGCACTTACAACGTGTTCTCCGCCGCCGCGCGCCTTGGCATTGGCCGCGTGGTCTGGGCATCGAGCGAGACGATCCTCGGCCTGCCCTTTGCCGAGCCGCCCCAATTCGCGCCCATCGATGAGACGCACCCGCTGCTTCCCAACTGGTCCTATGCGCTGGGCAAGCGGCTGGGGGAGACCATGGCCGACGAGTTCGCCCGCTGGCATCCCGCCATGGCCATCGTCTCGCTGCGCTTCTCCAACGTCTATGTCGCCGAAGACTACGCCGCGCTGCCGCAGATCCAGGCCGATCCCGCCAGCCGCAAGTGGAACCTGTGGAGCTACATCGACGCCGAGGACGCGGCGCAGGCCTGCCGCTGCGCGCTGGAGGCCAGCACTACCGGCCACGAGGCCATGATCATCGCTGCGGCAGACAACCTCATGGGCCGCCCTTCGCGCGATCTGATGGCAGAGCACTTCCCCGGCGTGCCGCTGGCGGAAAGCCTTTCGGGCGAGGCTGCGCTGCTCTCATCAGCGCGGGCCGGTGAACGGATCGGCTTCGCGGCGCGTGTTTCGTGGCGGGAGCGCGTCTGACGCATCGGCCAAAACCGGACTTGCGGCCTGTTCGCACCTGCGGCAGAGACGGCGGATGACACTTCTCGGCCCCACCTCGAACACCTTCATCTCCCAGCGGCTGCGGCTGCACTATGTCGATTGGGGCAATGCGGAGAAGCCGCCGCTGCTGCTGATCCACGGCGGGCGCGATCATTGCCGTAGCTGGGACTGGACCGCCGAGGCCCTGCGCGAGGACTGGCACGTCATCGCGCTCGATCACCGCGGCCACGGCGATAGCGAGTGGGCGTCGGACGGCAACTACCGCACGATGGACATGGTCTACGATGTCGCGCAGCTGGTCCACCAGCTCGGCCTCGCGCCCGTCACCATCGTCTCGCACTCGTGGGGCGCCAACGTTGCGCTGCGCTATGCCGGGCTGTTTCCCGAAGACGTCGCCAAGCTCGTGGCGATCGAGGGCATCTTCCCTACGCCCGATTGGGAACTGCGCATGAAGGACGTGCCCTTCGCCCGGCGCGTGCGCGACTATATTGCGGAGAAGCGCAAGGCCGCAGGCCGCCTGCCGCGCCGCTACCCGACGCTGGAAGACGCCTATGCGCGCATGAAGGCCGAGAACACCTACCTCACCGATGCTCAGGCCCGCCACCTCACGATCCATGGGATCAACCGCAACGAGGACGGCACTTTCACCTGGAAGTTCGATCCCTACGTCCACATCGATCACCCCTACGATATCTCGACCGAGCGCAAGCACGAGCTGTGGGAGGCGATCACCTGCCCGACGCTGCTGTTGAATGGCGCGGATTCGTGGGCCGGCAACCCGGAGCGCGACGGGCGGATCAAGCACTTCCGCGATGGCACGGTGATCGAGTTCGAGAACGCGGGACACTGGCTCCACCACGACCAGTTCGATCGCTTCATCGCCACGCTGCGCGAATTCCTCTGACGCATTTGCAGGCAGGTCTGCCCTCGCAGGCCTGCCTATAATTTAGGCAGTATATCGAATCTGCCCAAGATTCGAGCGAGCCTGCGGGCAGCAATTTCGCACCCGCAACACAATTCCCCCCTGATTCCAGTGCCAAGCGCATTTGGCACGCTGTTTGCGAAGCATGTTCTGCCGGCGGGTCGCCCGGCGAGAAGGCCGCAAAGGGGGGCATGAATGAAATTCATCATCGCCATCATCAAGCCGTTCAAGCTCGACGAAGTGCGCGAGGCGCTCTCCGGGCTGGGCGTTGCCGGGATGACGGTGTCGGAAGTGAAGGGTTTCGGCCGACAAAAAGGCCAGACCGAGATCTACCGCGGCGCCGAATACACCACCAACATGCTGCCCAAGGTGAAGATCGAGATCGCGGCGAGCGACGATCTGGCACCCCGCATCATCGAGACGATCCAGCAGATCGCCAGCACCGACGCTATCGGCGATGGCAAGATTTTCGTTCTCGATCTTGCCTCGGCCACGCGCATCCGCACCGGCGAAACCGGGGATACGGCGCTGTGAGCGGCGCGACTTCTGACATGAAGGGAACTTCGATGATCCGTAAGATGATCGGCGGGGTCGTGGGTGCGGGCGTGATGCTCGGCGCCGCGTCCACCGCTTTCGCCCAGGCGGCGATGGTCAAGGCGCCCGATGTGGCGGCACAGGCCACCATGGTGAACAAGGGTGACACCACCTGGATGCTCATTTCGTCCGTGCTCGTCCTGATGATGAGCATTCCGGGCCTCGCGCTGTTCTACGGCGGCCTCGTCCGCACCAAGAACATGCTTTCGGTGCTCATGCAGGTCTTCATGATCGTTTCGATCGCGGGCCTGCTTTGGGCAACATACGGCTATTCGCTGGCCTTCACCGGCGGCTCGCCCTTCATCGGCGGCTTCGGCAAGGCGCTCATGGCCGGCGTCACCAGCGGGACCTACTCGGCGACGTTCTCCAACAACGTCTACATCCCCGAACTCAGCTACTTCGTGTTCCAGATGACCTTCGCCATGATCACGCCGGCGCTGTTCATCGGCTCGTTCGCTGAGCGCATCAAGTTCACCCCGCTGATGGTGTTCGTGGTGCTCTGGTCGACCTTCATCTATTACCCGATCGCGCACATGGTCTGGTACTGGGCCGGTCCGGACTTCCTCGTCGATGCCCCGACCGACTCCGGTTACCTCTGGGCGATGGGCGCGCTGGACTTTGCGGGCGGCACCGTCGTCCACATCAACGCCGGTATCGCGGGCCTCGTCGGCTGCCTCCTCCTCGGCAAGCGCCTGGGCTATGGCAAGGAAGCCACCCCGCCGCACTCGCTGACCATGACCATGATCGGCGCTTCGCTGCTGTGGGTGGGCTGGTTCGGCTTCAACGCGGGTTCGAACCTTGAATCGAACGGCGTCGCGGCAGTTGCGTTCGTCAACACCATGCTCGCAACCTGCGCTGCTGCTGTCAGCTGGGCGATTGTCGAGCAGGTCGTGCACGGCAAGCCTTCGATGCTGGGCGCTGCCTCGGGTGCCGTCGCTGGCCTCGTCGCGATCACCCCGGCTTCGGGTTACGGCGCGCCGATGACCTCGATCGTCCTTGGCCTCGTGGTCTCGCCGCTGTGCTTCTTCTTCGTCAGCACGGTGAAGAACAAGTTCAAGTACGACGACACGCTCGACGTCTTCGGTGTGCACTGCATCGGCGGCATCACCGGTGCCATCGCCACTGCCATCGTCGCCTCGCCGGCACTCGGTGGCCAGGGCATCATCGACTACACGCAGTTCCCGGCAGTCGCGGCTCCCACCTACGACATCGCAGCCCAGCTCATCATCCAGATCAAGGCCGTGCTCCTCACGCTTGCCTGGTCCGGTATCGGCACGGCGGCGATCTGGTTCGTCCTCGACAAGACCATGGGCATGCGGATCAGCGAAGAAGGCGAGCGCGAAGGCCTCGACATCGCTGACCATGGCGAGCGTGCCTATAACTACTGATTTTCAAGAGCTTGGCGGGGCCAGGGGGCGAGATCCTCTCCCTCGAGCCCACCGGGGCCCCGCCAGACCATGTTCCTCCTGCGAACAGACTAAGGCCGGAAGCACTCATGTGCTTCCGGCCCTTTTTTGTTGCGGCTCAGCGGCTGTTTCTGGCGGCTGTCGTCCGTCGCCCATCAGGCCGCTGACTGCGTTAACCTTCCCACAACGCCCTTGCGCTACATACTTAGGCCGTACTCATGGAATGTACTTGGGGGACAACAGAGTGGTGCTTCGCAAGGCACGTGAGGTTTTCGGAATCGGGGCAGCAGTCGATGCTCCTCCTCCGCGCACGTCCGAAAACGAAGCTGCTGCGCTATGTCACACCTACGAAGCGCTAGGCCTCGGTTTCTTCTGGTCGACCGATGTCGATGGCCGTCTGACCTACCTCTCGCCCGGCGCTCATGCCCTGCTGGTGGAAGATGGCACTGCCGAAGGCAAAAGCTTCCTCGAACTGTTCCTCAAGACCGGCAACGAAAGCGAGGGTGAGCGAACGCTGCCATTTGCCTTCGCGCGCAAGGGCCGGTTCGAGAAGATTACCGTGCGCAGCGAACGCGTCGATGGCGAGACGCTGTGGTGGGCCATTTCGGGCGAGCCGGTCATGGTGCGCGGCGAATTCGCGGGCTTTCGCGGACACTGCGAGGACATCACCGGCGAACGGCGCTCGGCCGAGGAAAGCTCGCACATGGCGATGCACGATGCGCTGACCGGCCTGCTCAACCGGCGCCGCATGTCGCAGCTCCTCGAACGCACGCTGACCCTTTGCTCGCAGCAGCGCAGCCCTTGCGCGATCATGCTGATCGACCTCGACCGGTTCAAGCAGGTCAACGATACGCTCGGCCACGCGGCCGGCGATGCCTTGCTCAAGCAGGTCGCCGCACGTCTGGTTCGCGTGGTGGGCGACAAGGAAAAGGTCAGCCGGCTTGGCGGCGACGAGTTCCAGGTCATCATGTCCGGCGTCGAGGACCGTGGCGTCCTAGGCGATATTGCCACCAGCATCATCACCAGCATCTCGCAGCCCTATACCATCGATGGCAGCCGCTGCCTGATCGGCGCGTCGGTCGGCGTCGCCGTTTCGCCCTTCGATGGCGATGACAGCGACAGCCTCGTGCGTAACGCCGACCTCGCGCTCTATGCCGCCAAGGGTGGTGGGCGCGGGCGTTTCCGGTTCTTCAGCGCAGACCTGCTCAAGGCTGCGGCAGACCGCCGTTTGCTGGAAGAAGACCTCCACGATGCCCTGCAGCGTGACGAGCTCGAGATCCACTACCAGCCGGTCGTGCGTGCGGTCGACAACCACGTCGTCGGGGTCGAGGCACTGGTGCGCTGGAACCATCCGGAACACGGACCGGTCAGCCCGGCACGGTTCATCCCGATTGCGGAGGAATCGAACCTTATCAAGGGTATCGGCGAATGGGTCCTGCGCCGCGCGTGCAGCGAAGCTGCGGCCTGGCCCGGCGGCCTGCGCGTGGCGGTCAACGTATCGCCCGTGCAATTCGCGGATGATGGTTTTCCGGCGCTTGTCGCCAGCGCGCTTGCCAATTCGGGCCTTGAACCTGAACTGCTTGAACTCGAGATCACCGAAAGCGTGTTCCTGCAGGAAGGCGGCGCCACCAATGATCGATTCAAGGCGCTCAAGGGCCTTGGCGTGCGGCTGGCGCTCGATGATTTCGGCACTGGCTATTCCTCGCTCGGCTATCTGAAGACGGCGCCGTTCGACAAGATCAAGATCGACCAGTCGTTCGTGCGCGGCGCAACCGAGGCCGGTTCGCGCAACCGGGCGATCATTGCGGCCATTGTCGCGCTTGCGCAGGCGCTCGAGATGGACACGACTGCCGAAGGCGTCGAGAGCTTCGACCAGTTCGATCTGATGAAGAGCCTCAACGTCACGCTGGTGCAGGGCTATATCTACAGCAAGCCCATCCCCAACGAGCAGTTCGTCCAGAAGCTCAATGAAGGTGACTGGATCATCGAGCCTTCTGGCCCCGCCTTCCAGCGCCACGACCGTCAGGCCATGTTCCGCCGCATCGGCGCGATCCATGATAACCACTATTATCCGGTCGTGCTGCGCAACCTTTCGGTCTCCGGTGCGCTGATCGAAGGTCTGGTCGATGTGCCGCTCGGCACCCAGTTCGTTATCGATCTGGGTGAGGGCCAGCTCGCCGTTGCGCGCGTGCGCCGTTCGCGCAAGCGCCAGCAGGGCCTTGAATTCGAACAGTCACTCGTGCCCGATGGCAATGGCGGCCTGTGTACGCGGCACCGCGCCTCGCCCTATCAGCTGGCCGCTGCCGGCCTGCCGCAGAGCCCCAAGGGCGACGGCGTGCAGCCGATCGGCCCGCACCTCATCGGCGGCGGTGAAGACGGCAAGGCAACGATGCCCGCCTTTGCGATGGCGAGCGACTGGAAAGGTGCGGCTCTCCGCGCGGAGGGATAATCGCCCAGCGAGACGGTTTCCTTGGCGCGGCAAGCCCGCTAAGGCCCGCTCATCATGTCCGCGTCGTCAGATCAGCCCGCAAGCAAGCCTACTGGCACCCGCCCCGTGCCCAAGCCATGGATCGCGGCGATCCATCCTTACGTTCCCGGCAAGTCGACCGGTGCGGATGGGCAAGTGCTGATCAAGCTTTCCGCCAACGAAAATCCGCTCGGCACCAGCCCGCTCGCGCTCGCCGCCCGGCTGGGCGGCGGTGAAGGCGCTGGCGATCCCGCGCGCTATCCCGATCCTGAAAGCCAAGCGGTGCGCAGCGCGCTTGGCGCGCTTCACGCCATTGATCCCGCGCGGATCGTGATGGGCACCGGCTCTGATGAATTGCTCAATCTGGCGGCGCAAGCCTTCGCCGGGCCGGGCGACGAAGTGCTCTACCAGCGTTATGGTTTTGCAGTGTACGAGATCGCCGCCCGCCGCTGCGGGGCGCAGCCGGTCGAGGCGGCAGACCGCGATTATGCCGCCGATGTCGATGTCCTGCTCCGCTGCGTCAGCCCGCGCACGCGCGTCGTGTTCCTTGCCAATCCCAACAACCCCACCGGCAGCTACCTGCCGCGCGCCGAACTGGCGCGGCTCCATGCCGGCCTTCCGGGCCACGTGCTCCTGGTGGTCGATCAGGCCTATGCCGAATATGTCGAGGCGCAAGCGGACGATGGCGCGCTGGCGCTGGCGGCTACTGCCGAAAATGTCCTCGTCACCCGCACGTTCTCCAAGATCTACGGGCTTGCCGGGGAGCGGGTCGGCTGGGCGACCGGCGCGCCGCACCTGATCGATATGCTCAATCGCATCCGCGGGCCGTTCAACCTCACCGTCACCGCGCAGGCGTCTGCGCTTGCGGCGGTCGGGGATCAGGCATTCGTCGCCGCCTCGCGCGTGCACAACCACGCCGAACGCACGCGCTTCGTCGCCGCCCTCGAAGCGCTCGGCAACCACGGCCTGCGCCCGCTGCCGAGCGAGGCCAACTTCGTGCTGATCGAGTTTTCCGGCGCGCTGACCGCAGAGGTGGCCTACAAGGGCCTGATGGACCACGGTTTCATCACCCGCTGGCTGCCGGGGCAGGGGCTGCCGCAGTGCCTGCGCATCACCATCGGCACGGCGGACGAGATGGACACGGTAGCTGCCGTGCTGCGCCAGCTGGCCGAAGCGGCGCGATGAGCGCGCCCGCGCCATTTTCGCGCGTTGCCGTGATCGGGCTGGGCCTGCTGGGCGGCTCGGTCACGCGCGCGGTTCATGCGCACTTGCCCGATGCGATCACCACCGGTTTCGACGCCGATCCTGCCGTGCGGGCCCGCGCGCGGGAGATCGGGCTGGCCAATTTCGTGCCCGATACGGCAGCCGAAGCCGTCACCGGGGCCGATCTCGTCGTGCTGTGCGTGCCGGTGGGCGCCATGGCAGCGGCGGGCGCGATGATCGCCCCGCACCTTGCGTCCGGCGTGATCGTGACCGACGTTGGCTCCAGCAAGGCCAGCGTGGCCAAGGCGCTGGCCGAGGTCTTGCCCGGCATTGCCGTCATCCCCGCACACCCGGTGGCGGGCACCGAACAGAGCGGGCCGGACGCAGGCTTTGCCGCGCTGTTCAAGGGGCGCTGGTGCATCGTCACCCCGCCCGCCGGTGCGGATGAAGGCGAAGTGGCGCGCGTCACGGCCTTCTGGGAAGCGCTCGGCGCGCGGGTCGAGGTGATGGACCCGGAGCATCATGACCGCGTGCTGGCCGTCACCAGCCACCTGCCGCACCTGATTGCCTATACCATCGTCGGCACGGCGTCCGATTTGGAGGAAGTGACGCAGAGCGAGGTGATCAAGTATTCGGCGGGCGGTTTCCGCGATTTCACCCGCATCGCCGCCTCCGATCCGACGATGTGGCGCGACGTGTTCCTCAGCAACCGCGAAGCCGTGCTCGAAATGCTCCAGCGCTTCAGCGAGGACCTCACCGAATTGCAGAAGGCGATCCGCAAGGGCGACGGCGCGACCCTGTTCGATACGTTCACCCGCACCCGCGCGATCCGCCGTTCGATCATCGAAATGGGCCAGGACGATGCACGGCCCGATTTCGGCCGTAGTCATAACGATTAGCTCAGCAGGAACATCGCCGAGACGAGGATCATCACTCCCGTCGCCCCCCAGCCGCCCGCCTTCAGCAGCGGCGGCAGCGTCAATCGGCCCATGACCTTGGGATTGCTCGCTGCCAGCATCGTCATCACCATCAGCGGCGGCGCGAGCAGGCCGTTGATCACCGCCGTCCAGTAGAGCGCCTGCATCGGATCGATGCCGATGAAGTTGAGCGCCACACCGCCCAGCACCGCCACCACGATCGCGGCGTAGAAGGCTTTGGCTTCGTGCGGCTTGCGGTCCAGCCCTTCGGTCCAGCCAAAGGTTTCCGAAAGCGCATAAGCCGCCGATCCCGCCAGCACCGGCACCGCCAGCAGGCCGATCCCGATGATACCCACCGCAAACAGCAGGAAGCTGAGGTCTCCGGCAATCGGGCGCAGCGCGCTGGCGGCGGCATCGGCGGAGGCGATTTCGTGGATTCCGCCCGCATGCAGCGTCGCGGCGGTGGCGATCACGATGAACAGCGCGGTCACGCTCGTCACCCCCATGCCCACCACCGTATCGGTCCGCATCCGGGCCAGCCCTGGCCCTGCCGCACGCGGGAACACGCCCAGCGGGTGCTTGTGCAGCCGGTGCTGTTCTTCCACTTCCTGACCGGCCTGCCAGAAAAACAGGTAAGGGCTGATCGTGGTGCCCAGTGCGGCGATCACCGCCATCGCCGTCTGCCGGTCGAAACTGAGTTCAGGCACCAGCACGCCGCGCAGCACTTCGCGCGCGGAAAGCTCGGCCACAAACGGCACGAGGATATAGGCCAGCAGCGAAAGCGCGGACCATTTCAGGATCCGGGTATAGAGCGCATAGGCCACGAACACTTCGAGCAGCACCGAGATCAGCCCGAACAGCACGACATAGAGCATCGTCGGCCCCGGCAGCAGCAGAGCCAGCGCCGCGGCCATTGCGCCAAGGTCGGAACCGAGGTTGATCGTGTTGGCCACCAGCAGCAGCGTGACCGCCAGCCACAGCACCGGGCGCGGATAGTGCCGTTTCAGGTTGTGGGCGATGCCGTGGCCCGTCACCGCGCCGATCCGCGCGCAGATCAGCTGGGTTGCCACCAGCAGCGGATAGCTGAACACCATGATCCACGCGAGGCTGTAGCCAAACTGCGCGCCGACCTGGCTGTAGGTGCCGATCCCGCTGGGATCATCGTCCGCCGCACCGGTGATGAGGCCGGGGCCGAGCACTTCGCTCCATGTGCGCGCGTCAGCCTCGGTGTGGCGCTCATCGGTGCGGGCATCGTCAATGCTCACGCGCCGGGCGGCCTGGCATTGAGCGCATTGATGGCGGCATGGACGCGGGCTTCGATCTCGTCACGCGGCAGTCCGGGGGGGATCACTTCGCCAAAGCGGTAGCGGATCGTGCCCGCGCGCTTCCAGCGCCGCTGATAAAGCAGCCCGCTATCCACCGCGACCGGGATCACCGGCAGCCCCAGCAACTTGTAAAGCCCGGCAAAACCCGCTTGCAGGCTCGGCTGTGCGCCATGGCGCACGCGGGTGCCTTCGGGGAAAATGATCAGCGGGCGGCCATCGGCGGTCCAGCGCCGGGCCTCGGTCAGCATTGCGCGCAAGGCGCTCGCACCGCGCGCCCGGTCCACCGCGATCAGGCCGTAGCGTGTGCCGATCTTGCCCCACAGCGGGATGCGCAGAAGCTGTTCCTTCGCGAAGACGACGGGGTAGGGATAGAGGTGCGGAAGCTCGATCGCTTCGAAAAAGGACTCGTGCTTTATCGCATAGAGCACACCGGCCTGCGGCACAAACGCAGCGGCTTCGACCGTGATGCCCAGAAACACCCGTGCGCAAGTGCGATGCCACGTCGACCAGATGCGCACCACGTCCTTGTAGCGGTCTCCGCCGAGCACCATCGCGCCGATGGCCACGAAGACCAGCAGCACCGTGGTGCCATAGAAAACGGCATAGAACGCAAGGCTGCGCATGATCTCTGCCACGCGCGGCCCGCGTTCGCGCAGGAAATCCCTCTGCATGGCGCTGTCTGCCACTTGCTGCCCTACCACCCCGCCAGCCACGCCAGGGCGCGGGCGATCAGCTTGTTGTATTCGATGAACAGCGTTTTCATGCTGGGGCGCGAAGGGACCGCATCGGGCAGGATCGCCACATCGCCGGGCGCGGCCATCGTCAGATCGAACACCGCGCGGCGCATGTGCCAATCGGTCGTGACGAGACGCACCGACGTGAGGTGCTCCGCTGCAATCCAGCGCGCCGCTTCCAGCCCGTTGGAGCGGGTGTCGATCGATTCGAAGCCCAGCGTGACGCAGCACGCCATCAGTTCGGGCGAAACCTCGTATTCAGCGGCAAATTCCCCCGGCTTCACTTCGCTGGCGACGCCCGCCACCAGCAGCTTGCGGGCCTGCCCGGCGCGCAACACTTCCAGCGCGCGGGGGATCCGCCCGCTGGCCCCGGTCAGCGCGATGACGCCGTCGGTCTTCTGCTGTCCGGCAGGGCGGGGCAGGGCCATGGCGAACCACAGGAAGCCGAGCACCCAGCCAAGCATCACCGCAGCGCCGATGCGGCGAAACAGGCCGGGCGGTTTGCGCAAGCGGGCCATGTCAGAGCATCCGCCGCAGCGCGGCTAGCACGGTCACGCGCGCGGTAACCACCGCCAGAGCTACCCCTGCAAGCGGGATGGCCGCGATCATCAGCCAGTCCTGCCAGTGCAGCACCGCGCCCGAAACCATGCCCGAACCGAGCGCGGCAAACTGATTTGCCAGCGTGGCGATGGTGATGCCGCCCAGCAGCAGGCCCGCCAGCCCGCCCGCCGCCGCATCGAACGCCATCGAACGCTGGAACACCCGCGCGATCTGCCGGTCGGTGCCGCCCAGCATATGCACGATCTCGATCGCTTCACGGTGATTGCCCAGCGCATTGCGCGAAGCGAGCAGCACGGCGGAAATCGTCGCCATCGCAAGCAGTGCGATCAGGCCGCCTGCCAGCCACTGCAACGTGCCGATCGCGGCGAACACCGGTGCCAGCCATCCCGCCTGCGCATCGACCCGCGCCGATGGCGCCACGGGCCTGACAATCGCCCGCAGCCGCGCCAGCTTCTCTGCCGTTGCCGGGCCTTTCAGCCGCACGTCGATCAGGGCCGGGATCGGCAGCGCCTCGACATCGTCGCCCGGCCGAGTGCCGAGCCACGGCTCGACCAGTGTGTTGAGTTCTTCCTGCGCCACCTGCCGCACTTCGGCGACTTCGGGCGCGGTCTTCAGCGCCGCGAGCACTGCGTCCGCTTGGCGGAGCCGTTCGGTTGGTGCCGCAGTCACGATCTGCACCGTCACGCCGCCTTCAAGGTCGGCGCTGGCGGTGCGCGCGGCATTGCGCAGAGCCAGGCCGCTGGCGGCGGCCACTACCGTGAGCGAAATCATGATCGCGATGACCCACGGCATCGGCCCGGAAAGCTGGGCCTCGGGCAGCAGGCGCGGATCGCTCGTGGCGCCGCCGCCGCGCCAGCGATCGAACAAGGAGGACAGGAAACCCATCGTCTGGCCAGCTCAGCGCGGCAGCGGAGGCGCGCCAGCGCCCCCGGTTGCGCTTGAACCCATCGCCGGGCGGCGCGGCGGATAGCGCAGCGCGCCCGTGGGATCGCTCAGCCGCCCCTTGTCGAGCCGCATGATCAGCGATTCCGGCACCTTGCGGATGAGGTGCACATCGTGAGTCGCGACGACGACCGTGGTCCCCAGCCGGTTGAGGCTTTCGAACAGGCGCAGCAGCTTGAGCGCCATTTCCGGATCGACGTTGCCGGTCGGCTCGTCCGCCACCAGCATGTCGGGCCGGGCAATCACCGCGCGCGCGATGGCGACGCGCTGCTGCTCTCCGCCCGAAAGCGTGGCGGGGCGGGCGTGCTGCCGGTCGCCCAGTCCCACCCAATCGAGCATCTCGCCCACGGGCCGCGCGATATCCTTCTCGCTCACCCCGGCCACGCGCAGCGGCAGCGCCACGTTGTCGAACGCGGAGAGGTGGCTGACCAACCGGAAATCCTGAAACACCACGCCGATGCGGCGGCGGAAGCCCGGCAGGCGTTCGCGCGGCAGGGTGATCGCATCGGTGCCGAACAGCCGGATCAACCCGCGCGAGGGGCGCTGCGCCAGATAGAGCAGCTTGAGCAGGCTGGTCTTGCCCGCGCCGCTCGCGCCCGTCAGGAAGTAGAAGCAGCCCGGATAGAGCGTGAACGAGACGTCGGCCAGGATCTCCTTGTCCGTTCCGTAGCGCAGCCCGACATTGTCGAACTGGACGATTTCGGCTTCAGGCTGGCTCATGTCAGGCGGTGCAGTCCCGAGGGTTGGTGGCGTGCGCGTGGGGGCACGCGCTGCTTCGGGGCGGCTATACGGCGCAATCGATGTGGAAAAAAGGCCGGGTGAGCACTTCTCCCCGCCTGACCCTATTGTTTCCCTGTGTCTGCCCATGCTTAAGCCAGCGTATGATCATCGCGTGCCCAGCCTGCTCGACGCGCTACGTCGTCCCTGACAGCGCGATAGGTGTGGAAGGGCGCACCGTCCGGTGTGCCAAGTGCCGGCACAGCTGGTTCCAACACGGTGCCGCATTGCCCGAGCGGGAGGAGCCGGCTCCGACCCCGCCAACTCCGGCTTCTGCGCCGCCGCCCCCGCCGCCGCCCGCAGCAACTCCGCCTGCGCCGCCACCCCCGGAGCCTGCGGAACCTGAACCCGATCTCACGGCAGAACCCGCCGACCAGGTGCCCGAGCCGCCCGTCGTGCCGCGCCCGGTGGTTCGTCCTGCCACCCGATCGGCGGATGAGGCGTTCGAGGACACGGCTTCGAGCTTCGATCACCAGCCGCCGTTCCGGCCGCGCCGCAATACGGCGAAACTCTGGACCATCGCAGGCATCACCTTTGCGCTGCTCGTCGCCGTGCTCGTCGCGCTGGCGGCGTGGCTTGGTCTGCCCCGGTGGCTGCCTGCCGCGCACGCCACGTTCGGCGCGGGCAATCCTGATCTGGCGCTGTCCTTTCCCTCCGAACGGCAGGATCGCCGTACTTTGCCCAATGGCACCGAGTATTTCGGTGCCAGCGGCACGGTCACCAATGTCGGCAAGCAGCCGCAGGACGTCCCGCCGATCCTGATCGTGCTGCGCGATGCCAAGGACAAGGTGGTCTACACCTGGGATGTCACCCCGCCGCGCGAAATGCTGAAGCCCGGCGAGAGCGTGACGATCAACGAAGCCGTCACCGATGTGCCCAAAAGCGCGAAGGTCGCGGAAATCGGCTGGAAGCCGGAGTAAAAAAACACCGCTTGGTTGTTGCGCGGTGCGGGGTCCTTTGCTAGTGGCCCGCCTCTACCCCGGCAGGGTGGCCTTTTTTGAAAGGGCTGGGCCTTGTTTCGATGTGCGGTCGTGGCGGAATTGGTAGACGCGCAACGTTGAGGTCGTTGTGGGCGAAAGCCCGTGGAAGTTCGAGTCTTCTCGACCGCACCATTCTCTCTGACAATCGAAATGGATTTTGCCTTCGGGCATCCGCTGCGGCGTGGCTGGCGCAGCTTCGCGGGATTGGTGCGCCTTATCGGGGGCAGGCTCGTTGCCCGTCTTGCTTAACTACCATCCGGCATTCGTCACATTTGGGCTTACGGGCATCATGCGGCTCAATCCGGTGCGAATCCCATCTCGATTGCTGGCGCCCAGCTTGGCCCGGATGCGCTTGGAATATTCGCGCATGGTCGCCTCGGTCACGCCCACCGCGCTGGCAATTTCCTGATTTTCGAGTTCGGAACACATCAAATAGGCCACGCGCCGTTCGCTGGGGGAAAGCGGGGCCCGCGCCACATTGTGCAACCGGAGGATGTTGATGGGCAGGTAGCGCTGGAGTGAAAGTACAATCGTCTGACCGTCGTCCATGGCATGGGCGGCGACCCGCATCGTGCACCAGGGTGTGCTGATGTCATCGGCAGCGGGCGGGCTGAACGGGGCTGAGGCAACTTTCGCGAGCCGATCGATCACGGCCTGCGCCGCTTGAGGTACGCGTTCGGCCGTGATCGGAACTTTGCAATCGCTGCTGTTGAGTTGATGCAGGAAGAGACCGGCGGCCGGGCACTTGCTCAGGATGCGGCCTTGCGGATCGACGATAGCCGTGGCGACAATCCCTTCGGCATAGACCTGGTTCGGCCCTATTCCTGCTTCGGGAGCGCGCATCGCATGGAGAAAGTGCGGTCGCAGTGCCAGGACGGCGTCGATTTCACGCTGGCGGAACGGCGCGCTGAACGGTTCGCGGTTGATGGTCAGCAAGGCCACCGGGCGGTTGCGGTCCTTCAGCAGAAAATCCATGTTGTTGCCGATATTGTATGGCCGGAACAATTCGTTCTTCATGACCGAGCGGTCCCAGCCATCGAGCGCGGTGAATTGCCACCAATTGCCGTATTCAAGCGGCGCGTTCACCAGCTTGGCAAAGGAAGGCTGGCCCGTCGCCTCCAGCAAGGGCGTTTGCATCATGAACGCATCGAGCGCCTCCGGGATGGGGTGGCGCTCATAAAGATCGACCGGCTGGCCGTTTTCTCCCAGCCAGACAAACGTGTTGACCGACGAAGGGATGATGAACTGCAGCGCATCGACCATCGCCGGGATGGCCTGCCGTGGCGGCAGACCCAAAGAAGCCATGTGCTGAATGTGCAGTATCGCGGCAGAGTGGCGCAAGATCCCTCGATCAGTTTGGCGTCCATGGCCCGCAGTTCGCGGGTCCGACGCTGGGTCGTGCGGCCTCGGGGCATTTATGTCCTACCCGGGGGACAGTTACAACCGCTCAAACATCCTACTCTTCAGACGCGCGCGTGCCGAAATCTGCCCACTTGGCAAGGTTGGTGGCGCGCCGATGAATTGGAGAATCGGCTGTGGCAACTGCACTCACCCCTCGTCAGTCGAGCGCAACCCAGCAGAGCTACACATTCGACTCAGGCGGTGGAACGGTGGCTGCCAGTACGGTCCCGCAATTGCCCAAGGGCAAAGACACCATCACACTTCTGGATTTCAAATTCGATTTCAACGAGTTCCCGCTGCTGTACGATGCAATTGATGCATTGCCAGGCTTTTCGAAAAGCACGTATAATTCGGTCGATACGAACGGAAAGCCGATCACGGTTCCGCAAATCCATTTTGAATCGCCCAGCGTGGCGGGCTACCAGGCCACGGCTGACTTCCGCGTCGATCTCGCTGCCAAAATTGCGCTCGATTACAACCTTGATCTCGGCCAGTTCACGTTCAACGCGGTGGCCGTTTCGGCCCTGCGGCTGCAAGACCGCGATCCGGTGGATGGCACGCAGCCAGCGAACGATCCCGACGCGGATCTCTACACCAATCTCACGATCGATACGGCCCTTTCAGGGATAACCGTATCGGCCAAGAGCAATGCTGCGACGACCGACAGTACGGCCAAACTCAACGTCGATATCGTTGCCAATGTCGGCGCGTTCAATGCAGGTTTTCTTGGCGATCTGCTAAGCCTCAGCGGCAACTACAGCACCTCGATCGATCTGTTCAAGGGTCGCCCCGGCGACACTGCGGCCTCTTTCACGACCGACTTGCTCAAGGGCTTTATCAACGTCCCCTCGCTGCCCTCCACGCTCAACGCGCAGGCTGGCGGCACCGGGCAGGCACTGTTTGCGCCCTCGTCCGATACCGAGGATGGCCCGATTTTCGCCAATCTCACGTTCGATCCGATCCCGCTGATTCCGGGCCTTGGCCCCATCAACAAGGGCGCGTTCTATCCGATACGGACCCCGCTGCTCGATGTGGGCGTGGAATGGAAGCTGATCACACTGGATTTCGGGGCGAACCTGTCGCTTCGCCAGAGCATCGATGTGTCGATCAAGTCGGTCAATGTCGCGATCGAGGTTGATGAAAAGAACTTCGATACGAACGATCACAAGCTGGTCCGCGATGGCTCAGGCAACATCACTGGCAATGGCACTGCGCTCACCGGGAAGCTGGGCGACAAGTTCAACGTGAACTTCTCGACCGGCGATCAGCAGAACACCCAGATCACCGAGACCTATTTCATCACGGCGCACGTCAAGACGAACATTTCACTGATACCAACGCTGTCGCTCGATTTGCGGCTGATGGATTTTGCGCTGATCATCAATCCGATCCTGATTGATCAGCTCAAGTATGATTTCAATCTGTTCAACCATCGCTTTGATTTCGAGATCGGCGCGATCAAGCTGGTGGAGGATGGTTTTGACGTGACCTTCCGCCCGGTCAGCGTGAAGACGCAAGTCGATACCCATCTGCGCGTGGATGGCACGGAGTTCGATGATCGGGACAGCCCCACCAATGAAGCCGACGTCGGCGCCGATGGGGTGTGGCACAAGGCGCTGTTTCTGGCCGGCAATCAGCCCGATGTGGATGGTCTGGCTGGCGACGACATCATCAAGGGCCAGAACATCGACAGCGTGCTGGCTGGCGGGGCGGGCAACGATACCATCAATGGCGGCACGCAGCAGGACGTGATTGATGGCGGCGATGGGGCTGACTACATTCGCGGAGGCTTCGGCAACGATACCATCTATACTGGCAAGGGCATCGTTGGCACATCCGAGCGCGTCTATGGCGATGGTGGCAACGACAGCATCTATGTCAGCGCCTGGCAGGGCAATATCGATGGCGGCACCGGCGATGACATCATTCGCGTCATCGTTGGCAGCGGCGGTTCGCAGTTCATTTCCGGCGGGGCCGGCAATGATCGCCTTGATCTCGATTATTCGATCTACCAGCACGGCATTACGCTGGATCTATCCGGCGGATTGACCGGGCAGAATTTCACCAAATACGCGCTCAAAGTGCTCGCCAATTCCACGTACCAGTCAATCGAGGCCGTCAATGTCACCGGCGGTTCGCGCTTCACGGATGTGCTGACCGGCGGCGTTCTGGGAGAAACCCTGAATGGCGGCGGCGGCAGCGATACGATTTCGGGCAATGACGGCAATGATGTCATCGATGGCGGGGCGGATGCCGACACACTGCGCGGCGGTGCGGGCGGTGATCAGATCAAAGGCGGCGGCGGTGCCGACAAGATCGACGGCGGTGCGGACAACGATACGATCCTCGCCGGCGATGGGGACGACACCATCACCGCAGGCACGGGCGCAGACCAGGTTCAGGGCGGCAATGGCAACGACACCATCACCGATGCCGGTTCGAATGACGGACTGCGCGACTTCTTCTATGGGCAGGACGGCGATGACACGTTGAGAGCGGGCGTCGGCGACGACAGGCTCGTTGGCGGCAATGGCAACGATACCCTGTTCGACCGGGGCAACGTTGCGAAGATGTGGGGCGATGAAGGCCGCGATACCTTCTATGTGACCGGAGCCAGCACCGCCACGGGCGGCAATGGTTCGGATACCTATCGCATCGGGCTTTCGGCTGTGTTTGGCGGGATACCCTTCGTCCGGACAGTGGGGGCAAAGATCGTTGATGGCGTGGCGGATCAGGAAGTGCCCGGCGTGGTCTTCAGCCCTTTGTCCAATGACCGGATCATCGCCATCGGGGTGACCGCCTCGGCTGTAATCGACCTCCCGGCGGGCTATAAGTTCACGCAATTCGAGCCAGTCGTGTTCGGCAATTCGGGCACGCTGATCTATGGCGATGGCGCGGTTGCCGCCACCTACACCGGGATCGAGAGCTTTGATCTCACCGGTACGGACGATTCTGAAAGCTGGTTCATCGCGGCCCCCTCTGTGGGCGATGGGGCGAGCGGCGAGAGCACGGTGCTGCGCGGCATGGGCGGCGACGATTTCCTCGACGCGGGAACCGACGGGGTCGGCGATATTCTCGATGGTGGCAGCGGCGATGATACGATTGTCGGCCATGCCGGACAGTCGCTCGACGGCGGCACCGGTTTCGATGTGCTGTACTGGCAGTCTCCATCACGCACCGATCAGGTGATCAATCTCGGCAATGAGGAAACCGGGCTTGCGGGGCACGGCACGGGCAATACCCCGATCCTGAACTTCGAGCGGTTGATCATGCTGGGGGGCGTTGGCGTCGGCCTTGGCAACGACAGCATCTCCGGCGGCATTGGCGATGACATCATCATTGGCGGGCGCGGGGACGACTATCTTTCGGGCGGTAGCGGCAATGATCGCATCACCTCCGGCGCAGGCGGATCGCAAATCTACGGCGAAGCCGGCGATGATTACATCCTTGCGACGGACTACGTCAAAGTTCCCGAAAGCGAGCTGACCTTCAAGGTGCCCATCAACCGCACCGGAACGATGTTCGAGACCAGACACATTCCCTATGATTTCATCAGCGGCGGAACGGGCGACGACACGATCTATGCCAGCAATACGGCGGATCAAGTCGATGGCGGAGCGGGCAACGACACCATCACCATTCTCAACGGCGGCTATCGCGGCGCGGTCGTTTCGGAAATTCGGGGCGGGCTGGGTAACGATACCATCGTGGGCAGCGATGAAGCCGAAGTGATCCTCGGCGGCCCGGAGCCCAAGGACCGTACCGGATTGCCCGCGTTTCTGGGGGCGGACGACGACAACCTTCAGGGCCTCGGCGGCGATGACACCCTGTCCGGCGCGGATGGCAACGATATCCTCGATGGCGGCGCGGGGAATGACAGGCTGAAAGGCGGACGCGGCAACGACACCCTAACCGGCGGTGAGGGTAACGATCTGATCGATGGCAGCAGCGGCGCCGACAAGGTCACTTATGCTACCGCGCTCGCCGGTGTCAGGGTGAACCTCGCCATCGCAGACGCTCAGCAGACGGTTGGCGCAGGCACGGACACGTTGATCAGCATCGAGAATGTTACAGGATCGGCGTTCGATGACAGGTTGACCGGAAACGATGGCAACAACACGCTGGACGGCCTTGGCGGGCTTGACCGGATGGCTGGCGGATTGGGCAATGACACCTACGTCGTCGACAACAGCGCCGATCTCGTGTTCGAATCAATAGGGGCGGGCAACGACAAGGTCTTCGCCTCGGCCAGTTGGAACCTCGCGGGCCAGTCCATCGAGACGCTTGAACTGACCGGCACAGCGGGCATCACGGCAACCGGCAATCAATTCGCCAACAGCTTGATCGGCAATTCCGGCAACAACACTCTCACCGGGCTCGGTGGGAATGACCTCCTTGATGGTGGTGCGGGCGATGACACGCTGGATGGCGGCGGGGATATCGATACCGCCAGCTATGCCAACGCTGCCAGCGGCGTCACGGTCAGTCTTGCCCTTGCCGGAGCGCAAGTCACCGGCGGGGCCGGAACGGATACGCTGATCGGAATCGAGAACCTCACCGGCTCGGCCTTCAGCGATAGTTTGACCGGCAATGGCGATAGCAACATCCTGGATGGTCGCGGCGGTATCGACAGCATGGCTGGCGGCTTTGGCGATGACATCTACTACGTCGACAACACCAGCGATGCCGTTGCCGAAGTTGGCAGGCAGGGCACGGACAAAGTCTTCGCCTCGGCCAGCTGGAGCATCTCGGGCCAGTCCATTGAAACGCTCGAGCTGATCGGCACGGCCAACATCGCCGCCACGGGCGATTCGCTTTCCAACACCTTGCTCGGCAATTCCGGCAAAAACCTGCTCACAGGTATGGCCGGAAACGACTTTCTCGATGGCGGCGCAGGCGATGATACGCTGGATGGCGGCGGGGATATCGACACCGCAAGCTATGCACGCGCGGCCAGCGGCGTCACGGTCAGCCTGGCGCTGGCGGGGGCACAGGCCACCGGCGGGGCTGGCATGGATACGCTGGTCAGCATCGAATACCTGACCGGCTCTGCATTCGCCGACACGCTGACGGGCAATGCCGCCAGCAACGTTCTCGACGGCCTTGGCGGCATCGACACCATGGCCGGTGGCAGTGGGGACGACACCTACTATGTCGACAATTCGGGCGATATCGTGATCGAAAATCTCAGGTCGGGCACGGATACGGTGCTTGCCTCGACCAGCTATACCCTGACCGGCGGGTTCATCGAACAGCTTGGCCTGACCGGCACCGCCAACATCAATGCCACCGGCGATGTCGGGTCGAACACCTTGGCTGGCAATACGGGCAACAACCTGCTGACCGGTGGCGGCGGCTTTGACACGCTCCTTGGCGGCGCAGGTGCCGACCGGCTTGATGGCGGTGAAGACGACGACCTGCTCGTCGGCGGCTCTGGTGTCGATACGCTCACCGGCGGAAACGGGGCCGACCGGTTCCAGTTCGGCCCGGCCATCGCTGCCGACGCGGACCGGGTGACCGACTTTGAAGCTGGCAACGACAAGCTGGTTTTCGCGGCAGCTGACTACGGCCAACCGATCGGCGATTTTGACATCCAGTCCTTCACAGAAGGCAGCAGCGCGGTCGGTTCACAAGCACAATTTGTCTACAACAGCGCGGCCCGCACGCTGTCGTGGGACGCCGATGGCGATGGTGCGGGAAGCGCCGTGCTGATCGCCACGTTCGATACCGCGGTGGCGCTTAGCAGCTATGATATCGTGATGGTCTGATCGGCATGGCTTGAAAGGCTGGCGAACACGAATCTGCGATGGCGGCAAAGGCGTGCGGTTCTCCAGGTGCTTCGAACCATCCATCCGAAGCAGCCCGTGCTGCCGTGTTAGCGATTGCTGGCAGAATACCGCCGGTTCATGGCGCATGATCGCGATGCTGGGTTGCAGGAAATAATCGCTGGCACCGTTTGCCGCGAACGGCATCAAATCCAGTTTGCCCTCAGCATGGCGGTCCGCGAACACCTTTGCTGCCCATGAGTTTCCGGCAGGTCAGACCAGTTCGCGCCGGTCAAATTGCCGGGTCTTGCACCTCACCGGTACAAACAGATCCCTCGTCCGCCCATCGTGCGAGCAGCAGGCCGGCACGTTGAATTGCGGCCTCCTGCCCCAGTTCTTGCTCGAGCGCGGCGCAAACAGCGGTGAACGCCATGGGCGCTCGAATCAAACGCTCAAAAATGGCGGCCTCATCACTGTCCAAAATACGAAAACATGGCACCCATCCGCTGCGCCAGACAAGGATATGGACTGGACTTGCTGTCGTGCATCCGTCCGTCCGGGGGGGCAGGCGGGCTGGCGCCGACCAGATTGCTTCGGCCTTGCTGTGATGCACCAGCAGCTGCGCTCCGGCGGCAGGGGAAAGCTCCGCTTGCTCCCAATCCAGCTGCGTGAACATGGCGCGGGTCAGAGGAGCAAGATCGGCCGCAGTCTGGACCGCATCCAGTGCGTGCTCCAGCCGGACAAGTTCCGCGGTGACTGCATCATCGGGACACAGATCAGCGATATTGGTGGCAAAGCTTGCGGCATAGGCATCCAGCGTCCAGCTGGTGGGCGGCTGCGCCATGATATGCTGGCGCGCGGCGGCGTAGAAGCGCTCATCTCCCAGCCATTCCAGCGTCTTGGGGTAAACCTCCGCCAGGCATTGCAGCAGCTGCAGTCGATAAGTGTTGAGATAGACGTCAAGCCCGGGCCTTGCGCTCTCGCCAAAGCGGTCTGCATGGGCCGGATCGCCGGTCTGCAGCCAATCAGTCATGGCGTTCTGGATTGCGGAGAGGTTCATAGCGCGTTGACCCGCTGCGCCCGCGCCGCCCGCCCCCGTGCCACATCCAGTTCGCCGAGTAGTTCGTTCAGCGCAGGGATGGCATCGTCACGCTCGATCATCACCGCGGCGCGCTGATTTGTCCGCCGGATCGCGGCTTCGAAGAGGTCCCAAACCGGATCGCAAACTGCGCGGTCGTGGGTATCGATCAGCAGGGCTTCACCTTCGCTGTGCCCGGCGAGATGGATCTGGTGCACATGGGCCATGGGGAATTGGGCAATGTACTCGGCCGGATCGAAGCCCAGATTGCGGGCGCTGACATAGACGTTGTTGATATCGAGCAGCAGGCCGCATCCGCTGCGCTGGCATAGCGCCGCAAGAAAGGCCCATTCCGGCATCTCGGATTGGGCAAAACCCAGATAGGCCGAAGGGTTTTCGAGCAGGATCTGACGCCCGAGCACCGACTGCGCCTGCGCTACATGACGCGCGACGAGGTCCAGCGCTTCGGACGTGCAGGGCAGCGGCAGAAGATCGTGCGAACTGAAGCCCGGCACCCGGGTCCAGCACAAGTGGTCGGACACGAACAGCGGATCGATCTCGTCCGCCAGCGCGCGGAGCCGGTGCAGGTAATCGAGATCGAGGCCGGTGGCGGAGCCGACGGATAGCGACACCCCGTGCAGCGCAACCGGATAGTGCTCGCGGACCGCGCGAAGGGTCGCCAGCGGTTTCCCACCGGCGACCATGAAGTTTTCCGAGATCACTTCCGCGAAATCGACGGGCACATGGCCGGCCACGAAATCGCTGTAGTGCGGATGGCGCATGCCGAGGCCAAACTGCGTCATCGGCAGAGCTTCACGCCAAGCCCGCCCCCTCGATCACTTCGACGCTGGCGGGGTGGTTTTGCCGCCTTCCTTCGTACACGTGCCCTTGGCTACGTACTTCCATTCGGACGGAGCCATGTCTGATTTTGACTGCCCGGCGCAGCTGTGCATGCCATTCGCATCCGCGCAGTCGTTTTGCCCGGCCTTGGCAACGCCATAGCACTTTTCCTTGCCACCTGCCGCATGTGCCGCAGGCGTACTGGCGGCCATGCCGAGTGCGACGAGGACGGCTGCCGCTGCGACGGTTGCTGGCTTGTTCGTTTTCATTTTTGGTCTGCTCCTTTGGTGTTCAATGTGCGCAGGCTAGATTGCGCCCTTGGGCGCTGTGGTGGTTCCGCCAGCCTTCGCGCATGTGCCCTGTGCCACATACTTCCACTCGGTCCGGCACTCGGTCCGGTCATAGTCCTTTTTTGGCCTGGCCGGCGCAAAAGTGAATCCTCGTCACGCTCGCGCAATCGTTCTGCCCGGCCGTCGATATACCGAAGCATTTGTCCTTGGGCGCATCGGCAGCGTGGGCCGGTGCAGCCGCAAGGCTGAGTGCAAGGGCGACAGCGACGGCAGCTGCCGCTCACGATGTACCGGATAAGTTCGTCATTGGCTTTCCGTCACGTGGTAGAAGTGCTGCGGTCGCTGTTGCTACTCAAGGCTTGCCGGTTCGGGGCTGCTATGGCGTCAGGCCGAGTTTGTGCGCAGACGCAGAACCACGTTCTTGCTCGGGTTTGCGGGATCCGGGCCGAAGGTCACTTCGACGATGTAGTTGTGCAGCGTCCCAAGAACCTTGTACTGCGCGGTGCCTTGCACCATGCTGTCGACCGAGAAATAGCCCCACTTGTCAGTAGAGCAAGTCGGGTTGTCATGCACGCCCGGCTGCGTCGTGATTGCGACATGGGTGCCGTCGATCGGCGAGGTGAAATCTGACAGGCCGGTTACCGACGAAGCGATGTTGGCAATGCCCTTGATGGGATAATCACCCATGGCAACGCAATTGATGTTACCGTTGATGGAGCTGGGGCTGAAATAGACCCGTACCGAACCGCCCGGTGCACTCACTTCGTCCCGGATTTCGAAATCAAAGCCGTCCTGGTTGGCTTTCAGGCTCGTCGCGCCTTCGGTGTAATTTGCGACTATCGCCAAAGCTGGTGTCGATGACAGCGCAATGGCCACCGCCGCCGCGGCAAAAACGTTTCGCTTCATTGGGTTTCCTTGCAAATGTGCGCCGCCAATGGCGGGTATATTTCCAATGGTGGGGCTGGATAGCCTCGCCACTTCAGGCCACTAGCTTGCGGTTCAACCATCTGAAATCCCTTGTTCATGGGAGTGGCAACCACAAGTTCCCGGCTGTAGGGCTTACGGATGAACGCACCGGACGCCGCCTTGCGGGGCGAGCACAAGATCCTGATCATCGAGGATGACGAACCTATCCGGGAACGGCTGGTTCAGGCGATGTTGGTCCACGAAAATTGCTGCGTGGCAGAGGCTGGGACACTGCACGAGGCACGGGCTGCCTTTGCCGCGCAGAAGCCCGATCTGATCCTCTCGGACCTGCGCTTGCCCGATGGCAATGCCATCGCCTTTCTGGTCGAAGCGCGGCGCGCAGCGCCCGCTACCGAAATCCTGGTGATTTCGGTGCTGGGTGACGAGACCACGATCTTTGCGGCAATATCTGCGGGGGCTTCGGGATACCTGCTGAAAGATGCCTTGCCAGCAGACATCTATGCCACCGCGATGGACGTCCTTGCCGGCGGTTCGCCGATGTCGCCGTCCGTTGCTCGTTTGGTCGTGATGCATGCGCGGGCGAACCAGTCTGGCAGGCAGCCGGGCGCGCAGACGGGCGCCGCCATCGACCTCTCCGATCCGCTCACCCCGCGCGAGATGGAGGTGCTGTGGGGCATCGCCAAGGGCTTCAGCTACAGCCAGATCGCCCTGCAATTGGGCATTTCGGCGAACACCGTGCCCAGCCATGTCAAGGCCATCTACCGCAAGCTGCGCGTCGATAATCGCAGTTCTGCAGTCTACGAGGCCGTTCAACACGGCATCATCCGCCTGTAATGCGCAAAGCGCCGGTCATGACGCGCACCGTCGGCGCCGGTGTGATGATTGCTGCGGCGGTCGCACTCGCCATTTTGCTCGCGATGCTGATGTTCGCCCAGACTGCCGATTTCGGTGAACTGGGCAGTCTGGATGCGCTGACTTGCCAGACCCTGCCAGTCCGCCCAGCCACCACCCGAAGCGACCCGCAGGTTTACCATTGCCGTGCTGATATCGCGGGATCTTATGCCCCTGCTGATCTTGCCCTGCTGGCTCCCGTGTTTCGCGATTCCCTCGTCGTCGCCGCCAACGGCGTGACCGTCGGTCAGGCGCGGCTCAACCAGTGGCAGATGCCCGGCCGCCTCGCGACCCTCCCCGCCATGATCGCCATCCCGCGCAGCTTGCTTCGCCCCGGCCGCAACCGGATCGATATAGCGGTAACGGGGCTGGCCGGCCGCACCCCCAGCCTTGGCAGACTGTATGTCGGCCGCGAAGCCGAAGTCATCCGCAAGTTCCGGCAGCTGTGGTTCGTCGCAGAAGTGCTCCCCACACTGATCCTCGGGGGGCAGGCGGCTCTGGCGCTGATGTGCGTCACGATCTGGAACCGCCGCCGCCGGGAAGCCGCGTTCGGCTGGTTCGCGCTTGTGCTATGCTTTGATACCCTGCGCGGATCGCCGATCATTCCGGCCCTTGGCGTCGATGCACCGAGCATCTCCTACTGGAGCCTGCTGGTCCCGTTCAGTTCAGCCGCTTATCTGATGTTTGCAAGGGCGCTTGCGGGCGCGCCGTTCCGAGGGCGAAGCTGGCTGCCGTGGAGCGGCCCGGTCCTCGTTGCCGCAGCTGCCGCGTTTGCGACGCCCGTGGTTGCAACCCGTTTCCTGATGCCGATCGGGATCATGATCATAGGCGGCAATCTTCTGGCTGCCGCAGTCGTGCTGGCAGGCGGTTGGCGGCGCGGTGTGCCGGGCGCGCGGCTGGTATGCTTGTGCACCATACTGTTCATGGCGCTCGTCGCGCACGATGTGCTCCTGCTGCTGCAGGTGATCGAAGGGCAGATCGCGATTGCCCGGCCTGGCCTGCTGGTGCTGCTGATTGCCATGATCACCCTGATGATCAATCGCTTCACCGGGGCGATGGCGGAGTTGGACCGGACCGCTGATACCTTGCGCATTCGCACCGCCGAGATCGAGGCCCAGCTGCGCCGCGCCGACCTCAAGCTGAGGCAGCAGCGCGAAATGACCATCCTTGCGCAAGAACGCGCGCGGCTGATGCGTGATCTGCATGATGGGCTGGGTGGAGACATGGTCGCCGTGCTGGCGCTGGCGGAGCGCAGCGATGGCGCAGGGCCGGAGATTGCCTTTCACGCCCGCGCCGCACTTGCCGATATGCGGCTGATCATTGCCTCGCTTGAGGATTATGGCGGCGATCTGGCGATGGCACTGGGCGCGTGGAAGGAGCGGGCAGAACCGCAAATCGTGGCCGCCGGTATGATCCTGCACTGGCAGATCGGGGATCTTGGTGACACGCTGCAATTTGGCCCGGCACAGGTTCTGGATATCCTGCGCATCTTGCAGGAGGCGCTGACCAACGTGATCCATCATGCGCGCGCTGCCAGTATTACCGTCGGCGCTTTTCTGCTGGCCGATGGCCTTGCGCTCACGTTCGCTGATGACGGAGATGGGCTTGCCGGTAGCTCCCGTGTCGGAAGGGGCCTTGCCAACATGCGCAGCCGGGCCAACGTGCTGGGGGGTGAACTGGAAATCACCTCCACAAGCGCGGGGACGTCGATCGTGCTGCACGTGCCGCTGGTGCAGACGCGCTAAACCACGCCCCGCCAGCTTCACATTGGCCAGCATCCCATTGGCCAGCATCCCATGTTCAGGGGATGGCCCAAGGGACATCTCTCGATCTACCGGGAGCCCTTTGCGGGCATGACGGGCAAACCATGATACGGCACTCCATACCCTCGGCGACTTGCGCGGCGATGATCCTTGCGCTGGCGCTGCCCGGTTGCGCGCCGGTCCGAATGCAGAGCGGCCTGAGGGCGATTGGCCGGCCAGCCGAAGCGGATGTCTTTGGCAGCGCCCGGCACAATCCGCTGTCCGCCGCCGCGCACTATGAGACAGCGATGGGCTTCGTCGCCGGACCTTCGGTCACGCGCGGCGATCTTGAAATGGCGCTGAGCGGTTTCCAGACCTCGGCACGATTGGCCCCGGACTTGTGGGAGCCACTCGCCGGTGCGGCCCTCGTCTCCTACCACATGGGCAACTTCCGCGCTGCGCTGGATCTGATGGGGCAGGCGATCGAGCGGCGCGGCGAAGCAGGGCCGCTGGCGGTGCCTTTCGCCTTGCTGGCCTACCGTGCGGGCGAACCCGAACTGGCCCGGTCCGCCTTGAACCACGCGGGCCATCCGCCGAGCAAGAACTCAGCCGGGCTGCAGTTTCTGGAAGCCGCATTCGCCGGATCCGGCTGGCGGCCGCTCCCGAGCCTGCCTGCCGCTCAGAAGCCGGGACCGCAGACGCAAATGCCGCCCACTGGCGAAAGCAGCGCAAAAACCGGTGCAACCGATGGCGGGCCGGGTGTGGTCATCGAGGCCTATCTCATCCGGGAAACGCGCCAATCCACCGGGGGCCGCGGCCTCAACCTGCTTGACGGGCTTGCCATCCAGTTTGGCGGAACCCTGCTCAACTACAGTTATGATCTGGCGGCAGGTGGGGCCGATACACGCACCGGCAATCTCACGATCACCGCGCCGGCCATCAACTACTCGCTCAACCTGGCCTCCAACGCTCGATCACACGTCACGCTGGAAGCCAGTCCGCTGGTCCTGGCCCGTGAAGGGCATAAATCGAAGTTTCTGGAAGGCGGATCGGTGATGATTGTCCCGCTGTCCGATCACACGCAGCCGGTCGAGCGCGACATTGGCGTTACGCTCGAAGTCACCCCTCAGCGGATCGGTGCAACAGATGTCGATCTGGATGTCGTCCTCGAAATGTCTAACATCACCGGGCAGTCAGTGGTCAGTGCCGGGCGCGGAGCCAGCCTGCTTAAAACCGACAAGACACACGTCGAAGTGTCCGCTCGGGTGCCCTACGGCAAGGCGATCGTGGTGGGCTCGGGTGATTCCCTGAACCGCCGCAGCAGCGACAACCGCTCGGTTGCGCCGATTGAATTGCCCGGCCTTTCGCGCCGTGATTTGTCTGTCGGGCGCCGCGATGTGCTGGTGGTGCTCACGGTACGCGCAATTGATGGCCAGAATCCGGCCACCCATACCGCCGATGAATGGAACCAGATACTGTTCGGCCTGCCGCTACCGCCGTTCACCCAATATGGTCGTCGCCCTTCCGAAACGCCGGCTCCCTTGATGGGCGATGTGCTGCCACTTCGGCTTTACTGAACTCTACCCAGTCAGAGCGAACTGCGATGAGCCGACGGCAGAAATTCGGTGTTCTCAGCGATCGCCACATGCTCGCCTTTGCCCAGTCACCCGGCATCGGCTTCCATCACGCCAGCTTCATGGTGCGGGAGCCCGACGAAATCGGCCGTGCCGGGCGGTGGCTTGTAGACAAGACCGGCAAGGGCGATCGGGGCTTCGGACGCCACACCGGGGGCTCCAATTTCTTGGGATCCCTAGGGGGCGTGGTTTGAGTACTGCTGCGACATGGACTGAATCGACGACTACGAGGCCTGGATCCCGCCTAACAACAATCCGTGACATAGGCCGCGACACGGCGTAAAGGGCCGCGATGTCGGTGCAGCTACGCCGCCACGCCGGTTGAGCTCTCGGGCGTGGGCGTTGCTCGCCACCAGATGCATCCCGGCGGTTTGCGATCCCATCGCATGGAAAAGCAAGCGCCCCCTTCGGAGACAACCCCGTTTATGGCAGGTTACAAGGAACCCGGGCTCGAGGCCCGGCGCGCGGCGGCAGCGTCTGCGCGAGAACAGGCACTCGCAAAACTCAAGGCACGAGCCCCGCTTGATCCTGCCGTGCAGGCCGAACGCGTTGCCGCGGCTGAGGCGCGTGAAAAAATACAGGCTGAAAAGCGCGCGTTGCTCGCCGCGAAAAAGGCGCAGGAACTTGCCGAGAAGGCTGAGCGCGCTGCCAAGGTAGCGCCTGCTCTTACCGAAGCGGAGCGCAAGGCGGCTCGGGACGCAAAGTATGCGGCCCGCAAGGCACGCAAGAAGTAGCGCTTGCAGCATCCTGCCAACGCCAAAGGCATATCCGCTTTGAATGTCGGCGAGCACCTCGTCGACACCGCTTTCGTTCCGGATGGGAGCAGGCTCCGCCTCATCCGCAGTGGTACTGATTTCGCGATCCTTCTCGATGACAACGAATTGATGAGCACCGACCTCTCGGCCTCGGAAGGTGTGCTCGCCAGCGTGGTGTGCGCAGAACTCCGCGGCCGGGACCCGGTTCACATGCTCATCGGCGGCTACGGCATGGGTTACACGCTGAGATCCGCCCTCCGGGTGCTCGGAGCCGATGCCGAAGTGACCGTCGCGGAAATCGTGCCGAAGATCGTCGAGTGGGCGAAAGGGCCGATGGCGTGCATCACCGATGGGTGTCTTGATGACCCGCGCGTGCAACTGGTGCAGGACGACGTTGCCTTTCTGATTGAATCCGCGTTGCAGGGGTACGATTGCATCCTGCTCGACGTCGACAACGGGCCGGAAGGCCTTACGCGCCGGGCGAACGATTGGCTCTATTCCCGAGAAGGCGTAGCGGCCGCGCGGTCTGCCTTGAAGGAGGGCGGAATACTCGGCGTCTGGTCTGCATCTCACGACGACAGATTTGCCGGAGCACTCGCCCGCAGCGGCTTTGCGGTCACGGTCATAGAGACCGATCGGGGCCCGAGCTCGTCCTCGACAGAGCAATGCGATCAGCATGTGATCATCATGGCACTAAAGCGCAGTTGACCCATGGCGCTTGCCGGCCAGACCCGGTCATTCAGATCAGCCAGGGCGAACGACTGCTGCCGACAGAACCTTGCGCATGAACGCCGCGAAGTAGACTGTCGCAGCGCGCGTCAACATGGGCCATTCTGCAGTCTCGGGAATGCCCGTAAAATTCGGCGAGCCGACCCGGCAGCAGCCCCTCACCGCTCTGCGTTATCCCGGCCCGTCTGGGCTTGCCGACTGTCTACCGGCCAGAATAGCACCGCGAAGACCTGCAGCGTGAGCAGAACAACCGCGCTACCATAATAGACCCACCGGATCGCCTCCCTGGCGGTTTCGGTAACGCCCCCGGCAACATACCCGCTGGCACCCAGCGTATAGGCAAACCCTGCTGTGCCGAGGGCCATGCCAACCTTGGTGGCAAGGCTGATCCCGGACGACAGCAACCCCTCGTGCCGCACGCCGTATTTCCGCTCGTTGTAGTCCACGGTTTCGGCAATCATCGTGAAGGCCGCGACAATCGTGACGGACGTGGCGAGGCACGCGGCCAGATAGATCAGGATGAATAGCGGCAAGCTGTCTTCAGCCAGCGGAAGAACCGCAAACAGCACAGCCGCAAGGCTCAGTACGCCGACACAGCCGCTGCGGATACCAGCCCTGGCGAACAACGGCGGCGCGACGAACGAGGGCAGCAGGAGCATGCCTGAAACCGCTGGCAGCATCACGCCGAAGCGCACGAAATAGGTGAGGCAGAAGCCGAAGCAGACCAGCCAGGCGCGGTTGCGCAGCATCTCGCTCACCGCTGGCAGCACCGCGAACTGCGGGTTGGCCCCGTCCTCGATCCGTTCGCGGCAATTGCGGAACAGCGCGGCCGTGCAAACCAGCCCGATCCCCGCAAACAGCACGGCCACGGCCATGAAGCCGCGCTGCTGGTCGCTGCCGCCGAAGAGGCCCACCAGCGGCATCGTCGCGGCCGTGCCAAGCACGACCGATACGGATGTGCCGACCGAGCGCATGCCCGAAAGCTTGAGCCGCTCGCCGGTGTCCTCAGTCATCATCGGCATCAGCGCGGTATAGGGGATCGACTGAAGCGACAGCAGGATACCGAGCGCCTTGAAGGTGACGAAGGCGTAAACCAGCTGGGCGTTCTGCCCCCAGGCTGGCACGTTGAACAGCAGCACTGTCACCAGCGCATACGGAATGGCGGTGAACAGGAAATAGGGCCGGGTGCGGCCAAAGCGGGTGCGGGTCTTGTCCACCGCGATGCCCACGATCATGGCGATCACCGCATCGAGCAGCCGCGCCACCAGAAACACCGTGCCCACCGCCGCTGGCGGCAAGTGGACCACATCGGTATAGTAGAACAGCAGGAACGCGCTTGCCATGTTGCAGGCAAGGCTGGTGCCCATGTCGCCGAAGCCATAGCTCATCCGTTCGATCAGTGTGAGGTGTCTTGCGGCCATGACGCTCTCCCCGGTGCCCCCCACTGTCGTCTACAGCGCGGGCCTCCTGATGAGCCGATCCGAATAACGTATCGGGCGCGCAGCCGATCCGCAGCCCCTTGCGCGCGGCGATGGCGAGCAGTTCGCGGCCCTGCGCCGCCGTGGCGGCTATCGGCTTTTCGGAATAGAGGTGCTTGCCCGCCTCCAGGATCGCTTTGCCGGTTTCGAAATGCGCCGCAATCGGGGTGAGGTTGACTACTACATCGATGGCGGGATCAGCCAGCATTGCGGCGAATTCCACCGCAGCAATGCCATACCGCTCGGCCACCGCCCGCGCGCTGGCCATCCCGCGCGACGAGCAGGAGATCAGCTGCAACTGCGGCCATGCCTGAAGGGCCATGAAATAGGGCGGCGCAATCGCCCCCGTGCCGAGCACGCCAACGCCAAGTGGGCGAGTCTGAGCCGTGATGCCGGACATGGTTGCTTCCCTTCGATCAGTCGTAGATCGGGCGCAGCACAGTATCGAGGTGATACCGGGTGAGCGCCATCGAGGCGAGCTGATCGGGCGATCCATCGTATTCGATCGACATCCAGCCCTTGAACTCGTGCTTCTTGAGCAGGCGGTAGAGCCCCGGAAGATCAAGCTCGCCTTCGCCCGGTTCCCAGAACCAGCGACGCCCGTCGTCGGCGATTTCCGGATCCTGCGCATAGCGCACGCTATCGGGCTGCCTGGCCGAGGCGGTGTCCTTCAAGTGGAAGGTGCTGATGCGGTCGTGATAGTCTTCGTAGAACGTCAGCAGGTCTTCGCCCAGAATCGCGATCTGCGCGGTATCGATGCAATAGTGGACCAGCTTCGGATCGGTCGATTCGATCAGCTCGCGGTGGTTGGGCAGGTTGATCGCGCAGAAGAATTCGTTGTGCAGGCCGATCTTCACGCCGTGGTCGGTGGCGTAGCGGCCGATCTCGTTCATCACCTTGGCGCAGTTCTGCACTTCCTCGCGGCTGAGCGGGCCGGTGCCGAAGTAGTTCTGCGTCGGGCAGGTGTTCATGTAGGTGCCGCCGAACTTGACGATGGTATCCACCGCCTCGCGGCCCGAACGCACGGCTTCATCGAAATGGTCCGCCGCGTGCGAAGCGTGCGCGCCGTGGAACATGCCGATGACTTCAACGCCGCGCTCCCTGGCAAATGCGGTGAAGGCCTCGGGCGAGCCGAACAGGGGGAGAATGTCGGCCAGATCCCACGGCGCGATCTCGATGCCGTGAAAACCCAGCGCGGACTGATATTTCAGGATGCGGTCCCAGTCCGAATAGTAGGCCGTATTGGTCCGGTCCTCATAGTAGAATTCGCGGAAATTGGGGATCTGTCGATAGGGGATCGACTTCCAGTGGCACATGTTGGCGTAGCGGATGTTGGGCATGGTCAGGGGTCCGTCCGGCTCAATTCTGGATGCGCGCAAGCAGCGCGCGGGTGCGCAGCAGGGCGCGGAAAGGATCGCGCGTCTGGCGGGCGCTGACGGTCACCGGACCGGCATAGCCAAGCGTGGTCAGCAAGGCGGCGATGCCGGGAAGATCGACCGAACCGGTGCCGGGATCGCGGAAAACCTGCGTGGCGCGGGTTTCGGGAAACTCGGGGTTGGCGGTTTTCCAGATGTCCTGCGTATCGACGAAATCCGTGTCGGTGAGGTGGACGCAGCCGATGCGGGCGATATTGGCGGTGAGGAACTCCGCCGGATTGAGCCCCGCGACGTGCAGGCTGGCCGTGTCGCAGTCCAGCTTCACGGTTTCGGGCAGCGCGTCCAGCAGCGGCAGGATGCGCGCGCCGCGAAACAGGCTCCAGTATTCATGGCGCAGCACGAGCGTAACGCCGAGGTCCTGCGCCTTTGCGGCGAGCCCGGTGAGCAAGTCCACCGTGCGGCTGGTGAACACATCCAGCTTGCTCTCCAGATCGGGGTGATGGTGCGCGGCGCGGCCGTAGAAGGGCGATGGGCTGATCGCGAAGTAGTCTGCCCCCAGATCAGCCGCATGGGCCAGCGCCTCACCGGCAAAGTGGCCGGACGCACCGAAGAAGAAATCGAGATTGTCGCCCCGCATGAACAGGTTGGGATCGAAGGTCACGCCGCTGACCCGCTCGATCCCGCTCGTGGCTAGCTTCTCGCGGTAGGCTGCGGCGCTGCCGTACTTCGTGTTCACGCAGTAGCGGTTCATCGGCACGCCGCTGCGCCCGCCGAATTGCCACACCAGCTCATAGGGAATCTCGATGGCGCGAAAGCCCGATGTGGCCAGCAGCGGATAAAGTTCTTCCCAGAAATACCGGCTTTCGAACCGGTTGCGGTTCGGTTCCTGATAGTGGCGATTGATCAGATCGAGGCTGATCGCGATCTCGTTGCTATTCATGGGAAAAGTCCATTCCGTGGGGCCGCCGCGCCTTGCAGCAAGCCCCTCTTTTCGGGTGGTTGGGTGACCAGCCGCAGCCGGTCAGCAGCCCAGCGTCTGGCGGCTAAGCGCGTAGGACTGGTCCATCGGCAGGCTGGGGAAGTATTCCAACCCGAGCGATCCCGCATACCCCATGCCCCGCAGGGCCTGCATGACATTGGCCCAATCGACGCTGCCTGTGCCCGGTTCGTGGCGGTCGTCCATATCGGCGACCTGCACGTGCGCGACGAGGTGGATGCGTCCGGCCAGAACCTTGGCCATGTCCTCACCCATGCAGGCGCTGTGCCACACATCGTAGAGCAGGCGCAGGTTGGGGCTGTTCACAGCCTCGACCAGATCAAGCCCGAGCTTGGTGCTGACGAGATACATTGCGGCGAACAGCCGGGTGTTGAGCGGTTCGAGCAGCAGCATGACCCCGGCCGCCTCCGCCGCATCCGCCGCTTCGCGGAGCGCCGCAACGGCATTGGCGAAGTGCTCGTCCTCGCTCATCCCCTCGACCCGGAAGCCCGAGGCGACGATCAGCGCCGGTTTGCCAAGGCAGGCCGTGGCCGCAATCGTCTCGCGCACGGCGGTGACCATCTCCGAACGCTCGGCGGGATCGACGATGGAGCGGCGCGGATCGACGCAAACGCCCGTCAGGCGCATGCCGGTCTCGGTCAGGGCCTGCGCCAATGCGGCGACAGGCTTGTCACGCCAGAGGTGGAACTCGGCAAACTCGAAGCCCGCCGCCTTGGCCGCACGCAGGCGCGCGTCCAGCTCGCCAGCTTCGGCAAACTGCCATTCGATACACGATGATAGGGGATATGCCGCAGACATAGGATCTCTTCCCATTCTACGGCCCCGCCGCGCCTGAGCGCTCGTTTGCCTGGCGGAATCTGGTGCCCGCTACTTTGTACTCACGCCCATTGCCCAGCTGCAGCAAAGAATCAAGTCGTCCGGGTGGAGCGAGATTTCCCGGCCTTGCGCTTTTCGCGCTGCATCATGGCCCGTCAGGCGAGGGTGGCCGCGGTGTCCTCAAACGCCAGACGCAGCAGGTCTTCCATCGCATGGCGCGCCCGTTCACCATCAGCGGCGTCTATCGCGGCAAAGACCGCCATATGTTCGGGCAAGGGATCGCGCGGCAGCGCTTGATGGCGCTGCTTGAACAGGGTCGTCCAATCAACCGCCGCCCCCACCGAACTCGCGAGGGACGCCAGCGCCGCATTGTGGGTGGCATCAAGCACGAGGTGATGGAATTGCTGATCGGCCTCGCGTCCCTTCGCGGTTGCCAGCCCGTGCCGCTTCATGGCAGCCAGAGCCTTGCGCATGGCTTCAAGCTGCTCGTCCGTCCGGCGCTGCGCTGCCAAGTCTGCTGCCGCCGGCTCGATGATGCTGCGCAGTTCGAACAGGCCGCGCACGAAGTCGAGGTCGGGCTCGCCCGAAAACGTCCAGGCCAGAACATCGGGATCAAGCAGGTTCCAGCGGGCGCGGGGCGTCACACGGGTTCCGGCGCGGGGGCGGCTTTCGAGCAAACCCTTGGCGACGAGAATGCGGATGGCCTCTCGATAGGGTGTGCGCGAGACGCCGAGCGCCAGCGATTGCTCGATCTCGCCTTCAAAGCTGTCGCCCGGCTGGTACTGACCGCTGAGGATCGCGGTGCCGAGATTCCGTGCAATCGCCTGGTGAATGCGCTCGGCCTTGGCCACCTGCCTGATCCCCTCATGCGCGCCTAATCGTGGAATGCGTCGGTAGACTGCATCCGGCCACGAAGGAAGGCATCGGCCACGATCTGCAGCGGGGCAAGATCGGCATCGCTCCGCCCCGTGCGGACAAGATCGACGAAGCGGCGGTAAAGGCCGGGATATTCGTCTTCCACGCCAACCCCTTGCGCCGCGCCGTCGATCATAAGCTGGTTGCCGCCCTGCGATAGGACGAGCGTTCCCCCCCGGCCTTCGATCACGATATCCCAGGTCTGCGGCCCGGTCTGGCGAAAGTCGAACTCTGCCACGATGGGCACCTCACTTGCGGTTTGCATGCGCAAGCGCGCGGCTATGGGGGCCTGCCGATTGCTGGGTATCTGGAGCTCCGCATCGCGCAGACGTACCGCTGCGCCCATGACTTCGGTCAGGATCGAAAGAGCGTTGATGCCCGGATCGAAGACACCGAAGCCGCCGGGCTGCCAGATCCAGTCCTGTCCGGGATGCCAATGGCGGACGTCTTCCTTCCACGTGATCGTGACGCGCTCGGCCGCGTTCGCGGCGACCCATGCTTTCGCGAGCGGCACCCCGGCGGCGTAACGCGAATGCCAGCTTGCAAACAACGTCCTGCCGTGTTGCGACGCCAGGGCGGCCAGCGCTTGCGCCTCGGAGACCGTCGCCCCGGGCGGCTTTTCCAGAAAGACGTGCTTGCCTGCCTCGAGCGCCATGATCGCCGTGTCGTAGCGAACCTGCGGTGGCAGGCAGAGCACCACCGCATCGAGTTCGGGCTCGCCCGCCAGCATTGCAGCAAGGTCGGTGTAGTTGCTCACCCCATCGGCCCTTGCGTTGCGGCTGGCCACCGCGACCAGTTCGATGCCCGGCGTGGCGGCAATTGCGGGAATGTGCTGATCGCGCGCGATCTTGCCCAGTCCGACGAGGCCGAGGCGGATCGTTGTCACAGGACGCGGACCGTGATGGGGCTGGCGGCAGTTTCGCGCACCAGCGGATTGCGCACCGGCAGCGTGAAGGCATCGGCTTCGATCTCGAAGACGTCGCCGTCCTGCGTCGTCACGCCGTCGCTGAACGACAGGGTTGCGGTGCCGAAGAAGTGGACATGCACATCGCCCGCGCGGCAGAACTGCGTGTATTTGAAGTGATGCTGCTCAAGGTTGGCGATGCTGTGCGACATGTTCGCCTCGCCCGAGAGGAACGGTTTCTCCCACAGCACGGCTCCGCCGCGCAGGATCCGGCTGGTGCCGGTCACACTGGCAGGCAAGTCTCTGAGCAGCAGTTCGGGGCCGAGCGCGGTCTGGCGCAGTTTCGAATGAGCGAGCCACAGATAGTTCTGGCGCTCGGTCACATGGTCCGAGAACTCGTTGCCGAGCACGAAGCCGAGCCGGACCGGCTGGCCCTGCGCATCGATCAGGTAGACCCCGGCAATTTCGGGCTCCTCGCCGCCGTCCTCGGCAAACCCGGGCGCGGCGAGCGGCGCACCGGGCGCAACAAGGATGCTGCCATCGCCCTTGTAGAACCATTCGGGCTGCACGCCGATCTTGCCGACCTTGGGCTTGCCGCCTTCCAGACCCATCAGGAACATGCGCATGGAGTCGGTCAGCGTCTCGCCAGCTGCCGCTGCCTTGTGCATCTTGTCGCGCCCTTCGGCCGAGCCGAGGTGCGTGAGGCCCGTGCCTGAAACGAGCAGGTGGGCAGGGTCGGCATGGTCGATGGGCGGGAGCAGGGTCATGCCTGCAAGGTCGATCATTTCGCCCGCAGCGCGCTGCGCCAGATCGCGCAGCGTCACGCCTTCGGTCAGAGCCTGCAGGGCGAGTTCGCGGGTGGATTTGGCGCTGTTCAGCCCCCAAGCCTGACCCTCCTGATCGAGCGCCGCAACCCCGCGCACGCCGTCCTTGCTGAATTGCACGAGTGACCGCATCACGCTTCTCCCTGAATGCCGTTCACGCGGCGCGGTATGCGCCACGGGTTTGCGGCCTGCAGCGCAGGTGGCAGCAGTGCATCGGGCATGTCCTGATAGCAGACAGGGCGCAGGAACCGCGTGATCGCGAGCGTCCCGACAGAGGTTGTGCGCCCATCGGACGTCGCCGGAAACGGCCCGCCGTGGACCATCGCATGGGTCACCTCGACGCCTGTCGGCCAGCCATTGGCCAGCACGCGCCCGGCCCTCGCTTGCAGCAGCGCGAGGATCGGGGCAGCGGCGGTGCTGTCGTCCGGATCGATCTGCAAGGTGGCGGTCAGCTGGCCTTCAAGGTTGCGGATCACGTGCGCCACTTCGCCAAGATCGGCGCAGCGCACGACCAGCGAGGCGACGCCGAACACTTCGGCGCCAAGCGCTGTGTCCGCCATGAACTGCGCCGCCGTCGTCTCGAACAGCGCGCCGGGGCCGACCCTTCGGGCGGCTGCATTCTGATCGAGCGCGGCAACGCCTGCCTCATAGGCTGCGCGAATACCGGGCGTCAGCATGACCTGCGGCGGCGCTGCCGTCAGAGCGGCCGATGCCGCTGCGACAAAGCGGTCGAGATCGGGGCCGTCCAGCGCGATCACGAGGCCGGGGTTGGTGCAGAATTGCCCTGCGCCGAGGCTCAGCGATGCAGCAAACCCGGCACCCAGCGCCTCGGCTCGGGCGCTCAGCGCGGCTGGCATGAGGGCAACCGGATTGATGCTGCTCATTTCGGCATAGACCGGGATCGGCTCGGCGCGCTGGCGGGCGATTTCGACAAGGGCCAGCCCGCCGCTGCGCGATCCGGTGAAGCCCACGGCCTTGATCGATGGATGCGCGACGAGCGCGGCGCCAAGCGCGTTCGTGCGGCCCGGCATGTAGGAGAACACACCTTCCGGCAGGCCACAGCCCTGAACCGCAGATCGGATCGCGCGCGCGACAAGCTCGCCAGTGCCGGGATGCGCCGGGTGCCCCTTGACCACCACAGGACAGCCCGCTGCAAAGGCCGCCGCTGTGTCTCCACCCGCCACTGAGAACGCCAGCGGGAAGTTGGACGCGCCGAAGACTGCAACTGGACCGAGCGCCACGTTCATCCGCCTCAGATCCGCGCGGGGCGGGCTGCGTTCCGGAAGCGCGGTGTCGATCACAGCGTCTAGCCAGCGGCCTTCGCGCACTTCGGCTGCGAACATCCTGAGTTGACCGGTGGTGCGCCCCCTTTCGCCTTCGAGCCGGGCGCGCGGCAGGCCGGTTTCGCACATCGCGGTTTCGATCAGGATGTCGCCGATGGCCTCGATGGCCAAGGCTACGGCATCGAGGAACGCGGCGCGCTTTGCGGGGGGCAGCGCGCCGAATGCGCCTGATGCGCCCTCGGCGAGCGCGCAGGCTGCGGCCACATCCTCCGCCGTCGCTTCGCAAAATGGCTGCGGCAGTTCGGCACCGCTGCCCGCCTCCAAAGCGCGGAACACGGTGTCGCGGCGCACATCGCGCGCGCCGATCAGGATGGAGCCGTCAAAGGTCACGCAAGGAACTCCGGATCAGTGGTTGTCGCGCGGCAGGCCGCGGGTCTGGGCGATGCGTTGGAACGCTTCCGCGCCTTCGAGGATCGCGCCGGTCTCAAGCTGGCCGACCGCCGCGCGCTGGATCGCCTGCCACGGCGTCTGCGATGGCGGATAGGGATAGCCGCCCCGCACTTCGAGTGCCGCCCGCCGCGCGTCCAGTTCGTCCGCACCGATCAGCACGTCGACCGTGCCGCGCTTCAGGTCGATCCGCACCCGGTCGCCCGAAACCAGCAGCGCCAGCCCGCCGCCCGCCGCCGCTTCTGGCGAGGCATTGAGGATCGACGGACTTCCCGAGGTGCCCGATTGCCGCCCGTCGCCAAGGCAGGGCAGGGCGGCAATGCCTTCGCGCAGCAGATAGGCAGGCGCGCGCATGTTCACGACTTCGGCCGCGCCGGGATAACCGATGGGGCCGGCGCCGCGCATCACGAGCAGGGTGGAGGAATCGATGCCAAGCGCGGGATCGTCGATGCGCGTGTGATAGTCCTCTGGCCCATCGAACACGACCACGGGGCCTTCGAAGGCCTCGGGATCATCCGGATTGCTGAGGTAGCGCGCGCGAAACTCCGGCGAGATCACACTGGTCTTCATGATCGCGCTGCCAAACAGGTTGCCCGAGAGGACGAGGAACCCGGCATCGGCGAGGAGCGGTGACGCGAACGGCCGGATGACCTTTTCGTCCTCGATGGTCACACCCCGGCAGTTTTCGCCGATGGTCCGGCCATTGGCGGTCATGGCCTGCTCGCGGATCAGCCCCTGTTCGATCAGTTGGCTGACGACAGCGGGCACCCCGCCCGCGTGATAGTAATCCTCGCCCAGATATTCGCCCGCAGGCTGCAGGTTGACGAGCAGTGGCACCTTGTGGCCGTGCTCCTGCCAGTCGCGCAGGGCGAGCTCGACACCCATGTGCCGCGCGATGGCGGCAAGGTGGATCGGCGCATTGGTCGAGCCGCCGATGGCCGAATTGACCACGATGGCGTTGAGGAACGCGTCGCGCGTCATGATGTCGGAAGGCTTCAGGTCGTCGTTCACCATCTCCACGATGCGCAGCCCGGTGCGATAGGCATTCTCCTGCCGGTCGCGATAGGGTGCCGGAATGGCAGCGGAACCGGGCAGCGACATGCCCAGCGCCTCGCACAGCGAGTTCATCGTCGTCGCGGTGCCCATCGTGTTGCAATAGCCGGTCGAGGGCGCGGAACTGGCGACGAGCTTGATGAACCCGGCGTGGTCGATCTCGCCCCGGCTGAGCATCTCGCGGGCTTTCCACACGATCGTGCCGCTGCCGGTGCGCTCGCCCTTGTGCCATCCATTGAGCATCGGGCCGACCGAGAGCGCAATCGCGGGCAGGTTTACCGTGGCGGAGGCCATGAGGCAGGCGGGCGTGGTCTTGTCGCAGCCGATGGTCAGGACAACGCCGTCCAGCGGGTAACCGTGGAGCACTTCGACAAGGCCGAGATAGGCGAGGTTACGGTCAAGGCCCGCAGTCGGCCGTTTACCGGTTTCCTGGATCGGGTGGACCGGAAACTCGAGCGGGATGCCGCCCGCTTCGCGAATGCCGTCGCGCACGCGTTCGGCAAGTACGAGGTGGTGGCGGTTACATGGGCTGAGATCGGAGCCCGTTTGCGCGATGCCGATGATCGGACGGCCGGAACGCAGCTCATCAAGGCTGATGCCGAAGTTCAGATAGCGCTCAAGATAGAGCGCGGTCATGTCGATATTGTCCGGGTTGTCGAACCAGGCGGCGGAGCGGCGTTTGGACATCGTTATTGGCTCATGGAAAGGCGGTAGATCATCGCGTGGCGATAGGGTTTGCCCGGATCGACCCGCACCGAGCCGAACTTCGGCTGGTTCGGTGTGTCGGGGAACTTCTGTGCTTCCAGCGCGACACCGTCGCCCATCCGGTAGAGATGGCCACCCTTGCCGGTTACCGTTCCATCGAGAAAATTGCCGGTGTAGAGCTGGATGCCGGGCTCGGTCGTGAGGACTTCGAGTACGCGCCCCGAAACGGGATCTTCCAGCCGCGCCGCCAGTTCGGGCATGGCCGTCTGGCCCTTGTCGAGCACGAAGTTGTGATCGTAGCCGCGCCCGGTTGCGATCTGCGGGTCCGTGCCGTCGCGCAGCCCTTCAGCCAGAACGCGGCCCTTGCGGAAATCGAACACGCTGCCGGTCACGTCGCGTAGCTCGCCGGTCGGGATCAGGCCTGCGTCTACGGGCGTGAACCGCGCGGCCGGTATCGTCAGGTGCTGCGCCATAGCACCTTGCGGCGCGCCATCTCCGGCAAGGTTGAACAGCGCATGGTTGGTCATGTTGACGATGGTCGGCTTGTCGGTCGCCGCTTCGAACACGATGCTCAGATCGCCGCGCTCGTCGAGTGTGTAGGTGACCGTCACATCGAGCGCGCCGGGATAGCCCATGTCGCCATCGGGACTGTGATGGGTGAGGACGACCGAGGCGACCGGACCGCTGACCAGCTTCGCCACTGTCCAGTTGGCCCGGTCAAACCCCTTGTCGCCGCCGTGGAGTGAATTGGCCCCGTTGTTTCTGGGCACGGTGTAGGTCACCCCGCCCAGCGTAAAGTGGCCGCCCGCGATGCGGTTGGCGACGCGCCCTACAGTGACGCCGAAATAGGTGCGGTTCGCTTCATAATCGGCAGCGGTCGCATGGCCGAGCACGACGTCGGCCTTGCGGCCAGCGCGGTCGGGCGCGACGAGCGACTGCAGCGTCGCGCCATAGGTCAGGATGCGCGCCGAGATGCCTTGGCTGTTGGCAAGCGTGATCGCCTCGACCCTGGTCCCGTCCTTCAGCGTTCCGGCATCGGCGCGCTCGGCCGTGGCTGCGTGCGCCGATGCCGAGCCGGCGAGCAGCAACCCAAGCGCCAGCACCGTTTCTTTTGTTTTCCGCGGCATGGTCGTCTCGCCTTCCGTTCGTCTTGACCATGTCCTTTTGCCGTTATACTCATACAAATACAAGGCTGATAGGGTGGGGCGAGACCGGAATGGCAAGCACGGCGGGTGATTTTGAGGGGAAACGGGGGACGAGGCTGGCGACGGCGCTGGTGTTCGTCACTGCATTGTTCTTCATTTGGGCGTTCGTCACCAACCTGATCGATCCGCTCGTGAAGAGCATGAAGGTGATCTACACCCTCTCTGATTTCGAGACGCAGCTGAACCAGTTCGCGTTCTTCATCGCCTATGGCGTGATGTCGATTCCGGCGGCCTGGTATCTTTCGCGCCGGGGCTATGCCAATGCGATTGTGCTCGGCCTGATCGGTGTGCTGTCTGGCTGCCTGATCGCCTGGTCGACCAGCCTGTCGCACAGCTTTGTCACCGTGCTGATCGGGCTGTTCGTGGCGGCATCGGGCATCACATTGCTGCAAGTCGCCGCCAACCCGCTGATCGCCTCGATGGGGGACCAGAAGAGCTCGCACTTCCGTCTCAACCTAAGCCAGGCGTTCAATTCGCTCGGTGCCTATGTCGGCGGCATTTTCGGCGCGACCTATCTGCTGAAAGGCGATTTGTTCGTCAAAGACGTTGTGCTGACGGATGCGCTCAAGGCGGAAGGCCTGTCCTTCGTCACCGGCGTCTACCTGCTCATCGCCGCTGCGCTGGTGGTGTTCATCGGGGCGGTGCTGCTGGTGCGGGGGACGATTGCGGCGCATGCGCCAGCCCTTCCGGACACAGTGGAATCACCCCTGTCGGCGCTCGGCTCGCGCTGGGCCAATCTCGGCGCGCTGGCGATTTTCCTCTATGTCGGCGCAGAGGTCTGCGTGATTTCGGGGATGATCTTCTTTCTCGAGCAGCCCCAGATTCTCAACATTCCTTCGCAGACCGCAGGCTATGTTGCGCCGATCTTCATGCTGCTCGCGATGGTCGGGCGGTTCGGAGGCAGCGTGCTGCTGCGGCGCATTTCCGCGACAACCATGCTGGCGTTCGTTGCGGCTGGAGCCTCGCTCCTCTGCCTGATCGTGATGGCGACGTATGCCAATCCGGCGACACCGCTGGGTGGGAGCATGACGCTTCCGGGCGGCTATGTCGCACCGCTCACCACAGGCTTCGTGCCTGCGGCTGCGGCAATCATGCTGGGCCTGTTCAACTCGATCATGTTCCCGACGATCTTCACGCTGACGCTCGAACGCTCAAGCGCGCCCGCTTCGGCAACATCGGGCCTGATGTGCATGGCGATCTGCGGGGGCGGGTTCATCTCGATCCTCTACGGCGCGGTGATCGACGTGTTCGCGGGCGGCGTGCCGGTTGGCGCGCGGTCGCTGGCGTTCGTCGTGCCGCTGGCTTGCTACCTCTATGTGCTGTGGTTCGCGCGCGCCGCCCGCCACGCCGAAACGCATGCTATCGAAGAGGGTGTCAGTGCCGGACACTGATGTCCGCCTTGTCTGGCAGGTGCAGGCCCTGCTTGGCGAAGGGCCGGTGTGGTTGCCCGATGAGGGGGCGCTCCGGTTCGTCGATATCAAGCGCGGGCGCTTGCACCGTCATGTGCCCGCAGACGGTGCACAGGAAGCCACCGAACTGGGCGGCCAGCCCAGCTTCATTGTCCCGGCCAGCGATGGATCGCTGGTCGTGGGGTGCGGCGGCCAAATCCTCTCGGTGGAAAAGAACAGTGCCGCCACCTCTGTCCTCGCCGAAATACCGATGTCCGCGCACAACCGCACCAACGACGCGACGGTCGATGGGCAGGGCCGTCTGTGGTTCGGGACGATGGACGACGAGGAGCGGCGACCGACGGGCGCGCTGTGGTGCCTCGATCGGGGCGTGCTGCACCGCATGGGCGGCGACGCGGTTGTCACCAATGGCCCCGCCATCTCGCGCGACGGTCAAACCCTGTATCATGTCAATTCCGGCGAGCGGACAATCTGGCGCTTTATGATTGGCGATGGACCCAGCCTTCAGGACGGCGAGGTTTTCCTGCAGCTGACCGAGGCGGATGGCTATCCCGATGGCGTGGTGCTCGATAGCGAGGATTGTCTCTGGGTCGCGCTATGGGATGGCTGGGGCGTGCGCCGCTATGCACCCAGCGGCGAATTGCTCATGACCGTCGCGCTGCCTTGCGCCCGCGTTACCAAGATAGCGTTCGGCGGCACGGACCTGCAGACAGCCTATGTGACCACGGCCCGCGTCGGCCTCGATGCGGCTGCCTTGGCGGCGCAGCCCCTCGCTGGCGGTCTGTTCGCGTTCGAGGCTCCGGCGGCAGGGCGTGTGCTTCCAGCGGTCAGGCTCGGGGCGTGAGCTGGCATGCGCTTGGCGACTGGGGCACCAGCAACTTGCGCCTCTACCGCGTCGAGGATGGGCGCGTGACCGACCGGCGCGATGGCCCCGGAATCGGCGCGCTGCCGGGCAGCCCTGCGGATGCGCTGCGCGAGGCCCTTGCGCCTTGGGTCGCCGCACAGCCTCCGGCGGGTATCACGCTGTGCGGCATGGCAGGCTCGCGCGGCGGCCTGCAGGAAGCCCCGTATGTCGATTGCCCGGCAAGCGTTGAGGGCTGGGCCGGAGCAGCGCTCTCGCTCGATTTCGAGGGCACGCCGCTACACATCGCGCCCGGTTTGGCCTGCATGGGCGGCGATGGCGCACCGGATGTGATGCGCGGCGAAGAGACGCAGATTTTTGGCGCGCTGGCGCTGGATGCCGATTTGGGGACGCGAAGCTGCCACTTCGTCCTGCCCGGCACGCACAGCAAGTGGGCGCGGATCGAACGCGGCCAGATCCGGGATTTCCGGACGTGCCTCTCGGGGGAACTGTTCGCCTTGCTGCGTGATCACTCGGTCCTGCTCGGCTTGGGCACGCCGACAACCCCGGCTGATGAACCGCAGGGCTTCGTTGATGGTCTCGACCGGGCCGCAAACGGCGGAGGTCTGGTCGGCAGTCTGTTCGAAGCGCGGGCGCAGCAGCTGCGCGGTGGCCGCTCCGCCAGTTGGGCGCTCGGCTTTCTGTCCGGGCTCGTGATCGGCAACGAGATCGCCGATATGCGCGGTGGCCTTGGCCCGGAAGATGCCGTGGTCCTTATCGGCACGGCCGAGCTGACAGAGCGGTATGGGCAGGCCCTTCAGCGCTTCGGTGTAACCGCGAAAGCGATGGATGGCGCGGCTTGTGCCATGCGCGGACTGGAGTTCATCGATGCACACCATTGATTCAGTGCTGGCAGGCGGTGCGCCGCCGATCGTGGCCATCCTGCGCGGCCTCACGCCGCCCGATGCGTTGTCCATCACGAAGGCGCTGGTTGCGGCAGGCATCCGCCTGATCGAAGTGCCGCTCAATTCGCCCGAGCCCTTCATCAGTATTGCGGCGATGCAGGCGGCGTTCGGGCATGAGGCGCTGATCGGTGCGGGCACTGTGCTCGATCTGGCCTCGGTCGATCGCCTCGCCGAGACAGGGGCCAAGCTGTTGGTGACGCCGAACACCAACCCGGCGGTGATTGCACACGGGGTTGCAGCGGGGCTGGAAGTCATGCCGGGTTTCATGACTCCCAGCGAAGCCTTTGCCGCGATGGGTGCTGGTGCGCGGCGGCTGAAGCTGTTTCCGGCGTCCACGATGTCACCCGCCTATCTCAAGGCGCTGCGCGATGTCATCGACCGGAAGATCGCGCTCTGGGCAGTTGGCGGCACGGATGCAACCAACCTTGCCGCGTGGCTTTCAGCGGGAGCCGAAGGGCTTGGCGTTGGCGGCGCGCTCTATCGTCCGGGCGACGATGCCGCCGCTGTCGGCGCAAAGGCCGCAACTTTGGTCTCGTCATGGCTGGCGGCCAAAGCTGGCCGGAAGCAGGATTGAGCCATGTATCTGGGGATCGATGGCGCGATTGATAGGCGGCCAAAAAGCAAACCTCTCCAGTAGCTTCCGCGGTGCGCGGACTCTATGCTGAAGTTTGCGACCAGCTACGCAAGATCCGGCTGCAGAGTCTCCTTGGTCGGCCAACCGATCTCCATGCGCCTTCCACCAGCAGCACAGGCTCGCGGTCCATCTACGCTGACTGGGGTGGGCCATCCGCCGATGGCAACACCCGCGCACCGCACATCCCGATGCTAGGCGACTTGCGGCTGGTCCTCGCCGAGCGGACACAGCGTCCGGAACGCCTGTTGGTGATACACGAGGGGGGCAGTGTCTTCCTCGGCATTCCATACCCCCTCGACCGAGCCAACGACAATCGCGTGGGTTTCGAGCACGGTCAGCGAATGGACGGTACAGGCGATCGCGGAGGTTGCCTTCGCCAGCCGCGGGGAGAAGCCCGGTTCGCATAGCCACTGAGCGGGGTCGAACCGCTGCGCGCCAGACTGGGCAGTGCTTCCAGCAAAGCGTTCGGCGACGGATCGGGCGCCGGCGGGGAGCAGATTGACACAAAAGCGGGTATTCGGTGAAAGCTTGCGGAACATGGCGCCGAAGCGGTTGATGCAGGCCAAAAGGCGCGGCGGGTCCATGCTGAGCGAGCAAACGGCCGTGGCCGTCATGCCCACAGCCGTCTCGCCTTCGCCAGCGGTGACAATGGTGACCGCCCCGGCGAGCCGCCGCATGCCTTCCCGGAATGGTTGCTCCTCGCTCTGGCTCGTCACTGGCGGTCTCCCCTGTCTGTTCTGTGAAAGGCCTATCCGCAGGGGCAGGGGCGGCGAAATCCGCTGGTGGCAGGCGACTATCCCGTCCTCGCAAGTGTGCGGCAGTTGACGAGTGGGGGCCTTTTCATGGATATCAATCGAGACTCCATTGAAGTTAGCTGCGTATGCCGACCAGCGGAAGGGGTGCCGCCATGCACAGGATCACTCTTGGCGCGTCAGACGAGGGCGCGAGCCGTTACTCCGGGGCGCTGGCCGGCCATCTGGATCAGGTCTTTCGTTCACAAGATGGTGATGCGGTCCGGGCTCGGGTCGGCCAGATGTTTTGCGACCACACGATGGCCCTGGTCAACGCGCGTGCCGAACTGGATACGCGGATCTCCTATCTGCGCTGCGGACGGGGCGTTTCGATTACCGAGATGCAGTACGGCGCCGACGTGCTGATCGACGCAGGGCGGCTGGAGAACTTCTACCTCGTCCAAATCCCGCTCGAAGGAAGAGCGCGGGTTACGCTTGGCGGGCGTGAAGAGGTATTCCTTCCCGGCAGCGCCTCGGTCGAAAATCCGGTCGAACCGATGGAGATGTTCTGGAGCCGCGACTGCCGCAAGGTCGTGCTCCGCTACGAGCGGGCGCTGTTCGAGCGGTTCGTGGAGATTTACCTCGGCAAGCCGCTGCGCGATGCGGTGCGGTTCGCGCCTCGGCTGGAACTGACCTCTGTTGGCGGGCAGGTGCTGGTCGATCATCTGCGCTCGGCACTTGGAGTCCTGCAACGCGACGAGTTGCCGGGCCAGTCTTTGCCACCATTGTTCGAGACCCATCTCGAAAACACGTTGATGGGCGCGCTGCTGTTCCTCCAGCCGCACGATCACAGCGCCGATTTCATGGGCGGGAGCGGGTCTGACACCGGACCTGTCAGGCGGGTCCGCGACTATCTCGAGGCAAATGCCCACGAGCCCATCGACATGATGACGCTCGCAGAAATCGCCGGAATCCCTGTGCGCACGCTCTACCACCAGTTTCAGCGGGTCCACGGCGTTTCACCGATGCAGCTGCTGCGCACGATCAGGCTGGACAGGGTGCGGCGCGAGCTGCTGGCGGGGGACAGCGGCGTGAATGTGACCAGCGTCGCGCTGGGCTGGGGGTTCGACCACCTCGGGCGCTTTGCCGCCAGCTACCGCGAGCGCTTCGGGGAAACCCCGCGCGAGACCCTGCAGCGCCGCCGCGCGGGCCTGACCTGAAGCCACGCAGGGCTTGCCCCTGAGGAGAGTTGCGCACGGCGGACAGTGATTGCCGCCAGCGGATTGTTACAATCTTGTCGCTGCATAGCCTGACCCCAATCGCACCAAAGCGTGAATGGGGATAAAGGCATGGCAAGCATTGCAATCGTCGGTGCCGGGCAATCCGGGCTGCATCTCGGGATCGGCCTGCTCATGGCAGGCCATCAGGTGACGCTGGTTTCGAACCGGACGGGCGCGCAGATCGCGGCGGGTACGGTCCTTTCCAGCCAGTCGATGTATGGCATGGCGCTAGGGCTCGAGCGCGAACTCGGCATCGATTGCTGGCAAGACGAGGCACCGCCCTATGCCGGCGCCCAGATGCGCGTGGCGGACAGTGATGGCAATGTCATGCTGTTCTGGCAGGGAGCCATGGACGAGCCCGGCCAGTCGATCGACCAGCGCGTGAAAATGCCGCGCTGGATCGACCGTTTCGTCGAACTCGGCGGTGACTTCGTGATCGAGGATGCCGGCATCGCCACGCTGGAGCGGCTGGCTGCCGGGCATGACCTGACCGTTGTCGCTGCGGGCAAGGGCGAGGTCGGGGCGCTGTTCGAGCGCGATCCGGCGCGTTCGCCCTTCACAGCGCCGCAGCGGGTGCTGGCCCTGACCTATGTCAACCGGTTCCGCCCGCGCCCCGGCGTCCCGGCGATCTGCATCAATATCAACCCGGGCATCGGCGAGTTCGTGTCCTTCCCGGGGCTGACGCTCTCAGGCCCGTGCGAGATCTTCACGATCGAATGCATTCCGGGCGGCCCGATGGACCAGTGGGCCGATGTGAAGACGCCCGAGGATCACCTCGCCATGAGCGAGCACTTGCTGCGCACATTCTTCCCGATCGAGGCGGAGCGCATCGACGGCCATCTCGAACTGACCGATCCGGGCGCGGTGCTACGCGGACGGGTGACTCCCACTACCAAGCACCCGGTGGCCACGCTGCCGAGCGGCGCGATCGTCATGGGTCTCGGCGATGTCGTCTGCCTCAACGATCCGCTGACGGGGCAGGGTTCGAACAACGCGGCCAAGGCAGCGAAAATCTACCTCGACGCCATCGCTGCGCGCGGAGAGGCGCCGTTCGACCGCGCGTGGATGGAAGCCGTGTTCGAGACTTACTGGGACTACGCCCGCTATCCGGTCGCCTACACCAACCAGACGCTCGGCGTGCCGCCGGAGCACATGATGCGCATCCTCAAGACCGCCGAGAGCGATGCCGGGCTGGCCCACATCATGGCCAACAGCTTCAACGACCCGAAGTCGATCGCGCCCTGGTATTACGAGCCAGCCGAGGCCGAGACCTTCCTCGCCGGCCGCGCTGCGCTCGCCGCCTGAGCGGGCGCACCTTCTTTTCAACAGACAACAGCAGAACACCTAGGGGGGTATCTATCATGCGTTCAGTGATCTCGAGCGGGCGCGTCCCGCTGCTATGTGCGGTGTCCCTGATGGCTTTTGCGCCGCTGGCCGTGAAGGCTCAGGATACCGGAGGGGCGGCACAGACAGAGACTTCGGCACTCGACGCACCGATCACCGTCACTGCGCGCAAGCGCGAGGAATCGATCCAGACCACCCCGATCTCGATAACCGCCTTTTCGGGCGCCGGGCTTGAGGCGCGGGGCATCCAGTCGACCGACCGGCTGGCGGAAGTGACCCCGAACCTCACCCTGCAGAACAACCCCTCGTTCTCGGGCGCCAGCAACAGTGCCTCGATCTACATCCGCGGCGTGGGGCAGCAGGACTTCGTGCCCACGGTCGAGCCGGGCGTCGGGGTCTATGTCGACGGCGTCTATGTCGCCCGCTCGGTCGGCGCGATTCTCGATCTGGTGGACTTCGAACGGATCGAGGTGCTGCGCGGGCCGCAAGGCACGCTGTTCGGGCGCAACACGATTGGCGGCGCGATCGCGGTGACGACCAAGTCACCCGGGGACGCCCTCTCGGCCAATGGCTCGCTGACCTACGGCACGAACAACCTCATCGTCGGCAAGGCGACCGTGAACCTGCCGCTGGGCGAAAAGGCGGCCCTGCGCGTTTCGGGCGGGTACTTCGGGCAGGACGGCTATGTCACCCGCACCTTCGACGGCAAGAAGCTGGGCGATGCCAACCGCTTCGCCGGCCGGGTCGCGCTGCGGCTCGATCCAACCGAGACCTGGCGCATCGATCTGGGCTTTGATGGCACCACCGCGCGGGAGAACGGGCCAGCCATGAGCCTGATCGGGATCAATTTCGGCCGCACCACCGATCCCAACACGCCGCCCTTCGCCGATATCAACAACACCATCGCGAGCGTCTTCGCTGGCAAAGGCTTCGTCCCCTGCGCAACCGCGGCGGCACCGCTGAACCTTGCCGTCGCCGGGTGCTACGACAATCGCTACGTGCTCGGGCCAGACAAGAACGCAGGCACTGCGCCGAGCTATTCCAACTCGGACATCTGGGGCCTCGGCCTGACCAACACGTTCGAGCTCAATCCCGATATCAAGCTAAAGTCGATCACCGCCTATCGCCGCCTGCTCGGCAACTTCGCCCGCGACGGGGACGGTTCGCCGGTCACGATCGCCGAGTTCACCGACCGCATCGACCAGAAGCAGTTCAGCCAGGAATTCCAGCTGCTCGGCAAGAGCTTCGACGGCGCGCTCGAGTGGATTCTCGGCGCCTACTACTTCCGCGAGAGCGGGGTGAACGTGAACGGGCTGACCTTCGTCATCAGCCAGTTCCGCTCGGGCGGGGCCTTCCGCAACGAGAGCCTTGCCGCCTTCGGACAGGGCACGCTAAAGCTTGGCAGCAGCGTCAAGCTGACCGCAGGCCTGCGCTATACCCGCGACAACAAGTCGTTCCATCCCGATCAGGTCATCATCGCCAACCGCGCAGCCTTCCTCGGCGCGCCGTTCAACTCGCCGATCTTCGATTCGGGCACGCGCGTGCTGCCCAATGTCGAGGCCAAGGTCCATTTCGGCGAGGTGACGCCGATGGTGAACCTCGCCTGGCAGGCAAGCGACAATCTGATGACTTATGCAACATGGTCGCGCGGGTTCAAATCGGGCGGGTTCAGCCAGCGGGTGTTTCCGCCCATTATCCCCGGCGTGACGACCCCGATCACCGATCCGGTTGCCGCGATCCCCTCGTTCGCGCCGGAAAAGGTCGATGCTTTCGAAGCGGGCTTCAAGTTGCAGACGCCGGACCGGCTGCTGACGCTCAACGCCTCGGCCTTCTACACCGACTACAAGGACCTGCAGGTGCAGGTCTTCACCAGTGTCGCACCGGTATTCCGCAATGCCGGCAGCGCGACGATCAAGGGCTTCGAGGCCGAGGCGCAACTGCGCCCGGTGCATGGCCTGCTGATCGAGGGCGCGCTCGGCCTGACCGACGCGAGCTATGACAAGATCGACCTCGCGACGACCTTCATTGCCAAGGGCAACATGTTCGAGCGCGTCGCGAAATGGACGGCCTCAGCTGCGGTCACCTACGAATGGGAACTGCCCGGCGGCTCCACGCTGCGCCCGCACGCGGACTGGGCTTATCGCAGCAAGTTCTTCAACAACACCTTCAACACGCCCCAGATCGCCCAACCGGGTTACAGCCTGTTCAACGCCAGCCTTGGCTGGACCAGCGCGGGCGGGAAATACGGGCTGGCGGCGACGATCAAGAACATCGCAGACAAGCGTTTCCTGATGTCGGGCATTCTCGTCGACGCGATTCAGGCCTTTGAAGGCGTCTACAACCGGGGGCGCGAGGTTTCCGTCACCGCCTCGGTCAAGTTCTAAGCACGGGCGCCCGGTGAAGGGCCGGCCTCCCTCTTGAGGCCGGCTTTGATCCTGCATTCGAACGGCTGGCACCACTTCGGCATGCCACGCTGCACCAGCGAAGTTGGGCACCTTATCGCGCGCGGTCTGGTGCGGCAGACAGAAACAGCGCGATGGCAGAGGCCTGTGCGGCTGCGCCGATCTGGCCGGTGCCGCGATGCCAGACACCATCCGCCGGCTGCGTGCCATCGGCGGTGCGCGCCCACACCGCTTCGCTGTTGCGGTGCAGCCATTGCAGGATTTCGGCGCGATCAGGGCCATCGGGCAGAGCCTCCACCAGATGGCCGAGGTGGAAGGCGAACACGCCCTTGAACATCGGCCCGTCTGCGCCAAGCTCGTCGCGCGGTTCGGTCAGCAGGCCGTCCGCCGTCACCAGATTGCGCGTGGCCGCGAGCGCGGTGCGCACCGCGATCTTGCGGTACTGCGGGTCGCCGGTGATCGTGCTGAGGTCGTTCAGCCCGCCGAGGATCACGCCCTGATTGTAGGTGTAGTGCGGCGCGCCATTGTTGCGGCATTGTGCGTCCAGCCCATCGTTCACCAGTTCATCTGCATCGATCATTCCCGAAGCGGCAAACCACGCCCAGGTGCGCAGCGCCCAATCGCGATAAGCCGCCTGCCCGGTCGCGAGATAGAGCCGGGTCGAGGCATAAAGCAGCAGTTCGTTGGTGATCGCGTTCTTGTAGCTGTGCTTGCGGTCCCACCACAGGCCGCCGCCGCACGTGTTGTCCCAGTGCTGCGAGGTGATACGCGCGTAGTTTGCTGCTGCCCACCCGAGGAGTTCCGGGTCGTGATCGATCTGCCAAGCATCCACGCTGGCGATCACCGCCCAAAGGTCGTCATCGTTGAGATACAGGCCGGACCGGTTGCGCACCGCGGCAGCGATCCGGCCGGACCAGCGCCGGTCCCCGGTGCGGCGCTGATAGTCGATCAGCACGTCGGACATCGGAAAGCGCTGCCAGTTCTCGCTGGCTTTCCAGCCGTTTTCGGTGGCCCATGTGCGATCGAGGTATTCGGCCGCTGCAGCAGCGCGGCTTTGCCACGGCGCGGTCTGCGCATGGGCGGGCATGGCTGCGGCAAGCAGACCCGGTGCGGCGAGCCCCGCCAGCCAGCGCATGTCAGGCCGCGTCCCGTCTGCGCAGCAGCAGTGCGCCGATCACCAGTACTGCCATAAGCCCGGCGAAGATGGCGGCCAGTTCGCGGTTGTTCCAAGCCATCGTGACGAGCGCAAGGCTGGCCATGCCCAGCGCAATGGCCGGTGCGAACGGATAGAGCGGCGCGCGGAACGGGCGCGCCAGATCCGGCTCGCTACGGCGCAGGCGAAACAGCGCGGCCATCGAGACGATGTACATCGTCAGCGCGCCGAAGGCCGAGAGCGTCACCACGCTGGCGGTCAGCGATTGGCCCGCGATGGTGATGAAGGCATCGCTGTAGATTGCGGCAATGCCCACCACGCCGCCCGCCAGCGTCGCCACGTGCGGCGTGTTGAAGCGGGGGTGCAGCCGCGCGAACGCGCCCGGCAGGTAGCCCGCCCGGCCCAGCGCGAAGATCTGCCGCGCATAGCCCATGATGATCCCGTGGAACGAGGCGACAAGGCCAAACAGCCCGAGCCACACCAGCATGTGCAGCCAACCACTCGATGCGCCCACCGCGCGCTTCATGGCCTGTGGCAGCGGATCGTTGAGGCTGGAAAGTTCGGCCCAGCTGCCCGAACCACCGGCAAACAGCATGACCCCGAAGGCCAGCACGGTGAGCGTGAGAATGCCCGAGATGTAGGCCGTCGGGATCGTCCGGCGCGGTTCCTTCGCTTCCTCCGCCGCCATCGCCACGCCTTCGATGGCGAGGAAGAACCAGATCGCGAAGGGCAGCGCGGCGACGATTCCGCCCACCGCCGCCATGCTGAAATGATCCTGCCCGGCCCATCCGCCCGCAAGGAAATTGGACCAGCGGAATGCGGGCAGCACCACGCCCATGAACACGATGAGTTCGCCCACCGCGAGCAGCGTGACCACCACTTCGAAGCTGGCGGCAATCTGCACCCCCACGATGTTGAGCGCCATGAACACCGCATAAGCGCCCAGCGCCGCATGTTTTGGCTCCAGCGCGGGGAACTGCACGTGCAGATAGGCCCCGATGGCGAGCGAGATCGCGGGCGGCGCAAACAGGAACTCGACCAACGTGGCAAACCCGGCCACAGCACCGCCCAGCGGCCCGAAGGCGCGCAGGCCATAGGCGAAGGGGCCGCCCGCGTGGGGGATCGCGGTGGTCAATTCGGTGAACGAGAAGATGAAGGCGATATACATTGCCGCCACGGCTGCGGTCGTGACGAGAAAACCCAGCGTTCCAGCGCTCGCCCAGCCATAGCTCCAGCCGAAGTATTCGCCCGAAATGACAAGGCCCACCGCGATGGCCCAGAGCTGGAACGGCCCGAGAGTTCTCTGCAACTGGGCGCTCATGTGGGGTCAGGTTCCTTGGAGAATAGGGCCGGGGTCTGGTCGTCCTTCAGCGCGACGCCCGAAAGCTCGCGCCGCAGCGCCTCGCGCAGCAACCAGCCCAGTGTGCGGGCCGCGTCTTCGGGCGTAAGGCCCCCTGCGCCGTGGATATTGGAGATGCAGTTGCGCTCCGCATCGCTGCGGCCGGGGCGGGGGCCGAAGGTCAGGTAGATGCCAAGGCTGTCATGCACGCTGAGGCCGGGCCGCTCGCCGATGATCATCACTGAAACCCGCGCGCCCAGTGCCTCGCCGATGGGATCGGCCAGCGCGACGCGCGCGGCCTGCGCGATCACCACGGGACCGATGGTCAGCCCTTCCAGCGCCGCCGCACAGGCTTTCAGCAGCCGCGCCGCGCCTGCCTGCACGCCTGTCGCGGAAAGTCCGTCCCCGATCACGAACACCACGTCGCAGCGCCCACCTGCCTGCGCCAGCAGCGCGGCAGACCGCGCCGAAAGGCGGCGTCCCAGATCAGGGCGGCGTAGATACGTCGCCCGGTCCGGCGCGTCGCTTTCGACCTGAAGCACCGGGAGCTGGGCGAGTTCTGCCGCCAGCGCGCCACCATCGAGCGCGGCATGAACCGCATCGCGCGCACGGGCATGGGCCAGCTGGAAATCGAGCACTTCGCCCAGCGGCAAGGCATGGCCCACGCGGCCCAGCGCAATCCGCGCCGGGGTTGTCCGCCGCAGCCGCGCCCACATGTCTCCGGGCAGGATTTCGCTCAAGACAGGCTCTCGGCCAATTGGCGCATGAAAGGAGATGCGCCATCGGCCAGGGCGCGCAAGCGGCCATCGGGCGCGGCAATGCCCACCTCCGCCAGCCACGCCTCAAACTCCGGCGCGGGGCGCAGGCCCATCACTTCGCGCAAGTAGAGCGCGTCGTGGTTGGACAGGCTCTGGTACGAGAGCATCACATCGTCGCTGCCCGGCACGCAGATCAGGAAGCTGCAGCCCGCCACCGTCAGCAGCGTCATCAGGCTGTCCATGTCGTCCTGATCGGCCTCGGCATGGTTGGTGTAGCACACGTCGCAGCCCATCGGCAGGCCGAGCAGCTTGCCGCAGAAGTGATCTTCCAGCCCCGCGCGGATGATCTGCTTGCCGTCATAGAGATATTCCGGCCCGATGAAGCCGACGACCGTGTTGACCAGCAGCGGATCGAACGCGCGGGCGACAGCATAGGCGCGCGCTTCCATCGTCTGCTGATCGATGCCGTGGTGGGCATTGGCGGATAGCGCCGAGCCTTGCCCGGTCTCGAAATACATCACGTTCTGGCCCACCGTCCCGCGCCCCAGCGCGAGCGCCGCCGCGTGCGCCTCGCGCAGCACGGCAAGGTCGATGCCGAAGCCCGCGTTGGCCGCCTCGCTCCCCGCGATGGACTGGAACACCAGATCGACCGGCGCGCCGCGCTCCATGATGGCAAGGGCGTTTGTCACATGGGTCAGCACGCAGGTCTGCGCCGGGATGGCATAGCGCGCGCGCAGCTCGTCCAGCATCCGGATCAGGGTGGCCGCGGCAGGCACGCTGTCGGTTGCGGGGTTCACCCCGATCACCGCATCGCCCACCCCGTGGAGCAGGCCATCGAGCACGGCGGCAGCAATTCCGCGCGGATCGTCCGTGGGATGGTTGGGCTGGAGCCGGGTGGAAAGCCGCCCGGGCAGGCCGATGGTGGAGCGGAAGGCGGTCACCACGCGGATCTTCTTCGCCACCGCGATGAGGTCCTGCGCGCGCATCAGCTTGGAAACCGCCGCCGCCATTTCCGGCGTCACCCCGCGTGCGATCTCCGCCAGCGCCGCCGTGTCCGCCGCCTCACTCAACAGCCAATCGCGAAACCCGCCGACGGTGAGGTGGGCAATCGGCGCGAAGGCCGCAGCATCGTGGCCGTCGATGATCAGCCGCGTCACTTCGTCGGCTTCGTAAGGGACTAGCGCTTCGTTCAGGAAGGTGCGCAGCGGCATGTCCGCCAAGACCCAGCGCGCGGCGACCCGCCGTGTCGCGCTACTTGCCGCGATGCCAGCCAGCTCGTCGCCGGAGCGCAGCGGGCTGGCGGCTGCCAGCACGGCTTTCAGGTCGTCAAAGCTGTGTCGCTCGCCGCCAAGATCGCAGGAAAACGGCAAGATCGGAAACCTCCATGGCGCACTCCGGCGATGGTAGGCCTCGATCTTGCCGCCTTGCAACTGGCGTCTGGGGAAAACCCTATTCCGGAATGCGCCAACGGATCACGCCGCTATAGCGTCCAGCCACCAGATCGCCGTGCTCGTCGCGGGCCGGGGTGAAGCGCGCCCGCTGGCTCAGCCGCGCGCACGTTGCGGCATCGAGGTCGGCGGACCTGCTCGACTGCGCGATCCGGCAATCGCGCACGCGGCCATCGGGGCTGATCGACAGTTCGAAGCGCGTGGCCCCCTGATCCCCCCGCCGCAAGGCTGCCGCAGGATAATCGGCGTCCGAAACCCATGTGCCCGGCGCGCCCAGCGGCTGTGCGGCGCGTGGGGTGAAGCTGGGGCCGGAACTGGAGGAGGACGGCGATGGCGGCGGAAGCGGCGGCAGGAGATCGCCGCCGAGGCCCGATCCGACCGGCACCAGCGGCCCCGTATCGATGGGCAGGCCGGGACCGGGCATCGGCGGCAAGGGCACGAAGGGATCGGGCCGGGGCACCGTAAGGCTGGGGCGCGCGGACGGTTTGGGTTCGGGGGCAGGGGCGGGCGGCGGCGGAGGCGGCATATAGGTCCATGCGGGGAGCGCCTGCCGCTTGAACTCCTTGATGATCCCGCCGGCAAATCCGCTGAGCAGCACCACCGCCATCACACCGTGCACCGCGCCAACAGCGCCCAGCGTCGCGATCCGGCGGCGATTGGTATCGGGGGTAAGGTAGGCCATCGCATGCTCTCCTCTGCTGTGCCGGACAGCCCGGGCCGGGAGGAAAGCAGCGGGAACGAAACGAACAATCCCGATGCAAGCAACACGGGCCGAACGACGTTTTAACAATATATCATTACCACGCTTGATGGCGGCATGCGAGAAGAATCTCAACTGCATTGGTGGAGATTTCAGTTTCACACCGCAACCGATCCAGCCTCCGCGACCGAGTGCGCCTTCGACCAGCCCGGCCCATCAATCCACAGCGGCGACCATGCCTTCCGCCAGCCAGCGGCCCAGCAGCGTGCCAGCGGTCCTCACGGCCGCCTCTTCGCCCAATGTCACCGCCAGCCGCGCGCAGATCGCGGCGAAGCCTTCGCCCCCCGCCGACCATGCCAGCACTTCGCGCTCATGGGCCTCGGCGCGCCGAAAGACCGGTTCCAGTCCTTGCCGCCACACCAGCAGCGCGCCGCCTTGCTCCGCGGTTTGGGCATGAGGCGGCGTCTCACCGCTCGCCAGTCCCTGCCAGATCGCATCGGCGTTGGTGGTGATCGGCAGCACCAGCAGCGATGGCACGGGGCGGATCACCGCCGTTTCCCAATCCGTCACGGCCAGAACTTCGGCAAGTGCCTCAGGCTGCAACGCCTCCGCGTCTGGACCTATGAAAACCTGCGCCACCGTCCAGTCGATCAGCGCGATCTCGGCCCCCACAGGATCCTCCGGCCGCAGGAACCCCGCGAAGTCCTCGCCATAGGCATCCAGCGTCCAGCCTGAAGGCGGATGCGCATCGATATAGCGCGCGGCGGCACTCTCGAACGCGTCCTTGCTCAGCCACAGCGCCAGCCGCTGGAATGTCTCGGCAAGGCTGGAAACCAGCGCGGTGCGGTAGGTGTTCTGATGGACCAGCAGGCCCGCAAGGGTGTCACCCTTTCCGCCGTCCAGCGCGGCGGCGGCGCGGTCCTCCCCCGTCACCAGCCAGTCGCGAAACTGGCGCTGCAGGGCCAGCAGGCTCATGCTGCGGCCCGTTCTGCCGCTTCGGCGCTGATGCGGCGCGCCACGTCCAGTTCGGCGCACAATTCGTCCAACTCCGGAATGTTGCCGTCACGCTCGATCATCGTCGGCACTGCGCCGGCCAGCGCGATCGCCGCGCGGTAGAGCGCCCAGACTTCGTCCGGCACCGGCTGGTCGTGCGTGTCGATCAGCAAGTGCTCACCGCGCACATGGCCCGCCAGATGGATCTGCCCGACAGCCGCCATCGGAAAGCCCGCGAGATAGTCCTCTGCGGCAAATCCGTGGTTCACCGCGCTGACATGGATGTTGTTCACATCGAGCAGCAGCCCGCACCCCGTGCGCTGCGCCATGGCGGCGAGGAATTCCCACTCTGTCATCGCGCCGGGAAAGGCGATGTAGCGCGATGGGTTCTCGAACAGCATTCGCCGCCCCAGCGCTGTTTGCGCGCGGTCGATATTGCAGCACACCACGTCCAGCGCTTCCTCGGTATAAGGCAGTGGCAGCAGGTCAGGCGCATGGAAACCGTCGATCCGGGTCCAGCACAGATGGTCTGAAACCACGGCCGGTTCCACGCGGTCGACCAAGCGGCGCAGCGCGGCAAGGTAATCGTCCCTGAGGCCGTCCGCCGATCCGACGGACAGCGAAACACCGTGCAGCGCCAGCGGGTAGTTCGCCCTTGCTTGCAGCAGCGTGTCGAGCGGCTTGCCGCCCGAAACCATGAAGTTTTCGGAAATGACCTCGATGAAATCGACCCGCGCGGTGCCGCCGGTAAAGGCGCGGTAGTGCGGCTGGCGCATGCCGAGGCCAAAGCCTGCCAGCGGCTCAGGCATGGAGAGGTCCGGTCTGTTTTCCCATGATCATGTATTGTATCATGCGTCCTTCACTGCACTGCGCCGGACCATACCCGGTCCGCCACATCTGCAAAAGGATCATGCCATGAAGCTTGCCGCCCCCGCTTTCGCCGCCTCGATCGCCCTTGGCCTTGCAGCCGGCGCTGCGCAGGCTGCCGATGCCAAGCCCGCCATGGAAAAGTGCTACGGCGTTGCCAAGGCCGGCAAGAACGAATGCGCCACGAACACGGGCCTGAGCTGTGCCGGCAGCGCGAAGACCGATTATCAGGGTGATGCGTGGGTCATGGTCAAGGCCGGAACCTGCACCTCGATCCAGACGCCCAGAGGCCCCGGCTCGCTCGCCGCCAAGCCGCGCTGAACTTGCGCCAGTTTTCCGCAGGCATGCTTGGCTGAGGTAAAAAAAGGGGCGGATTGCTCCGCCCCTTCCTCGGCCGAGGGCCTTGCGGCTCCGGTCGTTAGCTGGTTCGAAAGCCGCTTACAGCAGCTTCCAGGTGATCGGCACGGTCACCGAAGTTGCGCCGCCCGGCGGGGGGGGGACCGAACCGGTGCGGCTCGGCAGGGCCAGCGCCTCGCGGTCCAGCACCGTCGAACCCGAAGGCGCGATCAGTTCGGCGCGTTCCACCGCGCCCGAGGCTGCGACGTAGATCTTCACTTTCGCGGTGCCCTGCTCGCCCCGGGCCTGCGCGGCCTTGGGGTAGGTCTGCTTGGAGGCGATGGTGCGGGTCACGGCCTTGATCCAGTCAGCCGACTGGGCATGGGCGGGTCCGGCGATGCAGGCGGCAGCAAGAAGCCCGAAGGCCAGCGTTTTGGCGGTCTTGAACATGGTGGGTCCTTCAAGTTGGCGTCGAATGGGGTAGGCCGCCAGCGGGGGGGCTGGATGGGCCGTGGTCTTGTGCGGTGGCTCCATCTGGCCCTGCGCCCGTTAGATTCGCGCCAACCGGGCTTACGAACGGCACCGGAGGGGGCGTTCATGCGATTTCGGGCGTTTCGGCGCCCTAAACCTTGCCTCCGTGCGCGCCTTGAAGGTTAATGCGGACCCATGATCCCACGCCGATTCGTTCTCGCCGCGCTGCCGCTTGCCGCAATGCTCGTCGCGGCCGCCCCGCAGCGGCGCTCCGCGCCCGCCGCGCCGCCCGCGCCGCCTCCGCCGTTGGCGGCGGTCGAGCGCATCGCGCTGGTAACGGAGATGGGTACGATCGAGCTCGCGCTCGATGGCGCGCATGCACCGATCAGCACCGCCAATTTCCTGCGCTATGTCGATGCCAAGCGGTTTGACGGGATCACGTTCTACCGCGCGATGCATCTGGCCTGGGGCGATCAGCCCAATGGCCTGCTGCAAGGCGGCCTGCGTGATCCGCGCCGCCTGTTCCCGCCTATCGCGCATGAACCCACCAGCCAGACCGGCCTCAGCCACACGGCGGGCGCGATCTCGATGGCGCGGAATGCGCCCGGCACGGCCACGGCGGATTTCTCGATCATGCTGTCCGATATCATCGGCCTTGATGCCGATCCCAAATCGGCGGACCCGGAGGCGCAGGCGGGCTATGCCGTGTTCGGCAAAGTGACGGCGGGCATGGATGTCGTCCGCAAGATCTGGGATTCGCCGATCTCGCAGACGCTGGGCGAAGGGGTGATGCGCGGGCAGATGCTCGAAGCGCCGGTGAAGATCCTCACCGCTCGCCGCCTGCCGCCTGCGCCATAGTAGCCGCGCGGGCTATAGCGGGCAGGCCACGGGCTCACCCGCGCCGCGCTGAAACAGCACCAGCCGCAAGTTGAACGAATCGCCGCCAGCGGTCTGGTTCGGCCCTGCCACCAGTTCCAGCGCCTCGCCCGCAGCGAGATCGGCGCTCAGCGGCGGCAGCTGCAATTGGCCGGTCAACACGCCGCGCCACAGCACTTTGCCGCCTGCCGTCACGGTCAGGTTTACCCCGTCGCCCGCCGCGCCTTTGGCAAAGCAGCCGCCCACATCAAGCGTCTCTGCCACAGGGGCCACATGCCGCCACACTGCGCGCAGCGGCGCAGCGCCCGTGCCGCCCGGCGCGGCGGATGTCGTGTTGATCCGCAGCGGGCGATACCAGCGGTCGCCGAAGTAGCTGGTGAACTGATCGTCGAACAGCGGCAGCCGGTATGTTGCATCGGCCTTGAGCCGCACGGCATAGCGCCATTGCGGCGTGCCCCAGCCCATCAGGGTATCGGCGATCCAGGTGGAGCTGCCAAAGCGGATCGCGGTGGTGCCGGTGATCACCAGCGGGCGCTCGCTCACGCTGGCGATGGGCACCGGCGCGCCGGTCGCATCGCGCACGTCGCCGCCCTCCACCGTGATTGTGCGGGGCGCGCCCCAGACGACCGTGGTGTCCGTGCCGAAGCGATAGGCGAACAACAGCGGATCACCCAGATCGAGCCGCTGCGGCCTCCCCTGCGCCAGCACTTGCTGCATCAGCCGGAAGGCCCGCATCTGTGCTTTGGGCGTGGTGCCCGCAAACAGCCCCATGTTCGGATACCAGCGCTGGTCGATCAGCGCATACCAGCTGGCCTGCGCCGCGCCGCCTGCCGCCAGCATGGTCGCTTGCTTGGTCAGTTCGTCCGCCGCCATGGTCTGGTCGCGCGTGTCGAGGCTCAGCTCGCTGGCCCAGATCGGCACGCGCCGTCCCGCCGCATCCATCGCTGCATTGAGCGCGCCCAGCTCCACGTCGAGCCCTTCGGCGCGGCTGCGATAGGGGTGGACGGCAATGCCATCCACTTCGCCCAGCATCCCGGCGGCAAACAGGGTCTTGAGAAAGCCGGTGCCGATGGTGTTGGTCGATCCGCCAAGGATCGCCGTGCGCCCACCAAGCCGCCCGCGCACAGCCTTCAGCGTGGCGACATAGGCAGCGGCGCGGTTCGTGCCCGCCGGATAAAGCAGCGTGCCGGGGCCATTGATCTCGTTGCCCACCTCGATCCCCGCAAGGCAGGGGCCGAAGCGGTCCGCAAGCGCGGCGAGATAGGCGGCAAAGGCGGCATTGCCCGCCGCGCTCGAAACCCATTGCCCGCCATCATAGAGCGGATTGACCGGCACCGCCGTCAGCAGCAGGCGCTGGCCACTGGCGCAGGCAGCGCTCAGTGCCTGCGCCGCCGGGGTGCCGAGGTCATAGCTCCCGCGCGCTTTCTCGGCTTCCGCCCAAGGCAGCGAATCGCGCAGCATCGGCGCGGAAACCTGTTGCGCCAGCGCCAGCGTGGAGGCGGGCCAGCCCTGGCTGAAATGGGTCTGCACCCCCAGAACCATCGGCGGCAGCGGCGCGGTGTCTGCTGCCGTGCGCGCTTGCGCGCCGGCCGCTTGCGCCGTTCCAATAGGGGAAGTGACCTCTGCCGTGCGTTGCAGCCGCACCGGCCCGCAGGCGGCAAGCAAGCCCAGCAACACGGCAATCCGCAGAGCCGGGCGCACCTCGCCCGCAAGTCGGCCTGCAATCTGGCGGGGGGTATCAATCAGGGCACGGCGAACCATGGCGCACTCTCCATCCGGGGATGCGGCAAGGATGTGCCGGACGCGCCTTAATGCGCTCCCAGCGGATTCGCTTAAGCGGCCATTTTTCTGTGTTGCGCTAGTCTCGCCGAACGCTCGGGGTTTCTGCGTAGCCCGGCCCGACTGGCGGCGCCAAGTGGCATCAGCGCCCGGCGCGTTCGCTGCTCGTGTCCAAAGCCTCGCGGGCGTTTACCATGACAGAAAGGTTTGCCTGCTAAGCGAATCCCGCAAGGGGGCCCGGATCGCGGCCCCGGATCGTATGGATGAAGATGGATATGGATTCTTTCGGGCGCATCGGCGTGATCGGTCTTGGCTATGTCGGACTGCCGCTGGCGGTCTCGTTTGCGCGCAAGCACGCGGTCATCGGGCTTGACGTGAACGCGGCGCGTATCGCCGCGCTGAAGGCCGGAGACGATCATACCAATGAGGTTTCGCGGGAGGAACTGCTCGCCTCGGCGCTGGTGGTGACCGACAATCCGGACGATCTGCGCGGCTGCCGGATCATCATCGTCACCGTGCCGACCCCGGTCGATGAAAGCCGCCGTCCGGATTTCTCGGCGCTGCACAAGGCCTGCCTTACAGTGGGCAAGGTGATCGAGCCGGGCGCGGTGATCGTGTTCGAATCGACCGTCTATCCCGGTGCGACCGAAGAAGTCTGCGCGCCGGTGATCGAAGCCGCCTCGGGCCTGCGCTCGGGCATTGATTTCAAGCTGGGCTACAGCCCCGAACGCATCAATCCGGGTGACAAGGCCCATCCGTTCGAAAAGATCGTCAAGGTCGTCTCGGGCCACGATGCCGAAACGCTCGATCTCCTCGCCGATCTCTATGGCTCGGTGGTCACGGCGGGCATTCACAAGGCATCCTCGATCAAGGTTGCCGAAGCCTCGAAGGTGATCGAGAATACCCAGCGTGACATCAATATCGCGCTGATGAACGAGATTTCGAAGATCTGCGATCTCGTCGGCATCCGCACCAGCGAGGTGCTGGCGGCGGCTGGCACCAAGTGGAACTTCCTGCGCTTCTATCCCGGCCTTGTCGGCGGGCACTGCATCGGCGTCGATCCCTATTACCTCACCGCCAAGGCCGAACAGCTTGGCTATCACCCGCAGGTCATCCTCGCGGGGCGGCGCATCAATGATGGCATGGGCAGCTATATCGCCCAGCGCGCGGTCAAGATGATGGCGGCGGCGCAGTGCAAGCTGGCCGAAGCGCGGGTCGGGATCCTGGGCCTGACGTTCAAGGAAAACGTTCCCGATATCCGCAATTCCAAGGTCGAGGATATCGTGCGCGAATTTCGCGAATTCGGCATCCGGCCTCTCGTGCATGATCCGCTCGCCGATCCGGCTGCCGCTAGCCATGAATTCGGCATCGCGCTGAGCGATCTAGCGGAAATGCATGATCTCGATGCGCTCGTGCTGGCGGTTTCGCACGATGCCTATGCGGCGCTCTCGCGCGATGAACTGGGCGCGATGCTCAAGCCCGGCGGCGTGATCATCGACGTCAAGTCCGTCCTTGCGCCCGAAGCACTGCCTGCCGGAAGTCGCTACTGGAGCCTGTGATCCCGGCTTCATCCGCAGTGTCTTCCGCCGCATCTGCGGTAGGCTGCGGCAGGATCGTCGCCTCGCTGTTCCAGATCAGCCCTGTCGCCGAAAGCTCGGGCGCGAGCTTCTTGTAGAAATTGCCGTTGAGCTGCGTGCGCGTGATCAGCTCGTCGCGGAACTTGAGGTACAGCGTCCGGTCGGGGATGGCGCTGTCCGCTTCGGTCCAGAAGCGATCGAGCGGGCCCTGATAGGTCATGCCCGGCATGTCCCACACGGCTTCGCCCACCGCCTTGGTCGGACATTTCATGCCGATCGAGGTAAGGCCCACCGTGCTATTGATCACGATCACGCCGCGGCAATTGCGGATCAGCGTGGGGGTGTGCTGATCGTGGAGGTAGATCACCCGGTCTGCACAATCGTGCTCGCGCGCCAGATCGCGGATCAGGCGGGTATAGTTGCGGTAGCCGCGGTCCATCGGATGATGCTTGAGCACCAGCCGGGTATCGGCAGGCGCATGCCGGGCGAATGATGCGATCATTGCGTCGATGAAGCCTTCGATCCCGCCGACATCGGCGTGGGTGTGGACTTGCGCATCATTGTGGACCTGCAGCGGAACGAAGAAGTAGCTCTTGCTCCACGGGCCTGAGAGATTGTCCTGCATCCCGCGTTGGCGCCACTTGAACCATTGTTTGCGCAAGGGTGAAAGCAGCCAGGGAAAGCATTCGCTGAGGACCAGCGGCCGGTGGTGCTGATAGTGCGGATAGCGCCAGCGGCCGAGGCCTCCGAACAGATAATAGTGGAACCCCCACCAGACCATCAGCCAGAAAGCGCTCGGCATCGGGCGGATCGTGATGAGGCGGTCCGGTGCGGCAAGGTAGTCTTCGGGCTGGCGGGTCAGCGGGCTGTTGGCATTAACCCCGTCGCGTTCCAGTGTTACGAAATCGGGCCTCAAATAGCCTTCCTCGAACACGCTGACTTCGATGCCGAGGCGCCCCGCCACGGCATGCGCGCTGCTGTGGATCGGGCGGCAATCGCCAAACAGGAACACCAGCTCAATCTGCAATTCGCGCAGCCGGGCCTCAAACCACGCCGGCCAATCTTCCATGCGACCGCGATAGGGCGTGCCGCCGGGGTAGAACAGCCAGTCTCCGGCGTTGAAGTTGATCTTGTGAACCTCGCAGCCGGCGGCTTGCAGATCTGTGGCAAAGCGCCGAAAGAACGGCCCAATCGGTCCCTGCAGAAGGAGCACGCGGCGGCCGGCAAAGGCCTTGATCCCTCCCTCGATCACGGTCACCGTCTCCCCCACAACGCGTCTTTCAGAACCCGCATTTTCCGAAATTGACGCCTTGCCCAACCCGAACGAAGCTGTTCAAGTTTGCCGGTGCTTTGAAGGAGATCGCGCGTCTGTGCAATGCGGTATAGTACCGTTTCGCAAACATCGCCGCATCGGGCTTCAGGGTTCCAGTAATAAGGATAGACCAGTAGCGCGCCTGCAACCAGTGCATCGAGCGTGAGTCGCCGGGTTCTTCTGGGCCATGCCGCCGATACTTCGGCCCGGTCTTCGGTGAGGCCCCAGCCGGCATAGAACGGTGCGCCATAAGTGATGACGGGCTTGCCGCGCAGCAGCGCATCGAACCCTGAAAGCGACGTGATCGTATGGACTTCGTCGCAGGCCTCGATGCAGCTCACGATCGAGGCATCGGTCTCGATCCAGTCCGCGACAGCTTGCGTTTCGCGCAGCGCAGTTCGCCCGCTGCGGTTGCCGCTCATCACATCGGGGTGCGGCTTGTAGACGATCCAGGCGTCTGGCCGGGCACTGCGCACCGCGCGCAGCAGGGCAAGATTGCTGCGCACGTGCGCGCCGCCCAGTGCGATGGATGCATCGGTTTCCACTTGTCCTGGCACAAGCACGATGGGCCGCCCGGGCGCGGGCGCAGGCCAGCGCGGCACAGTGCGCGGCTCGATGTTGTACTTCGTCAGCCCGCTGGCCACGATCAAGGCGCGGATCTGCGCAGCGCGGGCCAGCATGTCTGCGCCGAACGTGTTGGTTTGAAGGATCGTCTCGAGATCGCTGGCGCGTGTCGCATCGAAGTAGATCCCCGTGCGGTCCAGCACCAGCGATTGCGGCGGGATCAGGTCGGAACCAAGGCCGACCGAGCGGATGAAACCGTCCTCCAGCCGGAGCAGGGCAGCCCCGGTCGCGCAGGCGAGGTCCGCGATGCCCGGCGGCGGTGTTGCGCCCCAGATCGCAATGGCATCCGCGGCACTGGGCGCCAATGCAGCAACGGCCTTGCTCCCCCGCACAAAGTGCAGGCGGCGGCACTGGGCCTGCAGCATCGGGCTGAGATTGTGGGCTTTCCATTGGCGCAGGCCAACCGCGATGATCCGGTCATAGGCCGGCCCCCGCTCGGTGTCTGCCAAGGCCCCATTCCCGTTCGTGGCAGTCCCGCTCATGGCTACGGGCTCTACACTCCGGCGGCCGCAGTGACCAGTTCGAGCCGCTGCGCCCAGGTGTGATGCTCCGCGACAAAGGCGGCGCCCTGCCGCGCCCGGTCAAGATCTTCGCTCGAAGGCCCATGCCGCAGGCGATCAAACAGGTCGCGCGCTTCTTCCGCCGTCGTGACAACATGGCAGAAATCGCGGAACAACGCATCGACCGAGGCCGATGCCGAAGTGACGGCAATCCCGCCGCAAGCGAGGATCTCGACCAGACGGCGTGAAACCATGGTCGGCGAATCCGTCACCGTGTTCACGTTGAGCGAGATCAGATGATCCTTGTAGATCTGCGCAGTCTGCGCGTGGGGCACCGCTGGCCGGACCACCAGTCCGTCCCATTCGGGATAGCGATAGATCGAGGAGCCGCGTTCCGAATTGCGATCATAGATCGTCAGCGCCATCCCGCTTTCGCGCACCGCCGTGAACGCCATGTTCTGCCAGGCGCGGCGGACGTCATGGATGTGTGTGCTGTAGCTGCCCACAAAGTTTGCATCATGCGTGCGAAAGTTGAAGCCGGTGAAATTGTGGAACCGGGGCTGGACCGGGAACGGCAGCACCCCAACGCTCGTGCCCGGATCGACGACAGCGCGGTAGCGCGGCACGCAGTTGGCATCGACCGTGAGGATATGATCGAACAGCCGCGCGCTTGCGATGAAGCGGTCGAAATGGACCCCGTCTTCCTTGTTCCAGAACACGGTCGGAATGCCCAGATCGCGCGCAACCCGCACCAACCCGCGCAGTCGCCGGTTGGAACGGAGCAGGTGGCGAGGATAGGAGGCAATCTTGTACTTCCAGCTATCATCGACACCGTGCCACGCGGATTCCACCAGCAGCAGGTCGGGGCGTTCGCTTTTGAGGAGTCCCTTGAAGCCGCTTGAGGGCACGTCGATGACGTTGCACTCAAGCGAAAGGCAAGACCGCGTCAGTTCATCGGCAACGAGCGCAATCTTCAGTTTTGACGCAATCATTCAGCCTCAGCCACCATCTCTCTCAGCCCGGATCCGGGGTGTCGAGAAGCTTGCAGCCTGGCACCACGGCTTCGGATCCTCGCTGCCCTCTATAGAGATGCGCTGGCTGATCGCCAGACCCGGATAATGGTTGGTGCTGGCAACATTGCCGGTCGAGGGGCATTCCCCGCTCTTCTTGGTGCACTTCTCCATCGCGCTCTTGTCGCAGTAGGATTCCTGGATGGCAGGCACCGCATCGCTTGTCCGGAAGGTATTGTCTTCGATCAGATTGTCGTTCGACGTATCGCGCAACTTGATTGCTGCGCCGCAGAAATCCTGGAAGGAATTGTGCCTGATCCGGTTTCCCGACGAATAATGGGCGATGTAGATCGAGTGCAGATAACCGCACTCCTTGAGCGGATAATTCCGGATCGAGTTGAAGTAGTTGTTCTCAAAGATGTTGTCGTGCGAGTTGACCAGCCTGATCGCGGCCGTCGACCGCTCTGTGCCGGGCCGTGAACCGATGCGGGCGAACACATTGTTCTGGATCACGGTGCCAGCGTTGTTCATGTCCGGCGAGCGGCGATCGCCGACCAGGTTGATCGCAGTTCCATAGTCGACGACCCGCAGGCCGCGGATCGTCAGGCCCGTCGTCTTCCCGCCCGATCCGTTGTAGGTCAGCCAGGTGCCACTCCCGTTTCCGTAAAACGCCGGATACTCCGAGGCTTTTTCGCTGGTGCCGGTAATCGTCAGCTTGCCGCGGAATTGTCCCTCGCTGAGCACGATGTTCGTTCCGCGGTAGATCCCTGGGCCGATGAGAATGGTGATGTCCTCGCCGGTGCGGTCGGAGATGGCCTTGCCGACGCTGATGGCCTTGCCCACGCTAGCCACAGCCTTTTCCGGCGCGGAGCCATCCGCAACATCGGAGCCGTTACGGGCAACGTAGATGTCGGCGGCGATGGCATTGCCACCCGTCATGAGAATCCCGGCGGCCATCAGCGCGACGAGTGTGGACTTGATCAAGCGGCGCATGGATGGGCTGTCCTTTCAAATTCCTGGCCGAATGGCCATTCAGGCTTCGACAACTTGCGGCAGTTTGAGTGACAAGGTCTCCTTGAACGTCGCATTAAAGACCTCGATGGCCTTTTGCAGGTCTGCCTCGCGTGCCTTGAATATCGCAAGCGCTTCGGGCTGCATCGACTTGTCTCGACGGGTTCCGGTCACGCGCTCCGTAGCATTCCGGTTCTCGGTGGTCCGGGAAATCTTCGCAAGCCATTCCACCGATGGTCCGATCTTGAGTGGTGCAAAAATGCGCTGCCGTAGCCACATCGCCTTGTCTTTTGAGGCAATGAAGGAATCGAGGTTGAGCGTGGAGATGACCACGCGTTTGCGACCTTCGGCACCGATCCTGGCGATCTGCGATGCTGCGGAAATGCTGGTGATGTAGCGGTCGATGTAATCGTTGGCCCCCATGGCGAACCATGGCATCGATGAAAGCGACAAGTAGCAATCGATCGGGTTGCGGATGCAATAGAAATATCTGACCTGCGGAAAACTCGGCAGAAGCAGAGCATTCAGATCCCGGTACATCAGTTCGGCGGACGGGGACTTGAAGCCTTGTATGGGCGCCGCGGGAACATTGATCGGCATGGTTTTCGAAAAGCTGCCGAACATCTGGATGATCGTCTGCGGGCGCTTTACTGCAATCGCATCGGCGGCATAGCCTGCCGGGTAGAGCTGATCTGCGGCTTCGACTGCCTTGCGAATGATCGGCACGACGCGATTGCTGATTTCACCTTGCAGCGCGACGGAATCGTGACGGGACATGAAATCCGTGAACTGCCTTGTGCCACAACGTGGCATCCCGCAGACAACTACAAATTTCTCCCGAGTAGGGTCGAAATGTTTAGACATCATTCTTCCAGTATCAACGAGTTTACAGCAGGTCTGCGAGGCGTCCTTCTTCGCAAACAATTCCAGTGGATGTGATTTCGCTACCGGATAGGTCGGCCATGCCGGTGGCAATGAAGAAATTTTTCATGACAAGTTCGACGCCGAGCGGATTTACTTCGCGTTGGTTTGGCTCGAAGAACATGCCTTTTGCAGGATGGCTTGCAATGATTTCGTAAGACGGAAAGTAGTGAATGCCCTCATGATCTTCCGCGAGATCGCCTGCAACCGCGCGCAGGACCGATTTCGAATAGACCGTGGCCGGCAGGACGTGCTCTTCTCCCGCTGTTGCCGCCAACGGAACGGGCGATACGGTGAGCAGCAGGCGTGCGCCGGGATTGATGATGCGCAGTTCCCGCCAGAAGGTCTCCATGTCTGCCATCACTTCGCCATAACGCAAATTGCGCAACGCATAGCGTGAAGGGTCGTATTGTCCGGCAATGGTGCCCGGCGCTGTTGGATACATGGTGCCATCGAGGCGGGATTCCCAGCCTTCCGTAAGCCCGAGCGTGAAGACCAACAGATCGAGGGTCGAGAACATCATGAGGACGTGTTCGAGGTGCTGCTTGCGCGCTGCAAGCACGTCTTGGGCACTTGCCGTGCCGCGGGGTTCGACGGACGGCCGCAGGGCATCGAAGAAGCGGCCGTCCCGCATCCAGACTGCATCTGCCGGCGTGTGACGCCCTTGCGCCGCCAGCAGCAATTGCAGCAGTTGGCGGGATGTGTAGATGTTGCCGAACCGGCATGAAAACAGATTGTACCCACGCGCCTGGGCTTCTTCCCTTGAGCCGAATGCAGCAGGTGCCGGTTCCAGATCCATGTAGTTGCAACCCCGCTGCGCGAGGTGGTGTCCGATGTGCTGAGCAAAGCAGCTGCCCGCAGTGGCAATTCGGTCATCCGGATCAAAGGGGATGGGCTGGCTGAGGCTGTCGAGATCTGCGATGTGCCGCTCGCTGATCGCGGGTTTCCAGAACGATCTTTCCGGCCGCCCGCGATAGGGATGGCCATGCGCTGCTTCCTGCACCGCAGCCCTCAGAGGCGCCGTTATCTGCGGCGCGACGTTCTGAAGTTTGGTTTCCGGCTGGTGCTCCGCTTTCGGAAGTACGGGTTCCTCTGATGTCAGGTTGGCGGCGCCATGCGCGATATCGTGCCACGTCTGGATCAGATCCTCGACCTGTGTTGTCGCCGCCTTGCAGGCGGCTGCCAGCCACGCGATGGCTTCTTCAGGCGGGCTGACATGGCCCATCTCGCCCCAGTAGTCCGAATGCAGAATGAAGTTCTGGCGCTCCGAGGCCCGGGCGATAGCACCGACCAGCGGCATCAGCTGCCGCGTGAAATGCCTACGGTCTCCATGCGACTGAACATAAATGACAGTGTTTGTCAGGCCCTTCTGATACAGCGGGACGAGGTCTGCACAGGTGACTTTCGCAAGGTCGGCATCCTTGGTCAGGCTGGGCCAGCAGGCCTTGCGATAATTGGCTACGAGCCGTCCCGAATAGTCCATGATCCGGGTTTGCGGATTGAAGACCACCGCCACGCTGCCGGGATCGCGGTGGGAGAAATACAGCGCGGCAAAGCCGCCGCCCGAACCACCGGTGTAGATTCTGCGTTCGGCGCCCAGAAGCCGTGCGGCTTCGATGCAGATCGCACTGACGATACCCTGAATATCAGCGCCTTCATGGCCGCAATACCAGGCGATGGAGAGATCGCGGTGCTTCGCGAGCGAGGGGTCGGCAATGCTGATCTGGTGGGAATGCGCAGTCTGCCGATTGGGGAAATGGGCAAACGTCGTGCCGCTGCGGCTGTCCTGATGAACAGCGCCGTGAAACGCGAACACGATATTCTTGGAGCCCGGGTTAATCGTGATGCGCAAGGGAATGCTGCATCCCGCAACGCGGATGACGCGGTCACGGGTGCCAGAGCGGCGGAACCGCAATGCGCCAGCCACACGGCTGGTGATTTCCTCCTTGACTGACTGCGGCAACACCCGATCAGGACTCCGCTTCGACTTTCAGCCTGGCCTGATAACCGTTTTGGCCGTTTGTCGATACGGGAGCGGCGGCCTGCAGCAGGCTCAGTTCCCGTTCGATGGTCTCGGCAAATCCCGATTGTGCACGAACCCTTGCCGCTGCTGCAGCCGAAAGGCGCAGGAACAGGTCCGGATCGGCGACAAGGCGCTCGATTGCATCGGCCAGTTCCTCAGGGCTTTCGGGGCTCGCAAGAACACCGCAGGTATCATCCACGAATTCGGGTACGGCCGAGATATTGGTGGTCACCGGGACCAGCCCCGAAGCCATGGCCTCGTCCCGCGAAACGCCTTGCGAATCCAGCCGCGTCGGGCACAGGAAAATGCCGTTCCTGCCATGCTGTTGGGCAATTTCCGCCTGGGTCACGAACCGCCGCTCAAGCGTCACATTGGTCATCCCGCGCAGCGGTGCGACCGTTTCTTCGAACAGTTCGCCATCGCCGATCAGGGTAAACGAAAGGCGGTCGAAGCCGGGGCGTTGCGACAGCAACCGGATCGCCTCGACGGTCAGGTCGTTACCATAGGTTATCGCCGCAAAGGGACGGATCGAAAGCACGGCATGGCGATCCTCCGCCTGCTTGGGCTGATATGCGAACAGGTTTCCGTCGATGAAGTTGTGGATCACGGCAAACCGTTCGCCCTGCAGGCTGATGCCGAGGTCCTCTTCAGCCTCGCGGCGAAGCGTTTCCGAGACGAACACGAACGAGAGATTCGGATGCGGATTTGCGGCCACCTTCCGCCAGAAGGCCAGGCGCTGGTCTGCAAGGCGCATCTGCCGATCGCGCTCTGAATCTTCGAACCGCGCAAACTCGGCGCTGCGCCGTTGCCAGGCGCGGATTTCGGCGCCGTGGACCCATACGGTGATCTTCACCTGATCCAGATGGCGTTCCAGGATGTCCCACATGAACTTGTCGAGCAGGTGGACGAAGACATGTTCGTGCCGCTGCTGCCGCAGCACCAGATCCAGAAAATCCTGGTTGGCCTGAACGATATCGATGCCCTCGAACTCGCGGAAGGCAAACGGCTGGTCGTTGCTGATGCGGAACACGTCGGCTCGCTGGCCAGCCTTGCGGTAACCGCGGACGCGGCTGTGCACGAACCCGTAGCGGTACAGGTCGTCGTAGGCAGGATACTGTTTGCCCAGCACCAGCACGGAAGCAGTCGGGATCAGGAAATTCGGCTTTTCCCGCACATCGTCCAGAATGAGGCGGCGGATCGCCAGCGTGCCGCTGCCCTGCAGCCGCAGGCCAAAGCGCACGAATTCGCAGTTCGGCGGGATTGCCAGCGTGCCCGCGCTTCCCACGCGGAACATGCCGTGGCTGATCTTGACCTTGTTCGCATCGAGAAATTCGAACACGCTTCGCGCGTCGAAACCTTCGCCGGTCACTTCGGCATCAAGCTCGAAGCGGCTGTTCAGGCGCAGGTTCAATTCCTCGCGCGTGAAGTACTTGCCAAGATAGGCATAGCCATACTTGTCGGCGGCAAATTCGCTGCGCACCGTCCAGACCGGGCCGCCCGCATCCTTGAGCACTGCACCTGCCGGGGGCCGTGCAGGAGCAAGCGCGCGCATGGTCTCGGCCGGCAGGGCGAAATGCTCCGCACCGGTGGCGTCGGTGGGCAGTATGGGAGGTGCTGCTGGAGAGCTCTCGGCCAGCGGCAGGATGGTCTGCTCAAGCGATGTGCCTGTCCATAGATCGGGAATGTCATCGACCGTCGCCGCGACATCTGCTGCGCAAAGCCTGCCGTTCCGGCAATAATTGAATTCGTCGACGCCCAGAAAGGTGCCGCCCTTGAGCAGCCAGTCTGCCGCAAACGGGTCGGACTGTGCCTGCCAATGGGTAGACAGCCAATCGCCGCGCACCAATGCCGAACGTGCCGCCAGGGTCGGCACAGGGTGATACTGCTCGCCGTTCTGCAGCAAAGTCAGTTCATCGCCGCTCGCGCAGAAATGGGCAGGCTTGCCCACTGCATCGGGCTGAGCATAGCGCTCGGTCAGCGCCAGATCGGACAGGTAATGCGCGCCGTAGTGATCGTCGGGATGCCACGGGGCGACCCAGTGGCTTTCACCGGCAAGCGTTTGCAGCGCTGCCTGATCGCCTTCCGCGATGATGCGTTCCGCTTTCCCCGGTGCCTCTGCACCTGTCGTGGAGGGAGACAAGGCGAGGCCATTGGCAGCGATGAGGACCAAGCACCGGTTGGGGTGATGCTGCGCCGCGAAGCAGGTACGCAGATGGTTCGCTTCATCGAGCGAGGCCACCTTGCCGATGACTGTGATTGGCGCGGCTTCCACCGTGCATGTCTGGCCCGAGACCTTGGCCGCGATGTAGGCAAGCCGGTGCACGTAGCAATGCTCGGACAGCACCTTGCGTACCCCGGCGAGGCGGAACTTGCGCGCAGTAACCGGATCGCCGGTCACGGCGCCAAGCTGGCGTCCGATTTCGTTCTGGTTATCGGAGCAGACCACCAGATCCCCAAACATGATCCGCACGCCGCGCGAATAGTTGCTCAGGACGATGGTATTGGAGGCCATCAATTCGAACACACGCCGCGCAAACATCGTCTGCGATTGCTTGATCGTGTTCATATTGATGCCGTAGGTGTAACCCTTGTAGGCCTTCTCAATCTTGTCGAACGGAAGATTGCCGACAATGTAGGGGGTGTATTCCTTCGGGAACTCGTAGTGCGGATGCGGGTTTTCGTAGTTGCGGTCGTAGATCTCGACCGGCGCGACCGTGGCGGCGAGTTCGATCAGCGATTGGAAGTCGCGTTGCCGCTCGGGGTACTTGAGGTAGTAGGATCCTGCAAAACAGAAGGCGTTCTGGCGCTCGAACTTCTCGATCGGATTGTGCGTGAGCGGCTGCGCGGCAAACGGCAGCAGGTAAACCCGGTTGTGCCCGACTTTGCGGCGATAGCGGGCGATGCAGTCGATATCCGTGGTGAACACGTGGTCCACGGCCTGCGCGATGTGCTGAAAACCTCCGAAGTGAACCGGGTCTTCCTTGTTCCAGAACATGCTGGGCACACGGTTGCGCGCTGCCCAGGCAATCACGCCCATGATCTCGGGCGAACGGTTGCTCACCTTGAGCGACCATTTGCCTTCGAAACCGCGCCAGGCGGATTCGATGAACACCAGATCTGGCATGAACGCTTCAAGCTGCTCGCGCCATGTGTCGGGGTCGAGCTCCAGCAGTTCGCATTCCGGCGCATAGCTTGATCGCGTGAACTCATCCATCACGCCGGCGATCTTGAGAGACCGCAGATTGGCAGGCAGTGCCTTGAGGAAAGCCGGCCCCCGGTCGCTGTCATCGAGGGTCTCGTTTGTGTCGATCTGCTCGGGCGTGGGCTGCGGCGCCTCGACCAAGGCCGTGACCTTGTTCGCCGCAGCGAGCCGCCGCTGCCGCGCATCACGGCGCATGGACATGATGGCAGAAGGGAAGGCCCTGATCCCGGCGAGCGATTTCAGTGCAAGGATCGCGTTGCCGAGCCGGAAGGCGATACTTTCGCGCACGCGGTCCACGCGTTCGAGCAGGCCATTGATCTTGCGTTCCATCGCCGCGATACGGAATTCGCGTACTTCGACCGTCCGTTCCAGCTTGCGGATCTTCTGGCGCAAGTCGCGCGCTTCGTCGGTCAGCTTGTTGCAATCGGCCAGAAGCTTGGCACGTTCCCGGCTCAATTCCGCGATGCGGGCTTCTGCAACCTTGTGCCGCGCATCAAGCTGCCGCAGATCATTGTTGGCGGATTGCAGGCTTTGCTCGGTCCGGGCTGCAAGCTCCAGTGCAAGGCGTGCATTTTCCTGCGCTTCGCGTTCGCGCTGGGCGAGTGCAAAGGTTTCTTCCTTCGCTCTGATCGCTTGCGCCAATGCATCACGCGCCGTTTCACGCGCATCCACTTCGCGTTGACTGAACGCAAGCGTTTCGTCTTTGGCGACAATCACTCTTGTCAGAGCATCGCGCGCAGTTTCGGCGGAATCCTGCTCCAGCTGGCGCAAGGTGAGTGCTTCTTCCTTGGCGACAATGACTTGTGCCAGCGTCTCATCTTTGGCGGCCACGACCTGTGCCAGCGCGTCGCGTGCGGTTTCGCGCGCTTCGCGTTCATGCTGGCTGAGGGCTAACGCCTCATCCTTCGCGGCCACGATCTGTGCCAGCGCGTCGCGTGCGGTTTCGCGCGCTTCGCGTTCGTGCTGGCTGAGGGCCAGCGCCTCATCCTTGGCGGCCACGATCTGTGCCAGCGCCTCGCGAGCGGCTTCGCGCGCTTCGCGTTCGTGCTGGCTGAGGGCCAGCGCCTCATCCTTCGCGCCGACCACGGCTGCAGATGCTGCAAGGGCTTCTTCTTTGGCCTTCACCGCGGCTGCGGTTGCGGCAAGCGCTTGTTCCCGCGCTCCGAGAAGGGCTTCTGCCGCTTCACGCTCCTTGCGTAGCGCAATGTCGCCACGCTTGCGCAGGGCCTCTGCATTTTCCAATGCCAGCTTCTCGCGGGCTCCGGCTGGCGCAAGCTGGTTGCGCAATTCGCGCAGCAATTGGTTCTGCCGGTAATCGCCCTGGCCGGTGCGGCGTTGCAGAAACTCGAGCCGTTCCTCGATCGTCACCGCTTCTGCGGGAATGAACAAGTGCGTAGGCGTGGCGTTGAAGCAGCCGAGATAGGAAAGGTCCGCTTCCTTCAGCTTGCGGCTGATCGTGCGGAACTGGGCTTCGGTGATGCACTCGATATAAAGGATCGGTCGGTCCCGCCGCAGCAGGCCTGCCGCCCCTTCGAGAACGTCGATTTCCATGCCTTCGACATCGATTTTGAGCATCCCGACACGGTCAGGCAAATCAAGGCTGTCAAGGGAAACGACGTCGAGGGTTCCGCCCTCGGTCAACACGAGGTTTTGAGCGCCGAGGTTGTTGGGCTTCGCCGCGCCGAACTCGGCACGGGCGGTCTCGCGCCCTACACCGACACGCTTGACGGTAATCGGCGGCAGCCCGGGATTCAGGCGCGCGCTTTCCTCGATCGCGTCGCAAAGTTCTGCATTCGGTTCGAACGCGATGACCGGGCACTGCGCGACTGCTGCAAGAAACAGCGTGTGGTTGCCGACATTTGCGCCCACGTCGAGCACGAGTGTGCCCGGCGCAATCCGCCCGGCCATGTCATCCAGCATTTCCTGTTCGTAGGGTTTCCCCTCGGTGAGGATCTTGTTCTGGATATAGTCGGTTGCGGCATGGGGCAGCACAATGCGGTACTGCGCCGCACCAACCGCCAGATCGGCAATCGCCGGCCCTGCGGCTGCAATCTCGCGTTCTTCTCCGGATGTCTTCGGAGAGCTGCCCCCCTCACTCATGACGCCCTCAAGCCCCCTGGATCAAGCCAACGGCATCGATGACGATCTGGTTGCTTGCCGTCGTCATGCCAACAAATTCGTCGTGACCCACCAGCACGACGACGATGTCTGCCCAAGGCAAGGCCTCTTCCAGCGATACCAGCCGGGCCGGCGGAGCCGAGGCGGGAAGGCCCGTGATGTTGGGCTCCACAAAGCAGACCTCGGCATCGCTGCGCTGGCCGAGCTGCTTGGCAATCTCCATCGCCGGGCTTTCGCGCAAATCGTCGATGTTCGGCTTGAACGCCAGGCCGAGGATGGCCACGCGGGGTGTGCGCTGGTGCTGCGCATGGATCGCCGTGATCGCCTCGACGACTTTTGCAATCACCCAACCGGGCTTGCCGTCATTCACCAGCCGTGCGGTGTGCACGAGCCTGGCCTGTTCGGGGGTGCGATTGACGATGAACCAGGGATCGACTGCGATGCAGTGGCCGCCCACGCCGGGGCCCGGGCGCAGGATGTTCACGCGCGGGTGGCGATTGGCAAGGCCGATCAGTTCCCACACGTTGATGTCGAGCTTGTCGCAGATCAGCGACATCTCGTTGGCGAATGCAATGTTCACGTCACGGAAGGCATTTTCCGTCAGCTTGCACATTTCGGCGGTGCGCGCGTTGGTGATGACGCATTCGCCCTGCACGAAGGTCTTGTAGAGCCGTTTGGCAACTGCAGAGCACCGCGCCGTCATGCCGCCAATGACGCGGTCATTATCCACCAGTTCGCGCAGCACATGGCCGGGCAGCACGCGCTCGGGGCAATAGGCTACGCGGATGTCCGATTCCTCGCCCGCTTGCTGCGGGAAGGTCAGGTCTGGGCGCGCGTCGGCCAGCCAAGAGGCCAACTGTTCGGTCGCTCCGACGGGTGAGGTGGATTCCAGCACCACGATGTTGCCCGGCGCCAACACCGGCGCGATGGCCTTTGCTGCGGCCTCGATATGGCGCAGGTCAGGCTCGTGATCGCCCTTGAACGGTGTCGGCACCGCAATGAGGAACGCCTCGGCCGGTTCCGGCGTCAGTGTGGCCCGCAGCCTGCCTTCCTGCGTTGCAGCATGCACCACCATATCGAGATCCGGCTCGACGATGTGGATTCGGCCACTGTTGATCGTCTCGACCGCATAGGCATTGACGTCGACACCGATGACTTCGACCCCGCGGGCGGCGAACACAGCTGCCGTGGGCAGACCGATATAGCCCAGCCCGATTACCGAAATGCGCTTGAATCCGCGATCTGCTGCGCGGCCCGATGCCGCAACAGCATCAATATCTCTTTGAATCATTTCCATTGTTCAAGCACCTGTTGGATCGTTTCGCAGGCACGGCCATCGCCGTAGGGGTTATGAGCAGCGCTCATTGCCGCGTATACGGCCTCGTTGTCCAAAAGAGTTGCTACGCCAAGGACAATATCTTCGGATCTGGTGCCAACAAGTTTCACTGTCCCGGCATCGACTGCTTCGGGGCGCTCGGTCGTTGCGCGCATCACCAGTACTGGCTTGCCCAGCGAAGGCGCCTCTTCCTGAATGCCGCCCGAATCGGTGAGAATGATGTGGCTGCGGATCATGAGATAGACAAACGGCAAGTAATCGAGCGGCTCGATCAGCCGGACGTTGGTGACGTCCGCCAGAATGCGATGCACCGGCCCTCGGACGTTCGGGTTGAGATGGACCGGATAGACGAAATCGCATTCGGGGTAGCGCTGGGCAAGTTCCGCGATCGCGGCGCAGATGCGTTCGAATCCATCACCGAAGTTTTCGCGGCGGTGGCCTGTGATAAGGATCAGCTTCGCGTCCGGACGCAGGATATCCGAGAATTGGGCGGCAAGCTCGTCTGCCAGCGCCGTGTCCTGTTCGATCCGCGCCTTCACCAGCAGCAGCGCATCGATCACCGTGTTGCCGGTCACGTGAATGCTGTCCGCCGAAACGTTCTCGGCCAGCAGATTCGCCCGCGATTGCGCGGTGGGTGCGAAGTGCAGCCGGGCAAGGCCGCCCGTCAGCTTGCGGTTGGCCTCTTCGGGCCACGGCGAGTAGATGTCTCCGGTGCGCAGGCCTGCCTCGACATGGCCGACCGGGATGCGCTGATAGTACGCGGCGAGCGACGTGGCGAGCGTGGTCGAGGTATCGCCATGGACCAGGACGATGTCCGGATTGAACTCGCCCAGCGGCTGCTCGATCCGAGTAAGAATCTCGCTGGTGATGCCCGATAGCGACTGACCCGGCTTCATGATGTTGAGGTCGTAATCCGGTGTTATCTCGAACAGGCGCAAGACCTGATCGAGCATCTCGCGGTGCTGGGCCGTCACGCAGACCCGCGCGTCGAAGCCGTCGGCCGCCGCAAGTCGCTTGACCAGCGGGGCCATCTTGATCGCTTCCGGCCGCGTGCCGAATACTGTCAGTACCTTGATTGTCATAGTGCCAGCACCACTCTCGCGCTCACGGCGATCTGATAGAGAATCTGGGTCAGGTCCTTGAAGAGCTGACGCGACTTTGTGTCGATCTTCGGCAGGACAAGGATCTCGTCGCCGGGTCGGACCCCGCGGCTGTTGTCCTCGGCAGAATCGAAGCTGCCGTTCTGGTGGGCAATCACGATGCGCCGCGCACTGCTCTTTTGCGAGTAGCCACCGGCGCTCGCGATGTAGCCGCCAACCGAGGTGCTGCTTTCCCAGGTGACGGCATTCGGGAACAGCACGTCGCCACTGATGAGGACCAGTCCATCCTTGCCCGGGACGCGCAGGCGGTCGCCATTCTCGAGCTGGAGGCCGTCCCGTTCCGGCCCGTTGCCGAGCACCACTTGGCCAACCGGTGTGACCTTGCGGGCGCGATCGACCCACTGAAGAATCATTTCTGATTCCTGGGCGCGGAGCCGTGCTTCTTCACTCGTGCCCGAACGGGCGTTGAGAGCGGCGGATTCCAGCGCCTTGAGCGACACCTCGAGCATCTCCTTTTGCCTCCGCTGCACACTGGTGCGGAAAAGCTGGATGTTCTCCGGGACCGAGCGGCTGGAAAACTGAACGCGCTGGAGCAGCTCGCCAAGGCGCGAGCCGTACGGCATCACATATTCCTGAACGCTGTCATGTTCGCCTTCCACCCGCACGGTAATCGTTCCCGGCTTCTTGTCGGCGGTGAATTCCACTTCATCGCCGTTGCCGAGAGTGACCGAGGCAGCATCGCTGAGCGCATAGTATTCCGTATTGCGCACGACCCCGGTGTTTCGGGTGACACGCATGTTGGTCGCGGCGGCAAGCGGGCGGGCCATCAGCGCAAGATCGGCTGAGCTGAGTTTGATGTCGCTGGGGAATTCGAAAATCTTCGCGTTCTCTGCAAGGCCCGCAACAGACACGGTATTCTGGCGAGGCCCAACGAAGATCACGTCACCGTCCGCCAGGTTGACCAGCGGCATCACCCCGCGAAACATGAATTCGTAGAGGTTGACCCGGGCTCGGACCTGCTCGCCCCGCTTGACCTGAATCTGGATGAAGGAACCCCGCGTCGGATCGATCCCCCCTGCCTGATCGAGATAGTGCAGCAACGAGGCCATCGACGTGCCTTCATAAAGGCCCGGGCGCTGCACGAAACCGGTCACGAATACCCTTACCGGTTCGGCTTCGGCCAAGCTGGCGTAGACGTAGACGTTGCGGCGGAATGACCGCGCGACCGCGCCTTCGACTGCGGACTGAAGATTGGCGTTGCGCACCCCGCGGATGTTCACCGCGCCCACGCTGGGGAGGAAGATATTGCCGCCCGGATCGACTGTCAGCGAAAGGTTGGCAGTATAGGCGCCCCACAGTCGGACATTGATCCTGTCACCGGTCCCGACGATGTAATCGGGGTTGAACCGGCTGCTGCTGCCACGAGCAAACGTGCCTGTGAACAGGTTCATCCCGAAAACCGGACTCGTGAGGTTCGCCCTGTAGTCGAACTGAGGCGGCCCCTGGGGTGTCACCCGGGCGATGGAGGGGTCTGTGCTCGATCCTGCAGGCGGCGCGGTGCTTGCACTGCCGATCGCGGGTAGCGAGGCAGGGAGGCCGTTGCTCGTAGTCGGGACCGATACGCCGGCCGAGGCCGCGACGCTTGCGAGGGTCGACGGGTCGACCTGCTGCAGGATCTGCGACATGGTATCGGCCGATAGCGGATTGTTTTGCGCTTGGGCGGCTTGGCCAGCCAGCGCCAGCACCGGCAAAACCCAGCGCAACACGCGGTGAAGGATCTTTGTGGGCACGGTCCGCTTCCTCAATCGATGTGATCGCGAATGATCGCGATGGACAGCAGAACCACCCCTGCCAGCACGAACGCGATGATGGCTGTGACGATCGAATTATGAAGCCGCTTGGGCTGGTCCGCTCGCTCCGGCAAGGTCGGCTGCTGCAGTATGCTGACCTTCTTGATCGTGCGCATCGCGTCGATCCGGCCCTTTTCGAGTGCACCGAGTGTGTTCTGGTACAAGCTCTCGGTGAAGGAAGCCTGCTGCTGCAGACGCTGAAAGCGATCCGCAGTGCGATTGAGTGATGCGCTGGAACCCGATGTCACTTTGTCTTTTTCCCTGCGGATCTGCTGCTCGATCCCGTTGATCTGCTCGCGCACGGAAACCACGTCGGGATGATTGGGCACCAGATAGGATTCGAGTGTTGCCTGCTGTGCCTGCAGTGCCGAGCGCCGAGCTTCGAGCTGGTTGATGATGGTCGATACCTGACGCACGGCATCGTCGGGTGAGGCAATGCCTTCGCGGTTCTGGAAGGCAATCACCGCAGCCCGTGCTTCCGCGTTGCGATCAGCGGCGCGCTTCGTGGCACCTTCAAGGAACGCGACCTGCGCATTCGCCAGCTGGTGGACGTTGTCGTTCATGAAGCGCTCGCCCTCGCGGCACATCACCCGCACGATCGCCCGTGCCGTTTCAGGATCGAAGGCCTGAGCCTGGATGTTGAGTGAGCCGGTATATTCGTTGAAGTCGATCCGCACCCGGCTGACGAAATAATCATGGAACCGCTCGATCGGTACGTCGCGAGACCAGAGGCGTGAAAGCGGATCGTGGTGCCAATCGCTGAAGTGCGCGCGCAAATGGAGTTCCGCGTCAAGCTTGAGCAGCATGTCCTGCGAAGTCAGGTAGTCGCGCAGAACCATCTGGTCGGTTCGATCTCCCGAACTCGTGATCCCGCCCAGAAGGCCGCTCAGGGTGCCGATGGACGGGCCCGAGACGTCCGTCCGCTGCACCATGATATGGGCTTCGGAGACATAACGGTTTGATGCAAGCAGCATCCAGTACGCAGCCGAGGCAAGGCTCACCGCCGCCGCAATCCCGATCACGAGATTGCGGATCGCGGTGCGGTCGGAGGAAAGCTTGAATCGGCTTGCGATCCTGTTCCCGAGGACAGTTGGGGATGGCAGATTGATCATGCCGACATGTATTTCCTGTATCGTTTCACGGCTTCATCGATCGTGTCGTACCAGAAGCACCGGCCGTTCCTGATCCAGATCCCGGCGGAGCAGTAATCGAGAAGTACTTTCTCCTGGTGCGAAACCATGATCAGGCTGGCACGTTTGGCCTGTTCGGCGAAAGCGTCTCCGGCCTTCTTGCGGAAGGAAGCGTCGCCCGTAGCGGTGATCTCATCGGAGATATAGACATCGAAATCGAAGGCCACGGACATGGCAAACCGCAGGCGCGCGGCCATGCCGGTCGAGTAGGTCCGGATCGGCTCATCAAACGCCCGGCCCAGCCCGGCGAAAGCCTCGATCCGCTCCAGCCGCTCGGGGATGTCCTCCTCATGGCCGTGGATGCGGCAGACGAACTTTGCATTCTGGCGGCCGGTCAGAACCCCCTGAAGCCCGCCGCCAAAGCCGAGCGGCCAGGAAATCCGCCCCTCGCGTTCAACACTGCCTTTCGTTGGCCTGTCGACCCCCGCGAGCAGGCGAAGCAACGTCGACTTTCCAGCCCCGTTTTTTCCCACGACGCCGACACTCAGGCCCGTCGGGATCGTGAAGCTGATGTCGTTCAGCACCCAAGGCCCAGCGCCGTGTGCGGTTCGATACCGCTTGTAGAGGTTGCGGACAGTTATCATTGCTCGGCAATCTTGTCGCTAAGCAGTACAACCAATACCAGTCCGAGCGCAAATATGGCGCCGCCCGCTTCGAACACGTAGGTCAGATCGGTTTCCGGCGCCTGATTGTAGAACCGCGAGACTGCATGGCGCGCCGCTTCGATGGCGTTGGCAACCGGGTTCAACATCAGCACCTCGCGCCAATCGGGCGGCAGCGAAGAAAGCGGAAAAACCACGCCCGAGGTAAAGTAGAGTGGCCGCATCGCCAGCTTGATCAGCAAGCGCACTTCATCGGCTATGGCTGCCAGACCGGCAATCACCATGCCAAAGCCGACCCCGGTCAGCCACAGGCCGACAAAGGCAAAGAGCAATTGCAGTGGTTCTTCAGGCTCGAATTCGTGGCCGAGCAGTTCGGAGGTGACGATCAGCGCCAGCAGCACGACGATCCATACAAAGCCTTCAAGCAATGCGCGCGAAATGATCGTGTCTACAGGTTTGACCTGCCGATAGGCGAACAAGGCGCGGTTGGAACTCGGCGCGCTCGAAACCGAATTGCCGACATCGCGGAACAGGAAGAAGCATTGCAGGCCGATCACCAACCAGATGATCGTATCCATCTGGCCAACCTTGTGCACGCTGATCGACGAATAGAGAAACATCAGATAGCCGACATGAAATACGGGTTCGGCAAAGACCCACAACCATGAGGTGCGGCTGGCAAAAAGGCGCGTTTCGGCTTCACGCAGGACCAGCGCGCGCCACACGCCCAGCGTGATCGCCAGGCTGCTTCGGCGGACGCGGGGCAATTCGCCGCCACCGTCAGGGCCCGCAACGCCTTCTGTCGTGGTGGTGATGTTCATTCGGCGCCGTGTTCCGGGATGGGGTTCGGCGCGCTTCCGGAGAGCCCGCGTGTGCTGTCGCCGCGCAGGGCCAGCAGCCGATCGATCAGGGCAGGCAGGTCAGCCAGCGCAATCGCGTTCGGCCCATCAGACAGCGCACTCGCCGGATCCGGGTGGGTTTCCATGAATATCCCGGCAACGCCTACCGCTATGGCTGCGCGGGCAAGTGGCTCGACGAACTCGCGCTGGCCACCTGAACTCGTCCCGTTCACCCCCGGCAACTGCACCGAATGAGTCGCATCGAACACCACGGGGCACCTGGTCTCCCGCATCTGCACGAGCGAACGCATATCGACCACCAGGTTCCCATAGCCGAACATGGTGCCGCGTTCGCAGACCAGAAGGGAATCGGCATCCACCCCTGCTGCCAGAGCAGCGGTGCGCGCCTTGTCGATCACCTGAACCATGTCGAGCGGCGCCATGAATTGCGCCTTTTTGATGTTCACCGGTCGGCCGCTGGCTGCTGCCGCCATGATCAGGTCGGTCTGCCGCGCGAGGAACGCCGGCGTCTGCAACATGTCGACCACTTCGGAAACCGCAGGTACATGCGCCGCCTCGTGGACATCGGTGATCACCGGCAGGCCGGTCGCCGCCCTGACCTTGTCCAGAACCCGCAAGCCTTCATCCATTCCGAGCCCGCGGTAGCTGCGGGCGGAGCTGCGGTTGGCTTTGTCGAAGCTTGCCTTGAACACCACCAGAATGCCGGTCCGCTCGGCCAGTCGGCGCAATTCCTCGGCCACGGTGAGGCACAGCGCTTCAGACTCGATCACGCACGGTCCAGCGATCAGGAACAGCGGCTGGTCGATGCCGATTTCGCGGCCGAGAAGTTTCATGATGGCTGCCCGCCTTGCTTCCTGAACTGTGCGGCGCGTTGCCTGAGAGCCGCTTCGATTGCGGCCGTGTCGGAAGGATTGTTCAGTTCGATGACATCCCACGCCGGCACCGGACAGACGGCCATACCTACGCGTATGCCCGCGTCGAGGAAGCGGAGTTGCTCGAGCCCTTCGATCTCTTCGAGCATGCAGGGCGGGTGCGCCATGTACGCAGCAAGTGCCGCAGGCCGATAGGCATAGAGCCCCAGGTGAAGATGGACGAGGTGGCCGGCGATGCGGTCCTGCGGAACATAGGGCAGGACTCGCTTCGAAAAATAAAGCGCATCGTGCCGTTCGTTGAAGACAGCCGTGGTCCCGCCGACCCGTCCTTCCGCCTGGTCCTGCAGCAATCCCGACAGCATGGCCGGGCTGCACGGAACGGCTGGCGTGCAGACCGGCAGATCGGGATCGGCAACCATGCGTGTCAGTGTCGCCTCGATAAGGTCTGCCGGGGTGAGCGGCGCATCGCCCTGCAAGTTGATGACGATGTCAGGGCTCTCGCCCAACCCATCAAGGGCCGCAGCGCATCGCTCGGTGCCGTTGCGGCAGGTTTCCGGCGTCATGACCACTTCTGCGCCAAAGCCGCGCGCCGTCTCGGCAATCCGCTCGTCGTCAGTGGCGATGACGATGCGCACGATGCTGACTGACCCGTCGGCAACGGTGCCCCCGGCGGGCCCCGCCGCAGCCTTTGCCGCGCGCCAGCTCCATTCGATCAGCGGGCGCGTCGTCCCGTCATCGCCGCGCAAAGGGGCCAGCGGCTTGCCAGGAAAGCGGCTCGAGGCGAACCGTGCCGGGATGATGATCACCGCTTGTGATGGCATGCGGATCACGCCGCTCCGGGCGTGGTGAAATCATGAATGTGGACAATGCCGACCGGGTGATCGGGGCGCTCGTCCTCCACCACGAACAGGGCCGTGATGCGGCTTGCCGAAAGCATGGTCAGGGCTTCGTGGGCGCGGGCGTGGGCGAAGATTGTCCGCGGGCGAACCGACATCACGTCGCGCGCGCTGGATGTCATGAGGATGTCGATGTGGCGGCGCAGGTCGCCATCGGTGATGACCCCCACAAGGCGGCCGGCCTCATCGGTCACGCCCGCGATGCCAAGGCTGCGGGCCGTCATCGTCACCAGCACTTCGCGCATGGGCGCTTCGGCCGGGACCAGCGGCATGGCATCACCAGAGCGCATCAGGTCCGCGACCGTGGCGATCTGCCGGCCGATCGACCCACCCGGATGCAACGTCTCGATGCTCTCGCGCGAAACGCCGCGCACGCCCATCACCGTAACAGCCAACGCATCGCCCAGTGCGAGCATCATTGTGGTCGATGTCGTGGGTGCAATGTTGACCGTGCAGGCCTCAGGTGCTTCGGGCAGCAAGAGGCCGATATCCGCCCCCCGCATCACCGGCGACTTTGCCCGCGCCGCGATGCTGATGATCTTGCATTCGAGCGTCCGTGCGTAGCTCATGATCGGGCGCAGCTCAGCGGTATTGCCGGAGTTCGACAGCACCAGCAGCACGTCGCCTGGCACGATCATGCCAAGATCGCCGTGCGCGGCTTCTGCCGGATGGACAAAGATGGCCGGCGTGCCCGTTGCCGCGAAAGTAGCCGCAATCTTGCGCGCCACATGGCCGGATTTGCCCATACCGGTCACTACCACGCGCATTTTCGATGCCATGATGGCCTGCACGGCATCGGCAAAGGCGCTGTCGAGATTCTGGGCGAGGCTGCTCAATGCAGCCGCTTCCGTGTTGATGACCCTTCTACCACGGCTGATCAGGTCGATCGTTGACGGTGGCGAGACGTCGATTTGGTCAAGCGTCTCAAGGGTGTGGGTGGCAGACATTACGAAAATCCCTAAGCTCAGATTTATACCTAGGCAAGCAGCCTAGGAGAGCGAGTGTGACCAAAAGGCAACATGGCCGCATCCATCATGTCTGGAGCAGCCATTCTCGCAGGTATTCGTGTTCGTCGTTGGCCCCCTGCCAAAGCGGTTTGGGCGTAAGCGGGCCCGGTCAAGCTTGAAGCGACAGAATGATGGCCATCCGGGACGAAACGACTGGTCGTGCGGCCCTTTGGTTACTGTTCAGCAATCGTTACGTATCTATCTGCTGCGCATTGTTTTTTGATCGCTGTCCTTAACCGGTTCGTCTATCGGTCGGCTCCCGCGGTCATGCAGGCCGCCCCATCACCAGCAAACAGGGAGGCCACCGCCTTGGCGATTCTCGTAACTGGAAACGCAGGTTTCATCGGGTTTCACACGGCCAAGGCGCTGCTTGAGCGCGGCGATGATGTGGTCGGGATCGATGTCGTCAACGACTACTACGACCCTTCGATCAAGGAGGCCCGGCTCCGCATTCTGGAGGAAACCGCGCGCCGCACTAACGCGCGCTACGTATTCGTCCGGGCCAATCTGGCGGACCGCGCGGCGGTGGAGCGCACCTTCGGCGAGAACGACATTCGCCGGGTGATCAACCTCGCGGCGCAGGCCGGGGTGCGCTATTCGATCGAGAACCCGCACGCTTACGTCGAAAGCAACATCGTCGGCTTTACCAATATCCTCGAAGCCTGCCGCCATGGCGGGGTCGAGCATCTGGTCTATGCCTCGACCAGCAGCGTCTACGGCGCCAATCAGGCGATGCCGTTCAGCGAACATGTCGGCGTGGATCACCCGCTGCAGTTCTATGCCGCGACGAAGAAGGCGAACGAGCTGATGGCGCACAGCTACAGCCATCTCTACCGATTGCCGACCACGGGGCTGCGCTTCTTCACCGTCTATGGCCCGTGGGGCCGCCCCGATATGGCGCTGTTCCTGTTTGCCAAGAACATCCTCGAAGGCAAGCCGATCAACGTCTTCAACCACGGCAACCACACGCGCGATTTCACGTATGTGGCCGATATCGTCGAAGGCGTGATCCGCGCCTGCGACAATCCGGCGCAGCCCGATCCGGCGTGGGACGCGATGCGCCCCGATCCGGCATCGAGCAACGCGCCCTACCGGATCTACAACATCGGCAACAACAACCCGGTGAAGCTGACCGAATATATCGCCGCACTGGAAGAAGCGATCGGGCGCAAGGCCGAGCAGAACCTGCTGCCGCTCCAGCCCGGTGACGTGCCCGATACGTTCGCGGACGTGTCCGATCTCGAACGCAACCTCGGCTACAAGCCGCGGACCACCGTGCGCGAAGGGGTTGGCGCGTTCGTGAAGTGGTATCAGGAGTACATGGCGCAGAACTCGGACTGACGGTTCGCGCCAAGTCTGATAGGCTATTCCTTTCAACCGGGACGGCCCATCGATGCAGCTTCGCCATTTGCGCTATTTCGTTATGCTCGCGCGCGAGGGACACTTTGCCAAAGCGGCAGCGGCCTGCGGCATTTCCCAGCCCACGCTTTCGGCCGGGCTCACCACGCTGGAGGCCGAGTTCGGCCGCCGACTGGTAGAGCGGGACCGGCGCTTCATCGGCCTCACCCCGCACGGGCAGGCGATGCTGCCATGGGCCGAGCAGATCCTCGGCGCGGTGAGCGGCATGGCCAGCGCCGTGGCGGCCACTGCCGCGCCGCTCCGGGGCGAATTCGGCCTCGCCGCGATCCCCGCAGCGTTACCGCTGGTAGGCCTGCTGGGGGAAGCGCTGCTGGCGCAGAACCCCGAACTCACGCTTTCGGTGCGCTCCGCCACGTCCCGCGCGATCGAACATGGGCTGCATGCCTTCGAAGTCGATGCCGGGCTGACCTATCTCGATCACGAACCGCCCGCCAACGTGCTTTCGGTGCCGCTCTATGCCGAACGCTACATGTTCCTCGCCGCGCGTGGCGGCGGGTTCGACCAGCATACCGCCGTCACGTGGGCAGAGGCCTGCGCACAAGATCTCTGCCTGCTCCACCAGGGCATGCAATACCGCCGCATCCTTGACGAACGCCTTGCCGCGCGCGGCCTTGCCGTCACCCCGCGCGCCACGGCAGACAGCCACTTCGCGCTGTTCGCCATGGTCGAGGCCGGGGGCTTCGCGACCATCGTGCCCGATGGTTATGCGCGGATGATGGCGGGCGTGGAATGGGCGCGCTTTCTGCCGTTCGATGCGCCGGAAGAGGCGCGCCGCGTCGGGCTTGTCGTGGTCAACCGCGATCCGCTTGGCCCGATGGCGCGCGCTGCGCTGGCGGCGGCACGGGCGCTGGAACCGGCTGGATTGCCGCCGTCCCTGTAATAGAGATTATCTATCAACCATCAGGCATTTCGATTTGACCTTCGCGCCGCAATTCCCAAGGCATTTCACTATGACAGACCAAGACGAGCTCGATGGCATCCTTGCCGCCCACGCCAGCCGCGAAGGCGCGCTGCTGCCGATCCTGCATGATGTGCAGGCCGCATTCGGCCACGTTTCGGAAAGCGCGGTGCGTCGCATCGCGCAGGCGCTGAACCTGACGCGGGCGGAAGTGCACGGCGTTGTCAGCTTCTACCACGATTTCCGCGAAGAGCCTGAAGGCCGCCCGGTGCTCAAGCTATGCCGCGCCGAAAGCTGCCAGGCGCGCGGCGTCGAAGCGCTGGTTGCGGCGCTGCCGGACAATCCGCGCGTTGCAGTCGAGACGGTCTACTGCCTCGGCCTGTGCAGCGTCGGCCCGGCTGCAATGGTGGGGCATGAAGTCCACGGGCGGCTCGATGCCGCCCGGCTTGGCGCGCTGGTGGAGAGCCTGGCATGACAACCGTTCGCATCTCCGATGACGCCGCCGCGCTGGCCTGCGGTGCCGATGCCGTTGCCGCCGCCTTCAAGGCGGCAGGCTGCACGGTGGAGCGCGTGTCCAGTTGGGGCATGCACTGGCTCGAACCCTTGGCCGAAATTGACGGGCAGGGCTTTGGCCCGCTCACGCCCGAAGATGTCGCCAGCGTCCTTGTCGGAACCAGCGCCAAAGCCATCGGCACAATCGCCGAGCATCCCTTTATTGCCCGCCAGCGGCGCTTCACGTTTGCGCGCGCAGGCAGGACGCGGCCGCTGAGCCTTGAAGACTACGCCGCAACCGGCGGTTGGGCGGGCCTCAAGCGTGCCCGCAATCTCGGCCCCGAAGCCACCATCGCCGATGTCACCCAGTCCGGCCTGCGCGGTCGCGGCGGCGCTGGCTTTCCGGCAGGGATCAAGTGGACCACCGTCGCCAAGGCCGCTGGCCCGGTGAAGTACATCGTCTGCAATGCGGACGAAGGTGACAGTGCAACTTTCGCGGACCGGATGGTGATGGAAGGCGATCC
>NZ_NKIS01000023.1:0-18292 GCF_002278815.1 Novosphingobium sp. PASSN1 | reverse complement strand
GGTGGTGACGAAGTGATCGCACGGATCGCCGCGCTGCTCCTGGTGCTCGTGCTGTGCGGCGGCGCGCGTGATCCGATCCTCGTGCCCGAAATCTCCCAGCATGAAATTCAGGTGCGGCAAGGTTTTACCGGAGCGGACCTGTTGCTGTTCGGGGCGATCCTGACGCCTGAAGGCGCACGCGCGGCAGGCGACTATGACATCGTCGTGCTGCTCGAAGGGCCAGCGCGGTCGATCGTGGTGCGCGAGAAGAAGCAAGTTGCGGGGATCTGGATCAACGCCAGCAGCACCGAGTTCCGCTCGGCGCCGAGCTTCTATGCGCTGGCTTCATCGCGGCCCATCGCCGATCTGGTCGATGGCAAGACGGCGGCGATCTACGAGATGGGGCTGAAGTGGCTCCAGCTTTCGCCGGTGGGCGTGATCGATCCCTCGGAGCAGAAGCGCTTCTCCGATGGCCTCGTCGATCTGATGCGGCGCCAGAGCCTCTATCAGGAGAGCGAACATGCCGTGAAGATCAGCGGGCAAGTGCTCTATCAGGCGCGCATTGCGCTGCCCTCCAGCGTGCAGACAGGCACTTACACCGCCGAAACCTTTGCGGTGAGCAATGGGCGGGTGGTCGCCTCCGCGATCTCGCGCGTGACGGTGCGCAAGGAAGGTTTCGAGCGGCTGGTGGCTTACAATGCGCAGGCCAATGGGTTTCTCTACGGATTGTTCGCCGTCGTCGTCTCGATCTCGATGGGCTGGATCGCGGGCCGTCTGTTTGCCCTGATCTGACGATCATCGCCCCAAGGTGCGCCCTGCCGCGCGCCCTGATTATCCAGTTTTTAACCGTCGAAGGTTAGGTCTGAGGCCCAAGAAGCCGTTTCAGGCGGGGATCAGGTGACGATGAACGACATGAGCATCAATGGCCACGACAATGCTGGTCTGGCTTCGTCCGCCGACCTCGCGGCCAATGGTGCGCAACCTGCGGTCAGCACGGAGGCCCGCAGCGCGCCCCGCCCCGCCGCTACCGACAATGCCCGCCGCCCGATCGGCTATGTGCTCGATGTTTCAGGCGCAGGCAGCGCGATCGCGCTCGATCTGACGCGGCTGGAAGAGTGTATGGTCGATGGCGACCCCTCGATTTCGCTCGCCGGGCAAGTCGGCAGCCAGCTCAAGATCCGCGTCGGCAATGGTTGGCTCCTCGCCAGCGTGCGCACGCAGCGCCAGGACATGACCGCGGGCCACGACGGCGTGATCATCGCGCAAGTCGATTTCCTGGGCGAAGGCGATGAAGAGCGCCTGACCGGCAAGATCTATGGTTTTCGGCGCGGTGTGACGCGTTATCCGGTGCCCGGATCGCCGATCTATCCCGCCACCAGCACCGACCTTCGCCAGATCTACGCCAGCGACGGGCGCACCAACGTGACCATCGGCACGGTGTTTCCCACGCGCGACATTCGCGCCGGGCTCTATGTCGATGCGTTGCTTGGCAAGCACTTCGCGCTGCTCGGTTCGACCGGCACCGGCAAATCGACCAGCGCCGCGCTGATCCTGCACCGCATCTGCGAACTGGCCCCGGAAGGCCATATCGTGATGATCGACCCGCATGGCGAATACATGCAGGCGTTCCGCAATCACGGCCAGCTGCTCGACGTCTCGAACCTCAACATGCCCTATTGGCTGATGAACTTCGAGGAGCACTGCGAGGTATTCCTCACCTCGACCGGGACCGACCGCCAGATCGATTCCGACATTCTCGGCAAGTGCCTGCTCGCGGCGCGGCACAAGAACCGACTGGCCGAACAGATCGGCAAGATCACGGTCGATTCGCCGATCCCCTATCTGCTGTCTGATCTGCTCAACATCCTCAACAACGAGATGGGCAAGCTCGACAAGGGCCACACCTCGGTGCCCTATCAGCGGATCAAGACCAAGATCGAGGAGCTGCGCGGCGATCCGCGCTATCAGTTCATGTTCTCCGGGATGCTGGTGGGTGATACGATGGCCGAATTCATCAGCCGCGTGTTCCGCCTGCCCTCGCACGGCAAGCCGATCTCGATCATCGATGTTTCGGGCGTGCCTTCGGAAATCACCTCGACCGTGGTTGCTGTGCTTTCGCGCCTCGTGTTCGATTATGCGATCTGGTCGCGCGACGAGGAAACGCGGCCCATCCTGCTGGTTTGCGAAGAAGCGCACCGCTATGTGCCGGCGGAGAAAAACAATGATGGCTCTTCGGTGGGCCGCATCCTTTCGCGCATCGCCAAGGAAGGCCGCAAATACGGCGTTTCCTTGGGCCTCATCACCCAGCGTCCTTCCGATCTTGCCGAAGGCGTGCTCAGCCAGTGCGGCACGATCATCGCCATGCGCCTCAACAACGAGCGCGATCAGGCTTTTGTGAAGGCCGCGATGCCCGAAGGCGCGCGCGGGTTCCTCGATTCGATCCCGGCGCTGCGCAACCGCGAATGCATCATCTGCGGTGAAGGCGTCTCGATTCCGATCCGCGTCGCGTTCGATGAACTGCACAGCGACTTGCGCCCGGCTTCGGCGGACCCATCGTTCTCCGAACTGTGGGGCCGCACGGGCGGCGAGGAAATGGCCGTCGAACGGACAGTGCAGCGCTGGCGTGCGCAATCGCGGTAAGGAAGAAGCGCATTTTGCGGTGGCCAACAGCGCCATCGGCGCAACTGGCCCTACCGCCGGTAAACCTCACGCCGGTGGCCGATGCGCACCACGGTGATCAGCACCACGCCACCCTCAATATCCGCGATCACGCGCCAATCACCCACCCGGTACTTCCAAAAATCGCCGAGATCCTTTCCGCGCAGTGCCTCGCCGATGCTTCGCGGATCGTCCAGCGGGGCGATGCGGCTTTGCAGGAAGGTCAGGATGCGTTTGGCGACTTGGGGATCAAGTTTGCGGAGTTGCCTGGCGGCGCTATTGGCGAACTCAATCCGCCAGGCCATATTCACTCAGCAGGTCACTCAAGGGAACAAGCGCTTCGGCTCCGGCGCGCACGCGGGCGAGGACTTCGGCGGAAAGGTGGGCGTCCTCCAGATCGTCGATATGTTCGACGATGGCCTCGACGGCGTAGAACGTCTTTGACCTGCCTGTCAGCGCGGAAAGCGCGGCGAGGCGGCTTTCGACATCTTTGGGAAGGCGAAGCGATATCGGCATGATCAAGGTTTAGCATTGCGATACGTGTATCGCAATCATCGGGATGCAAGGGCATTGGCCCTTTCCCGCCGGAGGCTCCATTCGTCCTTACAGCGCCGGGGCCATCCGCCCATCGCATTCTCCGTCCGCATGGGTTTCCTCGCTGCATTCGTCCTGATCGACGACGCGCGCCTTTTGCCGCCAGCCGGGGCGGCGGTAGGCCACGGTGGCCATGAGCGTTGCAGCGGCGGAGCCGACGGGGAAGGACAGCCAGATCGCATCGGGGCCAAGCGCGGGGTAGGCAAGCGCATAGAAGCCGAGACGGACAGGGTACATCGCGGCACCGAGCACGATGATCGGCGCGATCACCACGCCGCCCGCGCGCATCGTGCCGAACAGGACGATGGTCATGCCGAACAGGACATAGCTCCAGCTGGCGATGAACTGGATGTGGCGCGCGGCATCGACAGCCGGGCTGGTCGGGCCAAGGAACAAGGTGAGCACCGGGCGATCGAACGCGAGGAGCAGGAGCGTGAGCGCGCCGGTGATGGAGATATTCAGGATCAGCCCGGCGCGGGTGATCTTGCCGAGGCGGTCTGCAAGGCCTGCGCCGATGGTCTGCGCGGCCATGGCGCTCAAGGCGGCGGAAATCGCCATCGCGGGCATCTGCAGGTAGGTCCACACTTGCAACGAGGCACCGTAGGCCGCGCTGAGCATCGCGCCTTCCTGGTTGACGAGGCCGATCATGATCAGGCCCGAGGCCGAGATCATCAGCATCTGCGCGCCCATCGGCAGGCCTTTGACGAGGATGTAGCGAAGCTCTGCCCGCTGGGGGATGAGGTACGCCAGTTCGCGGCCGCGCAGGCGCAGCGGGAGATTGCGCGCATAGACGTAGACGATCAGCCCGGCCATCGAGACATAGGCGGCAATGGCGGTGGCGAGCGCGGACCCGGCGATGCCGAATGCCGGGATCGGGCCGAACCCGGCGATCAGCAGCGGATTGAGCGCGATATCGAGCACGACCGAGACGACCATGAAACGCAGCGAGGTTTGTGCATCCCCCGCGCCGCGCAGGCCCATGCCGACAATGACGGTGATCGTGGAGGCGGGCATCGCGACGAAGATCAGTCGCAGATAGGTGAGCGCATAGCCGAAGATTTCGGGCGGCGTGCGCATCGCGGTGAGCAAGTGCGGGGTGAGCAGCCAGCCGAGCGGGGCGAGCACGAATGAGAGGCCGACGCACAGGCCGATGGCGGTGCCGAAAGTGCGCCGCGCGGCGTCCGGCTGGCCTGCGCCGAACGACTGCCCGATCTTGACCGTGGCGGCCATGCCGAACCCGAACACGGCGGCGAAGACGAGGAACATCACGACGTTGGCATTGGCGGTGGCGGCGAGCGCCGAATCGCCCAGCAGGCGGCCGACCCAGATCGAATTGACCGAGCCGTTGAGCGCCTGAAGGATGTTCGAGGCGAGCGTGGGCGCGCTGAAGATCAGCAGGGTGGAGAGGATCGGCCCTTGCGTGAGATCCCTGTGGCCCTGGCCTTGGCCCTGGCCCCGACGTTCGGGAGCGCGCTGGCCCATCAGTCCTTCTTCAGCGCGGCGAGCGCGGCGAAGGGGCCGGTGGGGGTTTCGCCATCGAGGCCGTGGCGCGCGCGGAAGGCATCGGCGTTCGGCCCCTCGGCGAACAGATCGATGGCAAGCGCGAGGGTCTGCGCGACAGCTTCGCCGAGATCGAAGGCGCTGCCGTCGTATTCGATTTCATCGCAATCATCGGCGGTGAGTTCGATTTCCTCGTCCGGCGTGATCGCGCCTGCGGGCGGGATGAAGCGCAAGTGGATCGGCTCATCGATATGGACGGGAAAATCTTCGGCCGAGACGCGGCAGGGCTGGATCACATTGGCAACAAGGCGGCCGGTGGCGGTGACGCGTTCGCCTTCGCGCGCGAGCGCGATGTCGGCGCGCATCATCGGGATCGCGGTGATGGCGAAGCGCCCGGCGAGGCGGCGGCGCGCGGCCTCATCGGGTTCGAGCACGAGCGGCACGTCGTTCACTTGCCTGAGGTCGATCATCAAGGAATATTCGTGCGTCGGCGCGGTCATCGTCCGATTTCTCCGGCGAGCACGCGGAAGCCCGGCACAAGCGCGAGCCCGGCGGAAAAAGCGCGGGCGCGCTGGGCGACGATCAGCGGATCGGCACCGGCATTGAGCGTGACATTGCGGGCAATCGCCTCGGCCATCGCCTGCTCGCCGCCTGCAAGACCCGTGCGATAGGCGCCAAGGCGGCCGCCGAGCGTGCCCATCAGCTTGCCGATGTGCTTGCCGACCACGACATCGCCCACGCCTTGTTCGCGCAGTTGGCCGTCCATGTCTTCCACGAACAGCTCGGTCAGCCGGGCGCTGGGGGCGATCAGGGTATCTTCGTGCTCCATGCGCAGCATCACGAGGCTGAGCACCAGCGTAACCATATCGAACCGGCCCGCCAGCGTATCGGCGACGCCGCAATCCCGGTACCATTCCTTCTCGCGCGCGATGGCGACGATGCGGTGCCACAGTTCGCGCACGGTATCGCGATCATCCTGCCGTATTCCGAACAGGCGGGCGAGGAGTGACATGGGCTGGTCTGTCCTTCTTGCGGGGCCGCGCCGGTTCAGCGCGGGGAAATGGGCGGAGCGCCATTGCAGTAATCCGCCGTGCGCCTTAAGGCACGTGGCGATAGACGGCGATATAGGGTGCGAAGGCCAATTGGCAAACGCCCCGATGGGCACGGGCAGACGGCCAGTGCCCCGGCGAGTTCGGAGTGACGCATGCTTGGAAATGGCTCGATCAAGGGATGGCGGGGCGGCATGGCGCTTTGTGCGCTGGCGCTCATGGCCAGCGGCTGTGCCAGCATCAAGGACCACCGCGGCTATCTGATCGATCCGGCGCTGACGAGTTCGGTGCAGCCGGGGATCGACAATCGCATGTCGGTTGAACGTGCGCTGGGCCAGCCGACGTTCAAAAGCGAGTTCGGCAAGCAGGTCTGGTACTACGTCTCGATCGACACGCGGCAGCGTCCGTTCAAGCGCCCGCAGGCGAAGGAACAGAACGTGCTGATGGTGAGCTTCGACGAGAAGGGCAACGTTTCCGGCGTGGAACGGCGCGGGATGGAAAAGGTCGTCTCGCTCAACCCCGATGGCCACCAGACCCCGACGCTGGGCCGCACGCGCAGCTTCTTTGAGGATCTGTTCGGCAATATCGGCTCGGTCGGCGCAGTTCCGGGCGGGCAGTTGCCGGGTGGGCCGCAGGGTTCCGGTCCGAACGGAAGCTGACCGCTTCCGCTTGAACCCTTGTTTGCGCGCCCCATATCGGGCGCATGACAGACAGACATTCCGCCCACGGGCTTGTGCAGTGGCACGGCACCACGATCATCGGGGTTCGCAAGAACGGCCGCACCGTCATTGCCGGTGACGGGCAGGTTTCCATGGGCAACACCGTGATGAAGCCCAATGCGCGGAAAGTTCGGCGCATCGGGGACGGCAAGGTGATTGCCGGGTTCGCGGGCGCGACGGCGGATGCCTTTACCCTGTTCGAGCGGCTGGAACGCAAGCTGGAGCAGCATCGCGGCCAGCTGATGCGCGCGGCGGTGGAACTCGCCAAGGACTGGCGGACCGACAAGTATCTGCGCAATCTCGAAGCGCTGATGATCGTCGCGGACGCCGAGACGATGCTGATCCTGACCGGCAATGGCGATGTGCTGGAGCCGGAAGGCGGAATCGCGGCGATTGGCTCCGGCGGGAACTATGCGCTGGCGGCGGCGAAGGCGCTCGATCCTTATGAGGACGATGCCGAGAAGATTGCACGGCGGGCGATGCAAGTGGCGGCGGAAGTGTGCGTCTTCACCAATGACCGCGTGACGCTGGAAGAGATCTGAGCGCGCAATCCCACCCAGAACCCCTCCCGCAAGCCGGAGGGGAGTGAGAGATTCCATGACCGATACCCTGACCCCCAAAGCCATTGTTGCCGCGCTCGATGCGCATATCGTTGGCCAAGCCGATGCCAAGCGGGCGGTGGCGGTGGCGCTGCGCAATCGTTGGCGGCGGCAGCGGCTGTCTGCCGAACTGCGCGACGAGGTGACGCCGAAGAACATCCTGATGATCGGGCCGACGGGCTGCGGCAAGACCGAGATCAGCCGGCGGCTGGCCAGGCTGGTGGATGCGCCGTTCGTGAAAGTGGAAGCGACCAAGTTCACCGAGGTCGGCTATGTCGGCCGCGATGTGGAGCAGATCGCGCGCGATCTGGTGGAAGAAGCGGTGCGGCTGGAGAAGGAGCGGCGGCGTGATGCGGTGCGCGAGGCGGCAAGCAAGGCGGCGATGGACCGGCTGCTCAAGGCCCTGGTGGGCGACGGCGCGAGCGAGGCGACGCGTGAGAGCTTCCGCCAGCGGATCAGCGAAGGCGCGATGAACGACGTCGAGGTCGAGATCGAGGTGGAGGACGCGCCCAGCAAGCCGATGGAGATCCCCGGCATGGGCGGCGGAGTCGGCATGATCAACCTCTCGGATATGATGGGCAAGGCGTTCGGCCAGAAGCCGCTGAAGCGCCGCAAGCTGCGCGTGGCGGACGCGTGGGACAAGCTGGTCGACGAAGAGGCCGAGAAGCGCATGGATCAGGACGACGTCGCGCGCGCGGCGCTGATCAATGCCGAGACGAACGGCATCGTGTTCATCGACGAGATCGACAAGATCGCGGTGAGCGATGTGCGCGGCGGCTCTGTCAGCCGCGAGGGCGTGCAGCGCGATTTGCTGCCGCTGATCGAGGGCACGACGGTGGCGACCAAATATGGGCCGATGAAGACCGATCACGTGCTGTTCATTGCATCGGGCGCGTTTCATGTGGCCAAGCCCAGCGACATGCTTCCCGAATTGCAGGGCCGCCTGCCGATCCGGGTGGAGCTGACGGCGCTGACCGAGGATGATTTCGTGCACATCCTCTCCTCGACGCGGGCCAATCTGGTGGAGCAATACCGCGCACTGCTGGCGACCGAGGAGGTGACGGTGGACTTCACGGAGGACGCGATCCGCGCGGTGGCGCGGACGGCGGCGCAAGTGAACGAGACGGTGGAGAACATCGGCGCGCGGCGGCTGCAGACGGTGATGGAAAAGCTGCTGGAGGATGTGAGCTTCGAGGCCGAGGACCGGCGCGGGACGACGGTGACGGTGGACGCGGCCTATGTGAGCGAGCGGCTGGCGGGGCTGGCGGGGAACACCGACCTATCCAAGTACATTCTCTAGGCTTCATCCTGCGCGAGGAGGCGGTTCAGCACCGGGGCGAGCAGCAGGATGGCTAGGCCCGCGCCGGTGCAGATCGCGGCGTTGATGAGCCAGAACGGGGCGGGGCCGAGGCTTTCATAGAGGCCGCCCATCCAGCCGCTCAGGATACTGCCGGCGGCGGTGGCGAGCATGCAGATGCCCACCAGCGTGCCGCGCAGGCTCTGCGGCGCGCGGGTGCCATAGAGCCCCATGATGACGGGCGCGTAGTACATCGCGCCGAAGTTCGACGAGATGTGGAACAATAGCGGGAGCGCGATGGGGGCGCGGCCCTCGGCATCGGCGAGGAGCGGCCCGGCGGCGAGCAGACCGACGCTGAGGCCGAAGATGACGCTGCCGATGGCAAGCTTGGTGAGCACATCGGGCTCGCGTCCGCGCCCTGCCTGCCTGGCCCAGATCCACAGGACGAGCGGGATGAATAGGCCCGGTGCGAGGCCATCGAGCGACTGGAACCACGGGACGGGCACTGAAAAGCCGCCGACATTCAGATCCACGCTGTCGCGCAGCCAGATGTTGTAGACGTTCCAGATCTGCGCCTGCGCGGTCCAGTATCCCACGACCAGAGGCCAGATGAGCAGCAGGCCAGCGACGCGGCGGCGTTCGCCGGGGGTGAGGGGTGGGCGCTTGCCCGAGGCCTCGGGCGCACGCTGTTGTTCTGCGGGGAGCCAGCGCTGGCCGCCGAGATAGAGCAGGAGGCCGATCATCATGCCGAACCCGGCAACCGCGAAGCCTGCGTGCCAGCCCCAGATCGCCGCGACGCTGCCGCTGAGGATCGGCGCAGCGGCAGCGCCGAAATTGATGCCGAGGTAGTAGTACTGGAAAGCGTTGACCTCGCGGCTGTCGCCATCGGCATAGAGCGATTTGACTTGCGCGGAGAGATTGCCGCGCAGGAGGCCCGCGCCGCTCATGAGTAGAACGAGCGCGATCAGGAACGTGCGGTCGAAGGCGAGTGCGAAGTGCCCTGCTGTCATCAGCGCCGCGCCGCCGCCGACCGCGAGCTTGCGGCCCGTTACCCGGTCGCCGATCCAGCCGCCGAGCAGGGGCAGGCCGGTGACGCAGGCGTAGTAGTAGCCGAAGGTTTGCAGCGCGAGCGCCTGCGCGCCGAGCGGGCCGGATGCGGCTTCGAGGAAGCCGCGGAAGTCGGCGAAGCCGATGACGGTGGCGACGCGTTCGGGCGCGAGCAGCAGGTCGCCAGTCATGTAGAGCACGAGCATGGCGACCATGCCGTGGAACGAGATCCGGTCCCACAATTCGGTCCCGGCGAGCACCCACAGCCCCTTGGGTTGGCCGAAAAGCTCTTCGCTGCGCTGCGGTAGTGCCTGATCCGCCATGATGTCCCCCACTCCCCGCGCAGGGTGAACGAACCGGCACGCTTTGCAAGGTTTCACGGGGGGCAAGGTTTCACGGGGGGCAAGGATTCACGGGGGCAAGGAACGGTGATGCAGGCGGGGCTGCCATGCTCTATACATCAGGGATGTACAGCACCCCCGAAGACCGCCCGATCTACCGCCTCCTCACCGGCAAGGACGACCGCGCCTTTTGCGAGCGCGTGTCCGAAGCGCTGATGCAGGGCTGGCGGCTCTATGGTTCGCCCACGATCACCTGGGATGAAGAGGGCGGCTGCATGAAAGCCGCGCAGGCGGTGGTGTGGCACGAGGCCGATGTGGTGAAGTGAGCTTTCAGTTGCCCGGCGTGTAGACCGTCAGGCTGGCCGGGTCGAACTCCGGCTGGTCATCGCCGAAAGCGTAGAACACGCCGATCCCGTCAAACAGGCGCCAATAGCTGTCGGTGCGGGCAGAGCGGCCATAGGGACCGCAAGGTTCATCGAGCGCGGCGGTCTTGCGGGCCTCGGCTGGGGGCAGATCGAACACCAGCGCGTCGATCGGATAGCCTTCGACATCTGGCGTGCGCAGGGCGCAATCGCGGACCTGCTTGGGCGACAGGCTGTTCATTACAAGCGCATGGACGGCTTCGTAAGGCGCGGGCTTGCCTTCCACAAGCGTGAGGGCGCGCTTGCCGGGCAGGACCTTGCTGCGTGCAGCTGCAGCATAGCGCAGTTCGAGCACACCCTGCTGGCTAGTGGGCTGGCTGTTGGACGGCCCGGGGGCTGCTTCGAGCCGCGCCACGGCCTCGCCGCAGCGCTGCGCGGCATAGAGCAGCCAGCGGCCAGCGCCGAGCGGGATTTCCTGCGCGGTAGTGTCGCAGCCGATTGGGGGCGTCCACGCGTTGCGGCGGGTGCTGGGCAGGCGGGCCATGGCGGCATCGCGGCACAGGCCGGAACCGGGGAGGAGGCCGCCGGCAGTGGCGCAGGGTTCGGCGGGTACGGCTGGGGCTGCTGATGCAGCGGCGGGCTGGTCCTGCGCGAGCGGAGCAGGCAGTGCGCCGGATAGGGCGGCGGCAAGGATGAAAAGGTGCATGGGTTTGTCCCGAAACCGAGAGCCTATTCCGCCGCTTCGCTGAGATCGGCCTGTTCGGCGGCCTGCCGCGCCCACATTTCAGCATAAAGACCATCGCGGCGCAGCAGTTCGGGATGGCTGCCGCTTTCGACGAGCCGCCCCTGATCGAGCACGAAGATGCAGTCCGAATCCGCGATGGTCGAAAGGCGGTGCGCGATCGAGATCGTGGTGCGCTGCTGGGCAAGGCCGCGCATCGTGGCGAGGATGTCCTGCTCGGTGCGCGTATCGAGCGCGCTGGTGGCTTCATCGAACAGGACGATGGGCGGGTTCTTGACCAGCGTGCGGGCGATGGCGACGCGCTGCTTTTCGCCGCCCGAAAGCTTGAGGCCGCGTTCGCCGACTTCGGTTTCGAAGCCCTTGGGCAGGCGTTCGATCAGCGGCATCAGCGCAGCGGCGCGGGCTGCGGCTTCGATATCCGCGGGGCCTGCGCCGTCGCGGCCATAGGCGATGTTGTAGCCAAGGCTTTCGTTGAACAGCACCGAATCTTGCGGAACGATGCCGAGCGCGGCGCGCAGGGATTTCTGGGTGACCGAGGCAATATCCTGCCCGTCGATCAGGATCCGCCCTTGCTGCGGATCGTAGAACCGGAACAGCAGGCGCGCGATGGTCGATTTGCCCGCGCCCGAGGGGCCGACGATGGCGACCTTGCTGCCGGCGGGAATTTCGAGGCTGAGGCCGTGGAGGATGGTGCGATCGGGATCATAGCCGAACACGACGTTTTCGAACACGACGGCGGGCTGGCGGATCAGCAGCGCGGGCGCGCCGGGGGCGTCGGATACTTCCTGCGGCTCGTCCATCAGCTTGAACATCGCGGCCATGTCGATCAGGCCCTGCCGGATGGTGCGGTAGACCATGCCGAGCATGTCGAGCGGGCGGAACAGCTGGGTCAGGTAGGTGTTGACGAAGACCACGTCGCCGACCGTGAGGCGGCCCTGCGCCCAGCCCCACACGGTATAGGCCATTGCGCCCGCCATCAGCAGATTGACGATCAGCGCCTGCGCGATGTTGAGCATGCCGAGCGAGTTTTCGCTCTTCACTGCGGCTTCGGCATAGGCGCGGGTGGCCGAGGCGTAGCGGGCTTCCTCGCGCACTTCGGCGCCGAAATACTTCACCGTCTCGTAGTTCAGCAGCGAATCGACTGCGCGGGCCATCGCCTGCCCATCGAGCCGGTTCATCTTCTCGCGCAGCGCGTTGCGCCATTCGGTGATCGTGCGCGTGGTCCACGCATAGAGCATGATGGCCAGCGCCGTGGCGGCAACGAGCGGCCAGCCGAAGCTGATGTAGAAGATCACCGCGACGGCGGCGAGTTCGATCACCGTGGGGGCGATGTTGAACAACAGGAAATAGAGCATCACATCGATGCTCTTGGTGCCGCGCTCGATCACCTTGGTGACTTCGCCGGTGCGGCGGGCAAGGTGGAAGCGCAAGGACAGCTTGTGCAGGCGGCTGAACACGTCTTCCGCCAACGCGCGGGTGGCGTCCTGCCCGACGCGTTCGAACACGATGTTGCGCAAGTTGTCGAACGCGACGCTGCTGAAACGGCCGAGCGCATAGGCCAGCACAAAGGCGAGCGCGACGGCATAGGCGCCGCTGGCGGTGCCAGCCGTCGTGCCCGGCAGGCTCATCGCATCGATGGCGCGCTTGTAGGCATAGGGGAGGGCAAGGGTGGTGGCCTTTGCGGCAAGGATCAGCAGCGTGGCGCCAATGATCCGCCGCCGCAGCACCGGATTGTCGCGCGGCCAGAGGTAGGGCAGGAAACGGCGCAGCGTGCCCCAGCCATCGTGGCGGGCATCGGCAGTGTTTGTTGCGGTATCTGGCGGCATTGTTCCCAGATAGGGGCTTTGGCGCGTTTCGCCAGCCCCAAGCGCTTACCGCTCAGAACCGGATCGGGATTTCCGCGCTGTCGGGCAGATCGAACAGGATGCGCTTGGTCGAGAAATCGATGGCGACGCGCTGGAACAGCTTGAGCTGGTTCATCCCCATGAACATCGCGGGCCGCTTGACCATCTCCAGTTTGTCGAAGGCCGGGGTGTCGGCAAACACGAGCATCGCATTGCTCATCGTCATCGTGCCGAGTTTGACCGTGCGGGCCATGGCGATATCGGCGGTGATGATCTGGCCCGTGACGGACTGGAGCTCGGTCGTCTCGCCCTTGTGGCGCTTGGCGAGCGCCTTTTGCAGGGCGCGGTTGCCGATCGAGGTATCAGAGCCGGTGTCGATCACGATATCGGTGCGCACGCCGTCGATCACGGCATTGGTCATGATCAGCTGGCCCGAGCGGCGGCGGGCCTGCACCACGATCTCGAACCCGCGTCCGCCGCCGAGTTGCATCGCATCGCCGATGGTCATGCGTTTGCGCGTGAAATCGAGGAGGACGCGCTGGTCCTGCAGGCTGTCGAGCCCGATGATGCCGTCCGCGCCGATGTTGCTGCCTTCGAGCAATGGGGCGGTGAGGCCGTAGAAGCTGCGGCGGCCGAGGTTGATCTCATCTATTTCAACGAGATCGACGCTCTGCGTGCCGGCAATGCCGATGAGGAGGCCTTGCCCCGAGGTGGGCAGGCGCAGGCGCGTGGCGATATCGCGGGCGAGCACAGTGCGTTCGGCCCCGGTATCGACAAGGAAATCGAAGGGACCAGCCGAGCCGCCATGATGCCCGATCCGCACGGGGACGGTCATGCGGTCGTGCCGGTCGATGTCGGCCTTCACGATCTCCACGTCGCCTTGCGGCGGGGGCAGCGGTGCGGGGGTGGCCAGCGCGAGTGCGCCGGTGGCGGTGATGGCCAGAATGCCCATGGCGTCCTTCTCCTGCGCCGCAGCTTACGCCTTTCCCGCTAAGCTGCCTACGGGAAACAGTAGGTCGCCCGGATCAGGAGAGGGAGATGCTGGCGCGGCGCTGGCGCAGGCCCGCGATGACCTCACCCAAAAGGCCGGTGATCTCGCCAAACAGCGGATGCCCGGCAATGCGCAGTGCGATCAGCCAGAAGAACGCGCCCGCAGCAGCGGTGGACAGCATCTGGAACGCGCCGGCTTCGGCGGCGGGGTGCCACACTTCATAGCTGATCAGCACCGGGGCGATGGCGGCCGCTGTGACGGTGAGGCTGCGAAAGTAGATCACGCCGAGATCGCGCCAGGCAAGGCCCAGCATCTCGCGCTGGAGCGGGGCATAGATCGCGATGAACACGAGGCCGTGGGCAAAGCGCGAGATAGCCACCCAGATCAGGCCGAACGGCGCGGCGATGGCGAGAAACAGCACGGATGTCAGCGTTTCCAGCACGGTGCAACGCAGCAGGCTTTTCGTGCGGCCGAGCAGGACGGGGAGATCGCCGTTGAGCGGGAGCGCAACATAGCACAGCTGCGAGAGCGCGACCCAGCCAAGCAGCGGGGCGGCGGCCATCCACCGCTCGCCATACAGTAGGTGGATGATCGGCTGAGCGAGGACCGCTATCCCCGCCATGGCTGGCCAGGTGACGCCAGTATAGGCGGCCACGACGCGCAAGTAGGGCGGCCCGAGCGGCTCGCCATTATCGCGCACGCGGCGGAAGGCGGGATAGAACACGCCGGTAACCGCACCCGCCACGAGCAGGCGCAATTGCAGCGCAAGGCCCGAAGCGCGCGCGAACAGGCCGACAGCGGCGGTATCGATCAGGCGGCCGATGACGAGTTCGGGCGCGCGGCCGGTGATCGAATAGGCGGTGGCCAGCACGCTGTTGGTGGCCCCGAGGCGCAGGATCGGTTCGGCCCCGCCAAGCCGCAGCGGCCAGGGCAGCATGAACCCGGCACGCCACTGGCTGATGACAAGGCGCGCTGCCTGCTGGGCGAACGCCCCCCACGCGAGCGCGATTCCGCCATAGCCCAAGACCCCGAGGGTGATCGCGACGGCGGCGTTGGCGATGGAGGAGCCGACCTCGATCATCGTGTTCGACTTGTAGTCCATCCGCCGCTGGCAGGTGGCCTGCGGGACAATCGCGAGCGGCACGAGGAGGTAGGAACAGGCAATCACCAACGCGACCGGGCGCAGCGCGGGATCATGATAGAATGCGGCGATGGGGCCTGAGGCGAGGATGGCGAGAAGGCCGATGCTCCACGCGAAAGTGACCGAGATCGTGAACGCCGTCTGGAGCTTTTGCGCGGTCAGCTCGCGCTCGCCGTTGATATAGCGGTTGACGCCGAAGTCCTGCAGGAAGGCGACCAGCGTGACCGCCGCGAAGGCGATCGAGAACAGGCCGAGGTCTGCCGGGGTGATGAACCAGCGCGCGAGCACGATGCTGGCGGCGAACTGGATCGCGAAGGAGGAATATTGCGAGACCAGCGCCCACGCGGCGGCCGTGCGCACCGACATGGCGGGGGGCAGATCGGCGAGGTCTGCCGCAAGCCGGTCGGCGCGGCTGGGATTGGCGGCGCGCGTCATGCCGCGTGCCTGGCGAGTTGGAGCGCGGTACGGGCGGCCTGAAGCAGGCGTCCGGCGCGCAGCATGCGGGCCGCGACGCGCCAGAGTTCGGCGCTGGGACCAGCGTCGGCGATATGGCCGAGGAGCGCGTCCCAGCCTTCGTTCGCAAGTGCACCGGGCGCATAGAGCGCGCGGGCGACGATGCGGCGGCGGACATAGGCTGCGCTGCCGGGGCCGAGCAGCGCATCGAGCGCGTTCGTGGCGGGCAGGGCGGCAAGGCCTGCAGTGGGATCGGTGCCGTGTTCGATCACCGCGCGATGCGCCAGCCATGCGATGGCAGCATGACGGGCCTGGGTGATGATGTGGCGCGAAGAGACCTGGCCGGGGGTGATGCGGTAATCGAGCAGGCACTCGGGCAGGTTGTGCAGCCGGGTCTTGCGGCTGAGCCGCAGCCACAGATCCTGATCTTCGGCATGGGTATAGGCGCTGCGATAGCCGCCCGCCGCAAGCACCAGCTCGCGGCGGACCATGATGACGCTGTGGCAGAGGTTTGGGCCGTCTTCGAGATTGCGCACGATGCCATCGTGATCGCGTGGCCGGTTGATCGGGGCCTTGGGCGCGGGCTTGCCGCCCGCGTAGATATAGCGCGTATCCGCCCCGACAAGGCCGTGATCGGCATGGGCCATGAGGAAGGCATGCTGGCGGGCGAGCCGTTCCGGGTGGCAGACGTCGTCTGCATCGAACCGGGCGACGATGGGCGCGCGGGCTTCGGCAAACAGCTGGTTGAGGCTGAAGACGAGGCCGCGATTGGGGCGCGAGATCACGCGGATGCGCGGATCGCGTGCGGCAAAGCTTTCGGCAATCGTGCGAGTGGCATCGGTGGAGCCATCGTCGAGCAGGAGGAATTCGAAATCGGCGAATGTCTGCGCGAGCACGCTCTCGATGGCGGGCGCGAGATGGGCGGCGCCATTATAGACACTCATCGCAACGGTGATCGCTGGGGCGGGCTGCGCCATGTTCATCCCTCGACCTCAAGGAAGCTGGGATAGACGGCAGAGCCTGCCGCACCGCGGCTGTGGGCGCGGCGGCGCCAGCGCAACATCGGGCGGGCGAGGACGGGGAAGAAGTGCCACAGCAGGAAGGAGGCGCGCCAGGTGATGCCGCTGACCTGCTGGCGTGCACGCCTGAGTTCGACAAGGCCGCGCCGGGTATCGCCATCGACGATGCAATCAATCGCATGTTCGAAGGCCAGTGCGGCGCGGCTGTCCGCCAGCAGGCGATCGAGCAGCGCAATCTCGGGTGCATGGGCGGGAAGCGCGGCGCGGGCTTTCTCGTATGTCCGGATATTGCCGAGCAGCATCCGCCCGGCATTGGCTGATGCGCTGCCGGGCCGGACCCGGTATTGGGCGAGCACTTCGGGTACATAGCGCGCCGTGCCGCCCAGCATCATCAGGCGGACCCACAGATCAAAGTCTTCCGACTGCGCCATGCGGGTATCGAAACCGCCGACCGCGGCGAAATCCGCACGACGGAAGGTGGTGCCGATATAGACGTTGAACGAACGGTCGAGCACATCTTCGAGGCGGCCCTGCAGGGCATGCGGGCGCTCCACGCAATTGCGCAGCCGCGCAACCGCACCGAATATCTGGGCATTGCAGGTCACGAGGCGGACATCGGGATCCGCTTCAAGGATCGGCACGACTGTGGCGAGGTAGTCCGGGCGGAACAGATCATCGCCATCGAGCAGCGCAACAAGCGGCGCCCTAGCCTCGGCGATGGCGGTGTTGCGCGCAGTGGAGACACCGTGATTGGCGGTTGCAAGGAACCGGATCCGTGGATCGCCAAGGAACGGCGCGACCGCCCCGGAGACGTCATCGGGTGCACCGTCATCGATGACGATGCATTCCCACTGGCTGAACGTCTGGTGCTGGAGGGAGGTCAAAGCCTCGCCGAGCAAGTGGGCAACCCCATAGGCCGGTACGATCACGCACACACGCGGGCTCTCGTGCGCGGGCACGGAAAGAGCGCTGTCCATGCCTGCAATCTTGGCGGGCGCGGAAGCGTGAGGAGAATCGCTGGTCATGTCCGATCCGGACTAGCCCGAAGGCGCTTAAGGTTTTGCTTACGATGGCGAGTCGGGACGAAATCGGCGCGATTCTGCGAAAATTCAGAGGGTGATTCGTCTGGCTGAGGAATCCCGGAGGACCGAGCGGTACCGCAAAGTGCCGAGATCCCGGGGCCTTTGAAGCTTGTTTCAATAAAAATACAGAAACCCGTTGACGGGTCGGAACCCCCTCCATATATGCCCGTTCACCGGCAGGGACGGCGGCTTCGCTTCCCCTTCAACCGGTCGCCAACATAGACGGACACCAAGTCCCCCGGTAGGAAAATCGGGGAGTGCTGGTTGTCCGCCAAATTTGTTTGGTGGGTTCTTTGACATTGTTAGTTTAGATGAAGGGACATGTGGGCGACGGCGCCCGGTTCTGAGGGTCTTTGGGCCTCGGAAACCGGTAACCAAGTCGATGCCAAAGCATGTCCTTACGTAACCATACGTTTGACAAGTGCAGGTATCGGCTCCCGAAGTTAGGTATCGTGCGGTTGGCGGGTTTTTCCCGTGCCGTGAGATATTTTGACAAAACTTGAGAGTTTGATCCTGGCTCAGAACGAACGCTGGCGGCATGCCTAACACATGCAAGTCGAACGAGACCTTCGGGTCTAGTGGCGCACGGGTGCGTAACGCGTGGGAATCTGCCCTTTGCTTCGGAATAACAGTTAGAAATGACTGCTAATACCGGATGATGTCTTCGGACCAAAGATTTATCGGCAAAGGATGAGCCCGCGTAGGATTAGGTAGTTGGTGGGGTAAAGGCCTACCAAGCCGACGATCCTTAGCTGGTCTGAGAGGATGATCAGCCACACTGGGACTGAGACACGGCCCAGACTCCTACGGGAGGCAGCAGTGGGGAATATTGGACAATGGGCGAAAGCCTGATCCAGCAATGCCGCGTGAGTGAT